>JAIUNP010000197.1 GCA_020161975.1 Pseudomonadota bacterium
GCAGCCGGCCGGCGCCGTCGAACAAGCCGCCGCTGCTCGACCCGGGCGACACCACCAAGGTGCTGCACCTTCTAAGCAAGCCGGGCCAGAGTGCCGATCCATCCTCGGGTTACATCTACCTTCAGCCCCTGTTCGACAAGGCGACGCAGCCCAAGGCTTTCGAGACGACCCATGCACCCTCGGCTGAGTTCATCGGCACGGATCCGGGCATGGCCTGCCACGCGCTGACCCATGTCGTGCCTTCAGGCCGCTTGCAGGGGCAGATGAACGCAGCGGGCCTCACCTCCTCGAAAGGGGATCGGCCGTTTGGGGAGCGCGCGGTGACAACCGATCTGCTCCGAATTCTCATCCAGCGTGATCTCAAATCCAGCAAGTGGGCGACGCTGCGGATCATCGCGGAAAACCAGCTTGCGGCAGCGGGCGAACAGCTTGTCCAATATGCATTCGGGGAGGAAGGGGAGGGAATCTGGGGGCAAAGCGCGAGCAGGGATCCTCTGGCGCCATTGCGTGCGCGGTTGGCAAAGTGCGCAAGCTTCCTTGAAAACGCGCGCTTGTTCGCGCCGGATAATCCGCTGCCGATGTACAAGGCACGACCGCTGAACGGCATCTGGGCAACGGCCCCCTATTTGCACAACGGCTCAGTGCCCACCTTGTACGATCTCATGCTGCCGCAAAAAGAGCGCCCCAAGACCTTCGCCTATTTCGACGGCACGCTCGATACGGTCAAGGGTGGCTCAAAGAACGCGGTCGGCAACCCGAAGGCGTTCATTTTCAATGTCTACGACAAGCAGGGCATCGTCATCACCGGAAACTGGAATGGCGGGCATGAATACGGCACCGGCCTGAGCCACCAGCAGAAGCTCGACCTCGTGGAATATCTGAAAGGTTTGTGATTGCGTGCGCTGGCATCGGGGCTCGGCACTGATAGGCTTGATACTGGCATTGGTATGCGCCGGCCAGGATGTGCAGGCCCAGACACAACCTGTCGATTGCAGGTTGCAACCCGCGCGATGCGTCGGCAGCCCGTCCTATGTCCCTCCCGCTCGCCCTCCGTCTGGCGAGCCGGGGAAAAAGAAGTGGTGGCAGGTCACAGTCGAGATCGCGCGGCCAGCAAGGCCGCCCGTTGTCCGGCCAAGGCCCACTGCGACAGAGACGCCGCGACGGCCAAAAACGGCTCCGCCCAAGCCCCGGGTGGCCAGCATCTCCCGTCCCTCGCCGGCGCCCCGCCCTGTAGGGGCAGTGGCCGCAACCACGCGCACCCCCCTGCGTCCGAGCTGGCAAGGGCTACCGGAATTGCCGGTCACGGCCCTGCTGCCGGATGATCTGCTCGATATCGAAGGGCAATATATCGTCGATTTCAATCTGGGTGGGTTCACCACCGCCGGGCTCGACCTTGCAAATATCCCGATCATCGATCTTGCGGCGCGGTTGGGATTGCAAGGCGACCAGATTCGCTCGGTACAGCGCCAATTTCTCAGGAGTGCGGTTGTTCGCGCCACGGCCGATCAGATGGCTGCGCTGTCGTCCAATCCCCTGGTGGCTACGGTCCATGCCAGCACGAGGCTGAAGGCGGCGGGCGGGCGCCTGCCTCTGTCCTGGGGTTTGGACCGCCTCGACTCTCCATCCCTGCCGCTCGATGGGCGGTTTGACCGGGAGACAGGCAATTACAGTGCGCGCATCTATCTTTTCGATAGTGGCGCCTTGCCCTCTACAGCTGACTTCGGCAAACGCATCATCACGCGGGCCAATTTCACACGGCGGGAGGCCGACGACCTCGCCTCCTGCGCCGGGCATGGCACGGAGATGGCGTCACTGATCATGGGGCGCACGACCGGATCGGCCCCAAAGGCTGAATTGGTTGATGTGGTGGTTCTGCCCTGCGAGCGCGACAGGACGGGTGACAGCGGCAGCCTTGTTGAAGCCGTGGAATGGTTGCTCGTGACCGAGCAGGACACGCGCGACGGCAGGCCGATCATCGCCAATATGAGCCTTATCGGAAAATGGTCCCGCAAGATCAACGATGCGGTTGCGACGCTGACGGAAAACGGCGTGGTGGTGGTCGTGGCTGCGGGCAACAACGCGGAGGATGCGTGCCGGTTTTCTCCGGCATCTGCCAAAGAGGCGGTCACGGTAGCTGCAACCGGACCGGATGATGAAACGCCGGGGTTCAGCAACTTCGGCCCTTGCGTCAAGGTCAACGCGCCGGGTCTGAGAATTACGGCAGTGACCGGCGATCGGCGAGCGCCTTACGCTGCCGCCAACGGCACGTCCGGCGCGGCAGCGCTGGTGAGCGGGGTGCTTGCCCGCTCGCTCAAGAACCGGGGCGTCGCATCGGCAGAGAAATGGCTAAGGGATGCAGCACTGCCATCCAGCCTCTGGCGCAAGACCGCCGAGACTGTCGGGCTCGCACAGGTCAGCTCTGAATGGCGCAAGCTGTGCCGTACAGCAAAACTGGCTGATGGGAATGCGCACAGATTGTTTCGCACGCCGGGCGGCAAACCTGTCGGGTCGCTGCCCACGGATGCCTTGGTTCGCGTCGATCGGGTGATCCCCGGCTGGGCCCTGGTCAGCACTCTTTCCGACCGGAAAGGCTGGGCTGCGACGGTAACGGCAGGGTCCCCCGCCTTTCTTCAACCGGATGCGGATGTGATATGTTCAGAGGCTATGCCGAAGGGGCTCAATGGATCACAGTCCGACAGGCCCAACAAGTAAACAATTTGGTCCTCGCAAAGGCTCATTGGGTCGCCCCTGCTTTAAAGACACCGTGAACGTCCGGCTTCTGTCTCATCTGCATAACCGCAAGTGATGCTTTCACGCTGCTGTTGGATCGACGCCCGGGGCGACAGTCATGACATCCTGCCATTCCGGATGACGCTTGTACTGCGCGCGGACGTAGGGACAGATCGGGATGATCCTGAAGCCGCTCCTGCGTGCATCGGCGATCATGAAATCGACCAGTGCCGCGGCTGCGCCGGTGCCACGCATCGCATCCGGCGCGATGGTGTGATCGGCGCTGATCAGTTTTCGCCGCGCACGGTGAAGGTGATCTTGGCCTCGCCATCGATGCCGTCGACATGCGCGACATATTTTCCGACCGTGCCGCTGACATCTTTGGTTATGTGGATTGTGCTCATCGCATGTCTCTCCGAGGTCGATTGCGAAATCGGCAATTGCTGGCGCAGTGGTCACCTCAAATGAAATGCTGCACCAAAACCACACCATGCGTCCATACGGATCGCCCGGATGCAGGCCGTCGGTCGTGGAGGTCTTTATCCCTGCGCTGGCGCCAGACCGTCAATGCTCTGACACCCTGACCGGACCACATCTGTGGGGGCCGATCAACCCGGGGGCGAATCCAACGATCAGGACTGTCATCCAAAACTTGAAATTTGTCCTATATCTCAACGCTCTGTCCGGCGTTTGAGAATGGTGGGCGCGACAGGGATCGAACCTGTGACCCCTTCGGTGTGAACGAAGTGCTCTTCCGCTGAGCTACGCGCCCGATTCAGGAAGCGCCTTCCTAGAAAGGCTGGCGGGTGAAGTCAAGGATGAGAAAAAGAATTGTTGCAGCATGGCAACGGCTGGAACCAACCTGTTAGGATCGCGTTGAAATGTGCGTTGGCGCGCTTGTCAACGCGTTCGTTTGAATGGATGTGTCACTCAGCAGCGGTCATAGCGCCGCCCGCGATTCAATTTCACGAGAGGTATGCCGCCATGCGTCGTCTCCATGCGACCCTACTGGCAGTGGCTTTCGGGGCTGCGCTTGCACCCGCCGCTGTCGCTTACGAGATCGACCCGCTGACCCGTGAGCCGATCGAGCCCTATCAGGACACTCGCGCGAAGGCGACGCCGGTTCCCCGCGAGGAAGTGGCGTATTCGTCCAAGTTCGCGCCAGGCACCATCGTGGTCTCCACGGTCGAGCGCCGTTTGTATTACATTCTTGGCAATGGCCGCGCGATTCGCTACGGCGTCGGCGTCGGCCGCCCGGGCTTCGAGTGGGGCGGCACCAAGGCCATCACCCGCAAGGCCGAGTGGCCGGATTGGACACCGCCACCCCAGATGCTGAAGCGTCGTCCCGATCTGCCGCGCCATATGAAGGGCGGGCCGGAGAATCCGCTTGGCGCGCGCGCGCTCTATCTCGGCTCCTCGCTCTATCGCATCCATGGCTCCAACGAGCCGGAGACGATCGGTCAGGCCGTTTCCTCGGGCTGCATCCGTATGCTGAACGATGACGTCGTGGACCTCTACGACCGCGTGAAGGTTGGCACCCGCGTGGTTGTGGTCCGCTAAGCGGGCCTGTGGCGTTCAGGGATCAGGGCCGGTTCGCCGGCCCTTTTCGTTTTTGTGATGGTGCAATGGTGTCGGCTCGCGCGGCGACAAGGGTTGCGGATTGCAGCATTTCTGCCCATCTTCACCTGACGCCGACCGTTTCGGCCTGGAGTTTCCCTTGAAAGAGGTCTCGACTTCGCCCCCCAAGGCTGCCTTGACTGATCCGTTCGGACGGGATGTGACCTATTTGCGCGTATCCGTGACGGATCGCTGCGATTTCCGCTGCACGTATTGCATGTCGGAGCACATGACCTTCCTGCCCAAGCAGGACCTTCTGTCGCTGGAGGAACTGTCGCGGCTTTGCGGATTGTTCGTTTCGCGCGGGGTGCGCAAGCTCCGCATCACCGGCGGCGAGCCGCTGGTACGGCGCGATATCATGCGCCTGTTCCGAGATTTGTCGCGTCATCTGACGACTGGCGCGCTGGATGAGTTGACCCTGACCACGAATGGTTCGCAACTCGCCCGCCACGCCGCCGAGCTCGCTGATTGCGGCGTCCGCCGCGTCAATGTCTCACTCGATACGCGTGATGCCGACAAGTTCCGCGAGATCACGCGCTGGGGTGATCTCGACAAGGTGCTCGGCGGCATCAGGGCCGCGCGCGAGGCGGGCCTCAGGGTCAAGATCAACACCGTGGCACTGAAGGGCTTCAATGATCGGGAAATTCCCGAGCTGATCCGTTGGGCGCATGGCGAGGGCATGGACATCACCTTCATCGAGGTGATGCCGATGGGCGAGATGGAGGTCGCACGGGTCGATCAATATCTGCCGATCTCGCAGTTGAAGGCCGATCTCATGTCGCACTTCACTTTCGAGGACAGCGATTATCGCACTGGCGGGCCGGCGCGCTATGCGACCCTGCGCGAGACGGGCGGCATCGTCGGCTTCATCACGCCGATGACCCACAACTTCTGCGAAAGCTGCAACCGTGTGCGCCTCACCTGCACCGGCACACTCTATATGTGTCTGGGGCAGGAAGATTCGGCCGATCTGCGCAAGGTGCTGCGCGCGTCTGAAGGCGATGGCCCGGTGCTTGAAGCCATTGATGCGGCCATCAGCCGCAAGCCCAAGGGGCATGATTTCATTATCGATAGAGACACCCGCAAGCCCGCCGTGGGCCGCCACATGAGCGTGACCGGCGGCTAACCGGCGCAGCCGGAATGGAATGAACGTGTTCGACACCCTGTCTCCCAACGCCCGCGGAATGCTGGCGATCACCATAGCGTCGAGCATTTTTGTCTTTTCGGATGCCATGGCAAAATACGTCGGTCAATCCTGGCCGGTCGCGCAATTCCTCACGGTGCGCGGCGTTTTTGCGGTCTCATTCGCGCTGATGATCGTATTTGCGAAGGGGCAGGGGAGCCACCTCAAGGATTTGCTGAGCCCGCTGGTGCTGCTGCGTTCGGCGCTGGAATCCCTCACGGCGATCACCTTCATTTCGGCCCTCGGCATGATGCCGCTGGCGGACCTCACGGCCGTTTTGATGGTCACGCCGCTGTTCATTACCATCATCGCCATCTTTCTGTTTGGCGAGCGGGTGGGCTGGCGGCGCTGGAGCGCGATTGCCGCAGGCTTTTTCGGCGTGCTGCTGGTTATCCAGCCCGGCAGCAGTGAATCGGCCCAGCCTGCCTACATGACCGGCGCGCTGCTTGGCCTTGCCTGCGTGGCCTGCGTTGCCGCGCGCGACATCGCAACGCGCAAGCTGGGCGATCATATCCCTTCCGTTGTCGTTGCGCTGGGGACGGCGCTGGGGTCGCTGGCCGGCGGCCTGGTCCTGAACCTCGTCACGCCCTGGAAGCCGTTTGCCGCAACGCCGTTTGCTTTTTCCGCGCTGGCGGCGGTGTTGCTGACGGCGGGCAACCTCCTGCTGATCATCGGCTGTCGTGGGGTGGATCTGTCTCTGGTTGCGCCCTTCCGCTACAGCGGCGTCATCTGGGCCATCATCATCGGCTTTCTGGTCTTCGGCGATCTGCCGGATGCGGTCGCGCTTCTCGGCATGGCCATCATCGTCGCCAGCGGCGTTTACACCCTGCACCGCGAACGTGTGCGCAAAAAAGAAGCCGAGGCGCGGCTTGGGGGAAAGTGACGTTTTTGCGGCCTAGACATATTGTCGCATGAAAAAAGCCTGTGTAAGAACACTGACACGTTGGGGTGGGGAGCGGCCATTGGCTGTCCCGACGCAATAACAAAACAGGCGGAGTGTGTTTCAGATGGCAGGCTTTATGCGACTGTCGCGGGCCATTGACTGGCTCAACGAAAAGCTAGGCAAAAGCGTTGCCTGGCTCATTCTGGTCGCGGTGCTCATCTCCGCCGTCAATGCCATTATCCGCAAGGTGTTCAACACCAGCTCCAACGCCTGGCTGGAGGCGCAGTGGCTGCTGTTCGGCGCGGTGTTCATGCTGTGCTCGCCGTGGACGCTGCTCTGCAACGAGCACATCCGCATCGATATCGTGAACTCCAAGCTGCCGCAGTCCTGGCGCCGGGCCATCGAATTCATCGGCCATGGCCTGTTCCTGATTCCGATGTGCCTTGTGATGATCGTCACCTCCTGGCCGTTCTTCTGGCGCTCGTTCATGATGAACGAGCAGTCGAGCAACGCCGGCGGCCTGCCGCAATGGCCCGCAAAGTTCCTGATCCTCGCCGGTTTTATCTTCCTGCTGCTCCAGGGCATTTCCGAGTTCATCAAGCGTGTCGCCGTGTCGAAGGGGCTTATCCCCGACACCCTCGGCGCCGGCGGCCACCATGCCGCGGCGGAAGCCGAGGCCGAGCGCCTGATGGTCGTGGGCAAGGAAGAGGCGGAACGTGCCGCCACCTCCGCCGAAACCAAGCAACACTGATTACGGCGCCCGGGGGGTCCGACTATGGCTGAGTTCATTGCCCACAACATTGCGCCGATTATGTTCGCGTCGCTGGTGTTCTTCCTGCTGCTGGGGTATCCGGTCGCCTTTGCGCTTGGCGCCTGCGGCCTGGCCTTCTTCGTCATCGGCGTTGAACTGGCGCCACTGTCGAACGGCGTGATCACGCTGAGCTGGCCGCTGCTCCAATCCTTGCCGGATCGGCTCTACGGCGGCGTCATGGCCAATGACGTGCTATTGGCAATACCGTTTTTCACCTTCATGGGGCTGGTGCTGGAACGCTCCGGCATGGCGGAAGACCTGCTCGACACCATCGGCCAGCTCTTCGGCACCATCCGTGGCGGCCTTGCCTATGCGGTGATCTTCGTCGGCGCATTGCTGGCTGCCACCACGGGCGTT
>JAIUNP010000198.1 GCA_020161975.1 Pseudomonadota bacterium
TTTTTATCGACCGATCAGCGGATCGGCGGAGCGTACTGCAAACCGCCCTTGTTCCAGAGCTGGTTCACGCCGCGCGCGATCTTCAGAGGCGACCCCGAGCCCACGGTGCGCTCGAACAGTTCGCCGTAGTTGCCAACGCCCTTGATCACATTGACCATGAAGTCGTTCTGAAGGCCCAGCGCCTTGCCGAAGTCTCCCTCAACGCCAAGCAGACGCTTCACGTCCGGATTGGTTGAGGTCTTCATCTGCTCAACATTGGCCTTGGTCACGCCCAGTTCTTCCGCCGTGATGAGCCCGAAATGGGTCCACTTCACGATGTCGAACCACTGGTCATCGCCATGGCGGACAGCCGGGCCAAGCGGCTCCTTCGAGATGATCTCGGGAAGAACCATGTGGTCGTCCGGGTTGGCAAGACGCAGGCGCTCGGAATAGAGGCCCGAAGCGTCCGTGGTGAACACATCGCAGCGACCGGCGTCATAGGCCTTGATCGTCTCGTCAGAGGTAGCGAACACCACCGCCTCGAACTTCATGTTCTTGGAGCGGAAGTAGTCGGCGAGGTTCAGCTCGGTGGTCGTGCCCTGCTGTGTGCAGACCGAAGCGCCGGACAGTTCGAGCGCCGAGTTCACCTTCAGCTTCTTGCGGACCATGAAGCCCTGGCCGTCGAAGTAGCTGATGCCGGCGAAGTTCAGGCCAAGCGAGGTGTCGCGCGACGAGGTCCAGGTCGTGTTACGGACCAGAACATCCACTTCCTTTGACTGAAGGGCGGTGAAGCGGTCCTTTGCGGACAGCGGCACGAACTTGACCTTGTTCCCATCGCCGAACACAGCGGCAGCCACCGCGCGGCAATAGTCAACGTCGAAGCCGTTCCAGTGGCCCTGAGCGTCCGGCTGGCCGAAGCCGGCAAGACCGGTGTTCGAACCGCAGCTCAGAGTGCCGCGGGCCTTCACGTCGTCGAGCGTTCCGGCAGTTGCCGCACCGGACACAGCCACAGCCGCGCCCAAGACTGCCGACATAAACAGACGTTTCATGATGGTATTGTCTCCCCGTATTAAAATCGATCCGAGGGGTGACCAGACAATCGAATGCCTACAGCCCCCCCGTGGTGCCGCCCATTAATTTCGACTTTTTGCTATGGGTCAAGCCTGATCCATCAGGAATGTGCATCGAAACGATTTGCCGGCTGAATGGGGGAATATTTTTCCCCAGACTTATCTGTATTTCCCTTCCGCTGGCTTCGCACTCGTGCACATTATCCGTATCAAGACATGTCTGGACCTTTTTCGGGACGGGGTTCTGACCAGATATGGCTGCAGGCGCGTGAGCAAAACGACATGAGCAAACTGAGCAAGGACGAAATCGGCAAGTTGGCCCCCGCGACGCGGATCGTCGCCAACGGTCGCAATCCGGATGAGAGTTTCGGCTTCGTTTCGACGCCTCCCTATCGCGGCTCGACAGTACTTTATCCCGATGCCGATGCCTGTCTCTCCCATCGCAACCGCTACACCTATGGCCGGCGTGGAAATCCGACCATGGAGGCGCTGACGAGTCTCTGGAGCGAACTTGAGGGCGCGGCGGGAACGGTTGTCTGCCCCTCTGGCGCCTCGGCCTGCGCGGTGGCACTGCTCTCTGTGCTGGGGGCCGGCGACCATCTGCTTGTCACCGACAGCGTTTACCGCCCCACCCGCGATTTCTGCGACCGGGTGCTCGCGCGCTATGGAGTTACGACGACCTATTTCGACCCGCAGATCGGTGCCGGCATTTCCGCGCTGTTCCAGCCGAACACGAAAGCGGTGTTCACCGAAAGCCCCGGCTCGCTCACCTTCGAGATGCAGGATATTCCCGCCATCGCGGCGGCGGCGAAGGCCCATGGCGCGGTGACGCTGATGGACAATACCTGGGCGACGCCGCTTTGTTTCCGCCCACTCGACCATGGTGTTGATATCTCGATCAATGCCGCGACGAAGTATCCCTCCGGCCATTCGGACCTGCTGGCCGGGCTGGTGGCGGCCAATGCCGATACCTTCCCCAGGGTTCTGAAAACGCACGGCGATTTCGGCATCTACCTTGGGCCGGACGATGTGTTCCTGCTGCTGCGCGGCCTCAGGACCATGCCGCTCCGCCTCAAGGAGCAGGCAGCATCCGCGCTGGCCATAGCCGAGTGGCTGGAAAAGCGCCCGGACGTCGTTTCCGTGGCCCACCCTGCCCTGCCAAGCCATCCTGGCCATGCGCTTTTCAAACGCGATTTTTCCGGCGCCTCAAGCCTGTTCGGCCTGACCGTGAAGCAGATGACGCGCGCGCAAACCGTGGCGTTTCTCGATAACGCCAAGCTCTTCGGCATGGGCTATTCCTGGGGCGGATTCGAGAGCCTGATCATCCCCGTGGATGCAACGGAATTCCGCACCGCAGTGCCGTTTGCGCCGGGCGGCAGCGCTTTCCGGCTCCAGATCGGGCTTGAGGATACCACAGACCTGATCACCAGCCTTGAAGCCGCATTCGCGGCGGCAGCGGCGGCGTGAGGGCAAGCGGAGGCGTCAACCGGCAGGTGGGCATCCGGCCTTGCGGGCGCCCCCGGGATTCGACCGGTTATTCGCCGCTTTTGGCTTTCTTTTCCTTGCCGATCAGCATCAGGTTGCGGATGTAAATGAAAATCGACAGCGCCTGCCCGAGGATGATCACCGGTTCGCGGCGGTGGATGCCGTAGACCAGCGTAATCAGCCCGCCGCCGATCGAAAAGAACCAGAAGGCCAGCGGCATGACCGAGCGTCCGGCGCGCTCCGAAGCAATCCACTGCACGATGAAGCGCGCCGCGAACAGCAATTGTCCGCCAATGCCGACCAGCAGCCACCAGTCGGCCTTGTCAATAAAGACATCGTAGAGATAACCGCCAACATCCTGCGAAAGCTGGATCAGCATGGTATCAAACCTCGTTGGCGACCGGGGTCGGCTTCTTGCGGCGGATCAGCCACCAAACCCCACCGAGATCGAGAATGCCGACCCACAGCCGATTGAAGAAGCCGTAATTCGAAACACCCGTGAGCCGCGGGCGATCCACCACATCAACATGCACGACCCTGTAGCCCTCGCGCACAATCAAGGCCGGCATGAAGCGGTGAATGGCGTCGAAATATGGCAGGCTGAGATAGGCTTCCCGACGAAAGCACTTCAGGCCGCAGCCCGTATCGCGCGTACCGTCCTTGAGGATGGCGCCCCGCACCTTGTTGGCAAAACGCGACTGGAAGCGCTTGAAGGCGGTATCCTTGCGGCCCACGCGCTGGCCCTGCGCAAGGCCCGTGAGCGTTCCCCCCGCCTGAAGCGCCTGATAGAGCGCGGGGATAAAGGCAGGATCGTTCTGGCCGTCGCCATCGAGCGTGCAAACGATATCCGCCCTTGCATGGCGAACGCCCGTGCGGACGGCGGCGGACTGGCCGCCGCTCTCCTGATGGCGGATATGGCGCAGCCATGGCCGGGTCGCCTTCAGTTCGCCCAGAATTTCGCCCGTCCGGTCGGTTGAACCGTCGTTGACATAGATGACCTCGTAAGGCCCCAGTGAAAACACCGCCGCCGTGATCTCGGCAACCAGCGGCGCAATGTTGCCCTGCTCGTTCTTCACGGGCACGACGATGGAGATGACGGGCGTCTGCCCGGCGATGGCATTGGTCATGGTGGTTTCCGTTTCGCCGGGCTTCTAGCGCAAATCAAGGCGAATGTCAGCGCTTGATCCAGACGCCGATATCCAGCG
This sequence comes from Pseudomonadota bacterium, assembly GCA_020161975.1. Classification (GTDB taxonomy): domain Bacteria; phylum Pseudomonadota; class Alphaproteobacteria; order Rhizobiales; family Beijerinckiaceae; genus JAIUNP01. The sequence continues at coordinate 3,740 of JAIUNP010000198.1, forward strand.
GGCGGCCGCCGTTGATGTTGATGCCCTTCACGCGGCCCGCAAGCCGCATTCCGGTGCTCACCGCCGGCAATTGCGTCAGAAATTCCACCTCATCGCGCGATTCGACAAAGGCCACGCGGCAATCGCCCTCGTTGCCATTGAGGAAGGCCAGCACCTCGCCGCCGCTGATCATCCGCAGATCCGTGCGGGTGAGGAAAACGAGGCTCGGCTCACGGAAGCCGGCAGTGGCAAAGCGCGGGTCCTTGCACTCGGCAACGCGGGCGGTCGCGGCGAGGTTCCGCGACAGGTTGATGGCCTGCAACTCGGGCATTCCGAAGCGGAAACCAGCCGCCGTCAACGGCATGGCGGCCAGAATGCCCCAGATGGTTGCAGCCCGCACATCCGCAGCAAGGCAGGCGCGCGCGGCCAGTGCCGCAAGCAGGGTCGCAATGCCCAGAAGCGGCATCGCCGATATCGGCAGCGTGCCGTCGAACTTCAGGAAGGCGAAGGGCGCGCCGATGAGCAGCGCCAGAGGGATCAGCAGCATCAGTCCCGCGCTGGTCCAGAGCCGCCAGCCGCGTTCGGGCACGGCGCTCCGCTCTGCCGCCAGGAGGGTGAGAATCGCGACAGCCGGATACAGTGGCAGCACATAGTGCGGCAGCTTGGTCGGCATCGCTTCCAGCACCAGCCAGAACGGCACGATCCAGGCGAGCAGGAAGGAAACCGCATCATCCTTGCGCTCGGCCCAGAAGAACCAGCCGACCAGTGCCGCCAGCGGCGCGCCGGGCCAGAATGTCGCCCAGAATGCGACGGCATAGGCGCCGGGCGGGCCCCAGTGCTTTTCCGCCACGCCGCCGACCTTGCCGAGCATGTCCTTCCCAACCGATTCGGTGAAAAAGGCGCCGCCTGATTTCACTGCAATGGCAATGAGCCAGGGCGCGGCAATCGCGACCACGATGGCAAGGCCGAGGCCGAGGCGCATCGGCTTTGCCCAGGCGAGCGAGCGTTCGCGCAGCGCCAGGCAGATGACAACGATCAGCGGAATGAGTGGCGTGATCGGCCCCTTGATCAACACACCGATGCCGATGGCGAGCCAGAAGGCGAGGATTGTGCCTGTTCCGGGCCGGGCGCTGGCCAGCGGCGCGACATGAGCGAACCAGACCCGCGCCAGCGCACCCATCGCCACCACCACCGTAGCGGTCAGGACTGCATCGGTCTTGGCAAGGCGCGCTTCCACCCCGAGCAGAATGGACGCGGCCATCAACGCAGCCGCCAGCACCGCCATTCGGCGCGACAGGAAAGCCAGTCCCGCCCAGTAGGTCGCCAGAACCACGATAATCGCGCCAATCAGGGATGGAATGCGGTAATAACCGATTTGACCGCGCGCATCGGTGATGCCGAGCGCCTCCGCTCCGGCCACTGCCGCGCTCTGCAACCAGTAAATGCCGACCGGCTTCTTGTGGCGTGCCTCGTCCTGAAAGCGGATGTCGACGAAATCCCGTGTCTCGAGCATCTGCTTGGTCGCCTGCGCAAAGCGCGGCTCATCGCGATCCATCGGCTGAAGCGTGAACTGCCCCGGCACGAACAGCGCCAGCGACAAGGCGAACAGCGCAAACGCCGCGCGCAGGTGACTGCGGGAAACAGCCTCAATCAGCCGGTCGAACATGAAACCCCTTTCAGGCTGTGGCGACCCCTGCAGGGTTCGAACCTGCGACCTCATGCTTAGAAGGCACGTGCTCTATCCAGCTGAGCTAAGGGGCCATTTCCATCATGCGTGCCGGCGCAGCGCCTGCGCGAGCATAATCCGCATCGGTGCGCCCTGCCCGCTCCACGTCACCGGTCAAACCGAACGCCGATCAGTGCGTCCACTGGCCAACGCGGTTGAACTTGAAATTGTCGGAGTAGCTGACGGCGCGGCGCTCGACGTCCTTCGGCTCCTCGACACGGTAGGCGATGCCATTCTTCTGCGCGTAGGCGACAGCCGCCTCCTGCGAATCGAAGCTCAGGCGCAGCTGCTGCTTCATGTCCGATGAGGAGGTCCAGCCCATCAGCGGCTCCACCTCGCGGCGGGCCTCCGGCTCGAATTCGAGCAGCCAGCGATGGGTTTTGCCCTGCCCCGACTGCATGGCATTGCGGGCGGGCCTGTAGATGCGAGCGGTCATCAAAATCCCCGTCATTCCTGTCGATCAACCGTTGGTCGGGGCAGCAGGATTCGAACCTGCGACCCTCTGCTCCCAAAGCAGATGCGCTACCAGACTGCGCTATACCCCGAACAGGATGTTTGATCCATCCGACCGGCTACCACGTTCGCCGCTATTGCCACAAGTCATTTGGCAGGGAACATGCCATGCAGCACGGTTTGCCCGGGCTTGATGCCAAGCTTGTCCGCAACGCCGGCGTTCACTTCCAGCACGGCGCGCACGGGAGCGCCGGAGGAAATTGTCCGTTCGGAGTGCGGTTCGGTCTGCCGCTCGATCCGATGAATGCGCCCGTCCTTCAGGATGAAGATCATGTCGAGGGGAATGTAAGTGTTCTTCATCCACATCGTCACGGGCTGGTCGCGCTCGAAATCGAACAGCATCCCGTGGTTTTCAGGCATCGACTGACGGAACATCAGCCCCTTGGCGCGGTCAGCATCCGTGCGCATCACCTCGATCACAAAATCCTGCGCGCCCTTCTCCGTCACGACCTGAAGATGGTTCGCCTCCATCGGCGACCGCACCTGGGCATTGGTGGGCGAGGAATAGATGCGGGACAGGTTCGTCCAGAGCGAAATCCCCGTTACGCCCACGGTGAGCGCGAGGAAGGCGATCATAAACAGACGGGTTCTGGAGCGGTTCTGAGCGGTCATGGCGCCTCGATGCACCGAGTTTCGGCCCGAATCAAGGCACCTCGCGCGTGTTCAGTGCGAAAGCGGTCCGGACGGCGCGTCAGCCAAGCGGATATCGGCCGCCATCTGCCCCTTCGGCCCGTTGCCCCAACGCACCAGCACCCACTGGCCGGGCTTCAGCTCGGCAATGCCGAAACGACGCAGCGTTTCCATGTGGATGAAGATATCCGGCGTCCCGTCACCCCGGGTCAGGAAGCCGAAACCGCGCAGGCGGTTGAACCATTTCACCAATGCCCGCTCGTAGGAGCCTTCCGGCGTCACCGAGACATGGGTGCGCGCCGGCGGCAGGGATGCCGGATGCGCAGCGGTGGAGGTGTCCATCGAGAGGACGCGGAACGTCTGGTAGCCGCGGGCGCGCTGCACCACCTCGCAGACGATTCGCGTCCCTTCCTGCGCGGTCTGGAAGCCATCCCGCCTCAGGCATGTGATGTGCAGGAGGATGTCCGGAAGGCCGTTGTCCGGCACGATGAAACCATACCCCTTGGCAACGTCGAACCACTTGATGACACCAGAAACCTGAATAAGATCAAGGTTTTGATCAAGCCCGAGGTCGACGCGGGCGTTGTCCTGAAGCGAAGGCACCTGTCCGGGAAGAATCCCGGGAGCCTTCTTGTCGCTGTAACCGTCACTGGACATCGAATTCACCCGTCGGCGCGGAACACTTCCGCGAATCTGTTGCGAGGATAGCAGCGTGAGAGCATCTGCAAACAGTATTCCGTAGTGTATTGTACTCTTTTCACACCTAACTGTTCAGATGCAGCCGAGCTGCGCGCAAACCCTGCCGATGTCTTCATTGATGACGAGGTGCGCCAATCCATCGAGCTCGGTCGGCTCGCGGTTTATGATCGCGAGGCGCGCGCCGCTGCGCCGGGCCAGAACGGGCAGCGCCGCCGCCGGGTGCACCACCAGCGAAGAGCCGGCCACCAGAAAGAGATCGCACGTTTCGCTGAGTTCGCGGGC
>JAIUNP010000199.1 GCA_020161975.1 Pseudomonadota bacterium
CAGATCGTCCATTGGCCAGAGCCGAACATGCCGACGGCCGAAGGGCCGTTCGCCTTCAACGCGGCCTTCCATTTCTCGGCCATGATCTTGAAGGCGTCGTCCCAGGAAATCGGGGTAAAATCGCCATTCTTGTCGAACTGCCCGTTCTTCATGCGCAGCAGGGGGCGCGTCAGCCTGTCCTCGCCATACATGATCTTGGACAGGAAATAGCCCTTGATGCAGTTCAGGCCACGGTTGACCGGCGCATCGGGGTCGCCCTGCGTGGCCACCACCTTGCCGGCCTTGGTGCCGACGATGACACCGCAACCGGTGCCGCAGAAGCGGCAGACCCCCTTGTCCCAGCGGATACCGTCGGTGTTGCGCGTCAGCTGCGCTTCCGCATCGCCTGGCAGCGCAATGCCGACGCTGGTCGCGGCGGCGGTCGCAGCGGTAGCCTTAAGGATGGCACGGCGCTGTGCGTCGACAGCCTCTTCGATCGGCTTGACAATCTGGTTCATGGCTCAGGCCCCTGTGTGGGAATGGCAGGAATGGTTGGGAAGATCGGCGCAGCCGCAGTCCGCAGCAGCAGCCGGATCATCAATCTGGTGATAGGCAAGCATGGTCGAGACGATGCCCGGTGTCCGGTTCATGGCGGCCATCTGGTCGATGGCGAGGCTGTCCCCGGTGTCGATAGCGGTCGCGATGATGCGTCCGTCCTCACCGGTGGCGTGGACATCCACCCCCGGCATCATTGCAAGGCTGGCGCGCACGGCCTCGACCTTGCCCGGCGCCGTCTGGATAACGAGACCGACGACGTTGAGAGGGTGACCGATGGCATTCATGAGGTTCTCCCAAGCTCCGCGATGCCCTCGACCAATGCGAGGCGTTCGGCGGCAACAAGTGTGATGGCCGAGACCGGACAGACCGGAGAGCAAGCGCCGCAGCCGGTGCAGAGTTCCGGGTCGATGAGCGTCGCATGACGTCCCCCGCCCATGGGCCGGAAGCGGATGGCGTCGGAATCGCACGCTTCGCCACAGCGACGGCAGGCGACGCCGCGCGGCTCAATGCAGGCGTCCGTAACGCGCGCGACCATGGCGGCAGGCTCGGATGACGCGGCGTCCTGTCGAGCAGGAAGGCACGCGCGAAAAAGCCCACGGCGGGATAGGGATTCGGCCATTCTTGTCTCCAGTGGAGACGAAAGCCACAGCCCGTGCCGCCTATGCCTTAACCAAAGTCAAGTGAGGGCGAAGTTTGACGCAGATCAAGTCGCAAGGGGCAGTGGGGCAAAGCGACCTTAACGGTGTTCGCCCGTCCTCCGCAGCACGGAAAACCGCGACCGCAGGCCCGCCAGAAACGAATCCTCGACCAGAAACAGAATGCCGAGGCGCGCACCCAGCATCAGCCCCGGCACGGTGATCAGCCAGGACACCGCTGTCAGCGAACCGGCGGTCAATCCCTGTCCGATGGTGCAGCCGCTGGCGAGAATGCCGCCACTCCCCATCAGCATTGCTCCGCCGATATGACGACGCATCTCGCGGGCATCATCATAGGCTTCCCAGTGGAAATCCCGCGCCTGACGTGCTGCCAGAAAAGCCCCGACCGGGACACCGATGACGCTTGCAACGCCAAAATCGATCCAGCCCGGCGCCCCGCTCATCAGCCCGAACAGCGTGCGGGCCACGGGGGCAACAAAAGTCAAGCTTTGCACACGCGACAATCCGGCAAAATCGTCAACCAGCGTGCCGGTTGCCAGCCAGCCGGCAACAACACCGAGGCCGAGGACGATGCCGGCGGTCAATAGCTTCGGCGCGCGCCACAGCCGCCGGTCGGTCAGGCCGATGCCGATCAGTGCAACAGCACAGGCCAGTCCCAGCATCGGCCCAAGGCCGCTGAGTTCGGACAGAATCGAAGGCTTGAGGCCCGGTATCGGCAGGTTGACCGCCTCGATACCATTGATCCGGAAGTCGACCAGGCTGCCGCGCAGCATCGCAAAGGCAACCGCGCCGAAGATGAGCAGCGTCATCAGGCTGCGCAGGTCCCCGCCGCCAAGTCGGACCAGCGAGCCGAACGCGCAGGTTCCGACCAGCGCCATGCCGAACCCGAAAGCAACAGCCCCGATGCCGAGCCCCAGCCAGGGCAGCTTGGCGGCGACATAGCTGCTGCGCAAAGGGTCGAGCCAGCCGATCAGAATGGCGAGTTGTGTGCCGGCGAGCGCAACGCCCAGCGCGATGCCGAACACCTTGAGGCGCCGCCAGTCACGGCCGATCAGGGCGGATTCAATCGCTCCGAAACTACAGAGCCGGGCTCGACGCACGAAATAGCCGGTCAGCACACCGACAAGCGCGCCTATGAGCGAGACAGAGGGCAGGGGCAGACCGTCCATCCGGGAGCGGTCAGGAGGGGGTGGCTGCATCGGTCCCGGCCTTCCGGGACGTGCAGAACATCTCGTACATCAGTTTGACGACCGCACGGGCCTTGTCGTCGGCGATGGAATAATAAACCGCCTTGCCGTCACGACGCGTCGTCACCAGATCATCAAAGCGCAATCGCGCAAGCTGCTGGGAAACGGTCGCCTGCCGCAGAGACAGGATTTCCTCAAGTTCCCCCACCGAGCGTTCGCGCTCATAGAGAATGCAGAGCAGCAGCAGCCGCGTTTCATGGGCCAGCGCCTTCAAAAGGTCGCTGGCCTCACGCGCGTTGCGCATCAGGGCCTCAAGCTCGGGCGAGGTTTCGACATCGGCCTTGAGATCATCCTCAAGTTCGTCATGCCAGCGCTGTGGAGTGACGTGCTGTGTCACGGCTTTGTCCTTTCGGATGGCGCATCAACGCGCTTGAGCATGGCCTCAAGCAGCCCCCAGAACATCCCATTTTCGAGGTATCCGGTAATCCGACCGATCTCGCGCCCTCCCTCTACCAGAAGGAATGTCGGTGTAAACCGTACCGGCTCGGTAAGGACAAGCCGGGGCTGACCGATCTCAAGGCTGTGGCGGCGCAACGGTGCGCGGCGACCTTCTGCCGTTTTTTCGTAGGCTGGGGCAACCTCGCGGTTCCATCGCTCGCACCAGGAGCAGCCGGCCCGCTCGACCATGACCAGTTCGAGGGCCCGCTCGCTGGCGCGCAAGCCTCCCGTCGCTCCGAGGGACGCAAGAGCCAGAACCAGGCGCCGTGAGAAGAACATGAGCCTTATCCGAAAATGGATGCGCCGGGCCGAATGCCCGGCGCATCGGTCTTACTTGTTGACGGGCGATTCAGGGTCGAACAGGTAGGCGACCGCATCCTTGATCTGGGCTTCGCTCAGGAATTTGTTGTGTCCGAAGCGCGGCATCTGCGAGCAGGCCATCACCGACTGTGCGTTGTAGATCTTGGCATAGGCCGCCCGGGCCTCGTCCTTGGAGAAGTTCCGCGCCTTGCCATAGCCCTTGAGGCTCGGCCCCAGTGTGCCGTAGCTGACCTCCTTGGCGGCGAGCTCGTGGCAGGCATAGCAGTTGCCGCCCCGATAGGTTTCCGGTGTGTCAGTGAACTGGCCGCCGGTGCCGCGCTGGGCAACGATCTCGCCCTTCTTCCAGTCGCCGATGACGTTCCCGTCTGCCGGGAAGACGATCGTTGCCTTTTCGCGGGCGACGATCTTGTCATACTCGGCGGGCGAGGGCGCATTACGGGTGCTCGAACAGATCGAGTTCGTCTCGTCGAGGGTCAGCACGCTGGCCCATTCCGGGCCGGCTTTCGACCACATGCTCTTCACGTAAGGCTCGAGTTTTGCCGCATCGAGGGGCTGGGGTGACTGCGCTGCAGCGCCGGTTGCCGCGCCGATCAGGACAACAGTGAGTGCAAAGGCTTTCATGGCTGTCTCCCCCTCAGCGTTTGATCGACGGAACGGTGATTTCGCCACCTTCGGCCATTTTCACCATGTAAACGGTGAGGGCCGTGATGCCATCCGAACCGTATTCCGGAACCGGATGCCGCATCTGGCGATAGCAGTCCCACAACCGGTGCTGCATCGTGCGCGTCTGGCTTTGCGATACGCGATAGGTCGGCCAGGAGCCCATCGTCTCCCGCGCGTCCTTGCCTGGCTTTGCAAAGTCGGGCAGGCCCTGAAGGCGAATGCGCTTGCCGCTCTCGCCATGGCAGGTGTTGCAGGAAAAATCCATGACGCCAGCCCGGCGGTTGAATAGCGCTTCACCCGCTGCCAGCATCTCCTGTTCCTTCGGGTGGCTGAGCTGCGGTTGATACTTCATGCCGTTCGACTTGTTGGCGATGTAGGCCACCAGATCCTGCATGTCGGAGGTGTAGTTCGGTCCGCCAAAGCGCCGGCGCACGACATCGGCGGTGTCGAGCTCCTGGATCGTCTTCATGCAGTGCAGGAGCCGCTGCTCCAGATCCATTACCCGGTCGGCATCCTTGAAGTAGCGCGGCAGTTTGGCAAAGGCCCCCTCGATCTTGCCCGGCCCCTCGCCGAGATCGCAGGTTTCGAGACCGACATTCTTGGCGCCCCGCTTTTGCGTCCACAGCACCTCGCCCCGATCCACCGACAGATAGCCCGGATTGGCCATCGGATCGTTGATCATCGCGCGGTACTTCTCGATTTCTTTTTCCGCATCCGTTTGCTGCGCCAGGGCGGGTCCGACACCGGCCACCAGCGCCAGCCCGGTCGCCAGTGCCCGGATATTTGCTCCGAGTCGTTGTTTCATCATTGGTCGTTCCCCTCCGTTAGGATAGTCTCCTGCCGCTGGTGGTTGGATGCTCCAACCTTTGTTCTACAGCAGCCTGTGTTTTTGGTCTTTACATTCACATAATTCGATATATCGCTATGTCAAAGACTATGATGGTTCGGGGGCGTTGAAAAGCCCCTTGGGATGAAACAATGGAGGTGACCATGGTCTCGGGAATCCGAAGCCGCTCCCGACGCGATACAATGAAGCTGGCGCTGGCGGCGGGCATTGCCTCCGTACTGGCGCCGCGACTTGCGCTGGCCGATGCCAAGCAGGTCGAAGAGGAAATCAAGAAGCTCTATGGCGACAAGCCGCAGACCGCGGGCAAGATCAAGCTCGATGTGCCGCAGATCGCCGAGAACGGCCTTGTTGTGCCGATTTCCGTCGATGTCGAAAGCCCGATGAGCGGGACGGATTATGTGAAGACGGTCCACGTCTTCGGCGATGGCAATCCGCTGCCGAACGTCGTGACCTTCCGCTTCACCCCGGAATGCGGCAAGGCTTCCGCTTCGACGCGCATGCGTCTTGCCCAGACCCAGAACATCATCGCCATTGCCGAAATGTCGGATGGCAAGCTCTTTTCAGCCAAGGCCGAGGTGAAGGTCACCATCGGCGGCTGCGGCGGCTGAGCGAGGAGGAAAGACCATGGCAAATCCCGTTCCGCGCGTTCGCGTTCCCGCCCAGGCCAAGGCCGGAGAGATGATCGAGATCAAGACGCTGATCAGCCACGAGATGGAAAGCGGCCAGCGCAAGGATGCGAGCGGCAAGGTTATCCCGCGGCAGATCATCAACAAGTTCACGGCGGCCTTCAACGGCAAGCCGGTGTTCGAGGCCGACTGGTTTCCGTCCATTTCCGCCAACCCCTACCAGTCGTTTTTCTACAAGGCCAAGGAATCGGGTGAATTCAAGTTCACCTGGAAGGACGACAACGGATCCGATTACACGACCACTGCCAAGCTGACGGTGGCCTGACGGACTGATCGGGGCAGGCGTCAGGTCTGCCCCACCCTTTCGTAAGGATGATGAGCATGATCTCGCGCAGGGAATTCCTGCAGGCGACAGCGGCTGCGTGCGCCCTGACGTCTGCCTCCGGGCTCGGCCCGCTTGGCCGTGTGGCGGCCCAGCAGCGGCTGACTGAAGCCGACATCCTGAAGTTTGATCCGCTTGGCACGGTGACGATCCTGCATGTCACCGACATTCACGCCTATGTGAAGCCGCTCTATTTCCGCGAGCCGGCGGTCAATCTCGGCGTGGGCGATGAAAAAGGCAAGCCGCCGCATCTGACCGATGCGGCTTTCCGCGCCTATTACAAGGTCGCGACCGGCTCGGCGGACGCTTATGCGCTGACTGCCGACGACTTCAGCCAGCTAGCGAAAACCTACGGCAAGATGGGCGGCATGGATCGCGTCGCCACGCTGGTGAAGGCCGTCCGGGCCGAACGCGGGGCCGACAAGGTTCTGTTGCTGGACGGCGGCGACACCTGGCAGGGGTCCTGGACTGCGCTGAAAACCGAAGCCGCCGATATGGTCGAGATCATGGAGGCGCTTGGTACGGATGCAATGACTTCGCACTGGGAGTTCACGCTTGGCGAAAAGCGGGTCAAGGAGATCGTCGAGACGTCGAAGGTCGCCTTCCTTGCTCAGAATATCCGCTCGAAGGAGTGGCAGGAGGAAGTCTTCCCCGCCGCCAAGATGTTCGAGAAGGGCGGCGTCAAGATCGCCGTCATCGGCCAGGCGATGCCGCGGACGGCCATCGCCAACCCGAACTGGATGTTCCCCGACTGGGAGTTCGGCCTGCGCGAGGACGACATGCAGAAGCAGGTCGACAAGGCGCGGGCCGAGGGCGCCCAGCTGGTTGTGCTGCTCAGCCACAACGGTGTCGACAACGACAAGAAGATGGTGTCCCGCGTCAAGGGCATCGATATCTGCCTGACCGCCCATACGCATGACGCCATGCCCGGTATCATTCAGGTCGGCAATACGGCGGTTATCTGCTCGGGTTCGCACGGCAAGTTCGTCTCCCGCCTCGATATCGAGGTGAAGGACAAAAAGATGACCGGTGTTCGCTTCAAGCTGATGCCGGTGTTCTCCGATGCCATCAGGCCGGACAGGGATATGGCGGCGCTGGTCGACAAGTGGCGCAAGCCCTTTGAGGCGGACTTTTCCCGTGTCATCGGCCACACCGAATCGCTGCTCTACCGGCGCGGCAACTTCAACGGCACCTTCGACGACCTGATCTGCCAGGCGATGTTGGCCGAGCGCGATGCGGAGATCGCCATGTCGCCCGGTTTCCGCTGGGGACCGAACCTCATTCCCGGTCAGCCGATCACCTTCGAGGACATCACCAACGCCTCCGCGATGACCTACCCCGCCTGCTACCGCAACGAGATGACCGGCGAGCAGCTGAAGCTCATTCTGGAGGATGTCGCCGACAACATCTTCCACCCCGACCCCTATTTTCAGGGCGGCGGCGACATGGTTCGCATGGGGGGCATGGGCTACACCATCGACATTTCAAAGCCGATGGGCGAGCGAATCTCGAACATGGTGCACACCAAATCCGGCAAGCCGATCGAGGCTTCGAGGAAATACGTCGTTTCCGGCTGGGCCAGCGTCAACAAGGACACGCAAGGCCCGCCGATCTGGGACGTGGTGCGCGACCACGTCGCCGCGGCCAAGACCATCACCATCAAGCCGAACGACGCCGTGAAGGTGAGTGGGGCATGAGCGCCTCCGCCATGACGGTCGTCGAAAGCCAAGGAGACGAGGCATGACCTCTCCCGCAAAACCCGATGCGCTCAGCCGCCGCCGCTTCCTCGGCGGGGCGGCGGTCGCCG
>JAIUNP010000200.1 GCA_020161975.1 Pseudomonadota bacterium
GCCTTTTTGGCGCGGCAGCGGCGACCGTCGCGCCCATCGACACGGTTTACACCGACTTCCGCAACGAGTCCGGCCTTGCGGCAGAGACCGAGCAGGCCCGGCGGGACGGCTTCACCGGAAAAATGGCGATCCACCCGGCGCAGGTTGCGATCATCAACCGGGTCTTCACGCCAAAACCGGATGCCATCGCCCATGCTCGCGAGATCGTGGACGTATTTGCGGCCAATCCGGGCGCCGGCGTCGTCGGCATTGGCGGCAAGATGATCGACCGTCCCCACCTGAAGCAGGCCGAGCGTATCCTCGCCCAGGCCAGAGCGGCGGGCATCGTCTAAGCCTAGCCGATCTTCGCCAGGTCGCCGCCGCCTGGCGGGCGTTCGAGTTCAAACGCCGCGTCGATGCGGGCGTATTCCTTGTAGCCGAGGCGCGCCATCGGCTGGATCGCATTGGTATCGACCAGCCCGTTCCGGATCGCCTCATCGGCGATGTGAACGCCGACCACCTCACCGAAAATGACGATGTTCGGGCTTTGCCGGCCCGTATGGCTCTTCGGGCGCAGAATTTCCGTCACCCTGCATTCGAGCACGGCTTTCGCTTCCTTCGCATAGGGCGCACGAACGAGCCGGCCGGGCACGGGCGTCAGCCCCGTCGCACCAAATTCACTGGTGCCGTAGGGCAAGGGCGCTGAACTCTCGCTCATCGCGGTGAGAAGGTCGCTGGTCACGAAATTGCAGCAGAATTCCCCGGTTTCGCGGACATTGCGTGAGGTATCTTTCTCACCGTCGGAAGAGAACATCACGATGGGCGGCACGGTGGAGACCGCATTGAAATAACTGTAGGGCGCAAGATTGACGCTGCCATCGGCGCCGATCGAGGAAATCCAGCCAATGGGGCGCGGTACGATCAGCGCCTTGAACGGGTCATAGGGCAGACCGTGGTTGCGATTCTCGGGTTCATAAAACATGGGCGAGCCTTCCGCGTGATGCGCAACGTTGCCATTTGCCACCGCGATTCTCACGCAAATTCGCCACGATGCGGCGGGAGAACCGCCAAGAAGCCTTTGCCCGTCACAACCGCTCAGGCTATCGATGGTGTCATGATGCTTTGTCTTTCCCGCCGCGCACTGGTTTTGGCCGGCCTTGTTCTGACGCTGCCGGCAGCGGCCCAGACGGCTGAGACCGGCGCCGCCCTGCCCCCGGGCGTGCTCACCTTGCAGGCCGTTTATGGCGGCACCGGCAAGCCGGTACGCTCCGGCCTCGAATGGCGGATTTTTGCCGTTCAGCAAGGCACTCCCGTGCAGGTAGCGACCTCGCACGAGGTCACGCCCACCATTGCGCTGCCCCCCGGCGAGTACATGATCCATGTCGCCTATGGCCTCGCCTCGGCAACCAAGCGCATCACCATGCCGTCCGGCCCGCTCACGGACCGGCTGACGCTGAGCGCCGGCGGCCTGATCCTGCGCGCGAAGCTGGCGGATGCGCCGGTCGCCTCACAGCGGCAGGCCATCGCGGTCTACATTCCGGCGCCGAACGATTCGGAAGGCAAGCTCGTCACCAACACGCTGAAATCCGGCGAGATTCTCCGTCTGCCTGAAGGCACCTACCACGTCGTATCGACCTATGCCGGCTCGAACTCCGTGGTCCGCGCTGATCTTATCGTCACCAGTGGCCGCGTGGTTGAGGCGACGATGAACCACCGCGCTGCCACCGTGACGCTGAAACTGGTGCGGCAGGTTGGCGGCGTTGCCCTCGCCAATACCGCCTGGACCGTGCAGACCCCCGGTGGCGACGTGATCGGCGAGGCGCTGGGCGCCTTTCCGACGATGGAACTCGCGGAAGGCGAGTATGACGTCATCGCCCGCAATGACGGGCGCGAATTCAAGGACAAGATGAAAGTGGTCTCGGGCGTTAACCGCGACCACGAGGTTGTGATGAGATAGGCGGACGTTCCGATGCAAACCTTTTTCGTGCAGATCAAATGCAAGCTCGGCCAGACTTACGAGGTTGCCACCGCGCTGGCCGAGGCAGAAATCGCCTCCGAGATCTATTCTGTCGCCGGCGATTACGACATCCTGTCGAAGTTCTACGTTGATGACGGCATCGACATCGGCCATTTCGTCGCAGAAAAAGTGCAGCGCCTGCCCGGCATTCAGGATACGCGGACGCTGATCACCTTCAAGGCCTTCTGAGGCCCGAACTGTGAACGAGCGCATGAACGTGACGGTCGGGACGGCCGACTTGCAGCCGCGCGTCCGCCTCGGTGCGGGCATCGCAGCCGGGGCGCTGATCGGCTTCGGCCTGATCCTCTGGATCGCCGCCAACTGGGATGATCTCGGCAAGGTCACAAAATTCGCACTCGTCGGCGGAACGCTGCTCGCCGGCGCACTGGCGGCCATGCTCCGCCCCGCCTTGCGAATTCCGGGCACCTTGATCAGTTTTGCGGCGACAGGTGGCCTTTTTGCCCTGTTCGGGCAGACCTATCAATCCGGCGCCGACCCCTGGCAGCTTTTCGCGCTCTGGGCGGTGCTCGGCCTGCCTCTCGCCCTTGCCGCCCGGCATGATGCGGTGTTCGTGCCCTGGACCATGGTCGCGTTCACGGCGGTGTCGCTCTGGCTTGAAACCGGACATCGCGCGTGGACCTCGCCCCTCCTCCAGTGGGTGCTCGTTGCATGGGCGATGGTCGGCGCGACCCTGCTGCTGCTGTCGCTGGTCAACCGGATGAATCGCCCGGAGGAACCGGCCGTCTGGGCCTTCCGTCTCGCCATCCTGGCCGGTACGGCGTTCATCGCGACCAACGGCATCCAGAGTATCCTTGCCCATCTGGGGCCGGGGCCAGTCTACTGGCTGGCACTGGTGGTTCTGATTGCCAGCGCCTGGCGCCTGGCGCTGGCAACGCCCCTGCAACCGACAGTGTTGGCAGGCGTGGCCCTTGGCATTGACGCGCTGCTGATCGCCGGCTGTGTGAAGGTTTACCTTTTCCACGGCAACGGCGGGATCGGCAACGTGCTGCTCTTTGCCATTTCGACCGCGATCATCATGGGGCTGACGGCGACCATACTGTTGAAATGGCTGCGTCGCCGGGCTGGAGACACTGCCAACCCCGCCACCGATGAGCCGGCGGCGGAAAGTACGCCATGGGCCGTCGCCGCCCTCTCCGGCCTTGGCGCCCTGATCACGGCGGCGGCCCTACTGGTCTTTCTCTTCCTGTTTTTCTCGGAAGCCATGCGCCACGGCCCGACCGCCTATGGTCTGGCGGCCATCGGCGGCTTCGGCGCCGTTGCCGCCCTGCGAAAGACGAAAAGCCTGTCTTTTCTCCAGCAACTCGCCTTCATCGGGCTTGTTGCCGCCCTTGCGCTGTTTTCAGTTGCGCTGATGCGCGACCTGCCTGCCCGCTCCGAACTCGTGGCGGCCATTCTCCTCGCGTTGTCCGTGGCGCTGGCTTTCGCCATTCCACTGTCATGGGTGCGCAGTCTTCTTGGCGTTGCCGGCGCATTCCTCCTCGTCGGGCTGATCCGGACAGTCCTTTACGGCAACATGCTCCACGCGATTCTGGGCAAGGACATCCACAGTGCGGCCATTGCCGCCATCGTCGCCGCCCTTTTGCTCTGGTTCAGCCGGAACCGGCCCGGCGACGACAATCTCATCAGCGCCTATGCTTCAGGCTTTGCGCCCGGCACACTGCTCGTTCTCGCCAACACCTCCGGCCCAACGTTCCTCCTGCACAGTTCAAGCGGCTTTCTGGAGGGCATGAAAGCTGGAAATCTCTCGATGGTCGCCATTCTCACGCCCGTTGCCTCGGTGGTGGCAACGCTGCTGGGCGCCGGCCTCGTGCTGCGCTGGCGACCAACGCTGAAGACACCGCTGGTACTGGCCATTGGAGCGGCAACCGCCGCCCTGTCGCTGCTCTCGACCCTGCTTGGCTATGCCGTGCTCATTCTGGGCATGGCGCTGGCAACAGGCCGCCGAACTATCGCCCTTGCCGCTGCCGTCGCGGGGCTCTGGATCATCGGCAGCCTTTACCACAGCCTCCACTGGCCGCTGGACCGCAAGGGCATGGCGCTCATCGCCCTTGGCCTCGCGCTGGCGCTGGTGCTGCTGCTGACCCGGCAGACCCAAGGTGCCGGCGCGGCCCTTCCCCGCCCGGCGGCCCTGCGCGGCACGCTGGCAAGCGGGCTGATAGCGCTCTCGACCCTTGCAACGTCAGGTGTTTTCGGCCTCGGCGTGCGGGAAAAGGAGGCAATCCTCTCCACCGGCCAGACCATCTACATCGCCCTAATGCCGGTTGATCCTCGTTCTCTGATGCAGGGCGACTACATGGCCTTGCGCTTTTTCCTGCCCTCCGGCCAGGACGATACCAGAATTCTGGCATCGGCATCGCACCCAGTCGGCGTCATGACCATCGGAGCGAACAACATCGGCAGGGTCACCCGCATCGCAGCCGAAGCTGGCTCGACGGACGCCCCCGGCGAGCGCTTCGTGAAGCTGCGCCGCGCCAATGGCGGCTGGAGCCTTGGCACCAATGCCTGGTTCTTCCGCGAGGGACAGGGCAAGAAATTCGAGGCCGCGAAATACGGGGAGTTCCGTCTCGGCCCGAAAGGTGACCTGCTGCTCGTCGCCATGGCGGACGAACATCTGAAACGGATCGATTAGTCGCGCAGGGATGCCCCGGCCGGTCAACCCGACCGGGGACAGTCAGCCTCCGTCAGGCAGTCCGCAAATCCGGCGGCGTCGCCTCGTCCGCCAGCATCGCCAGCGCCGCGTCGAGTTTCATCACCGTCTGCGCCTGCGAGCCGAGGCGGCGGATGGCCACCGTCCCCTCTTCCGCCTCGCGTTTACCCACGGCAAAGATCACCGGCACCTTGGCCAGCGAATGCTCGCGCACCTTATAGCCGATCTTCTCGTTGCGCAGGTCGGCCCGAGCGCGCAGGCCCGCCGCGAAGGCCTTTTCCACCACCTGATGCGCATAATCATCCGCATCCTGTGTGATGGTGGCGACGATCACCTGCTCGGGCGCCAGCCAGAGCGGGAAATGCCCGGCGTAGCTCTCGATCAGGATGCCGAGGAACCGCTCCATCGAGCCGCAGATGGCCCGATGCACCATCACCGGCTGGCGCTTTTCGCCGTCCTTGTCGATGTAGTACGCGCCGAACCGCTCCGGCAGGTTGAAATCGACCTGCGTGGTGCCGCACTGCCAGTCACGACCGATCGCATCGCGCAGCGTGTACTCGAATTTCGGACCGTAGAACGCGCCCTCGCCTTCATTGATCGCAGTCTTGATCTTGCCACCGGATTCCTCCGCGATTCGGACCAGCACCCGCCGCATGATGTCCTCGGCCCGGTCCCAGCTTTCATCCGAACCAACGCGCTTTTCCGGGCGCGTCGACAACTTCACCACCAGTTCCGTAAAGCCGAAGTCCTTGTAGACGCCCAGCATCAGCTCGTTGATCTTGAGGCATTCGGCCTCAAGCTGCTCGTCGGTGCAGAAGATGTGCGCATCGTCCTGCGTGAAGCCGCGCACCCGCATCAGCCCGTGCAGCGCGCCCGAGGGCTCATAGCGATGTACAGCGCCGAATTCCGCAAGGCGGATCGGCAGGTCGCGGTAGGATTTGAGCCCGTGCTTGAAAATCTGGACATGGCCGGGGCAGTTCATCGGCTTCAGCGCGAAGAAGCGCTGGTCCACATCCGGGTCGTTCGGTCGCATGATCGCCGCCGCCGATTTGACCGCGAACATATTGTCGGCATACCAGCCCCAGTGGCCGGAGGTTTCCCACAATGACTTGTCGAGGATCTGGGGCGCATTCACCTCTTCATAGTCGCGGGCAAGGCGCCGGCGCATATAGGCTACAAGCTGCTGGAACATCCGCCAGCCCTTGGGGTGCCAGAACACGACGCCCGGCCCCTCCTCCTGGAAGTGGAACAGGTCCATCTCGCGCCCAAGCTTGCGATGGTCGCGCTTCTCGGCTTCCTCGATCTGGTGCAGATAGGCATCGAGATCAGCCTGATTGGCAAAGGCTGTGCCATAGATGCGCGTCAGCATCGGGTTCTTGGCATCACCCCGCCAATAGGCACCGGCCACCTTCATCAGCTTGAAAGCATTGCCGATCTTGCCCGTCGAGGTCATGTGCGGACCACGGCAGAGGTCGGTCCAGCCGCCCTGATCGTAAAACTTGATGTCCTCGTCGCCGGGAATGGCATCGACGAGTTCAACCTTGAAGTTTTCACCGCGCTGACGGAAGAACTCCTTCGCTTCCTCGCGCGTTTTCAACGACTTGGTGAATGCGGCATCGCGCGCGATGATTTCGCGCATCTTCTTTTCGATGGCGGCAAAGTCCTCCGGCGTGAACGGCTCGTTCCGGTAGAAGTCGTAATAGAAGCCGTTCTCGATCACCGGACCGATGGTCACCTGTGTCCCGGGCCACAGCGTCTGCACCGCCTCGGCCAGCACATGCGCCGCATCGTGGCGGATCAGTTCCAGCGCGCGCGGGTCCTCGCGGTTGAGAAACTCGATCCTGGCGTCCTTGGTGATCGGATCGGAAAGATCCGACACGACACCGTCAAGCGCCATGGCGACGGTGCGCTTGGCAAGCGAGGGCGAAATGCCCTTCGCAATATCGAGGCCGGTCACGCCAGCTTCAAACGGACGCTTTGCACCATCGGGAAATGTCAGGGAAATCATCAGGCAGGCTCCTTGGCTCACTCCTGCAAACAACGGCAGGTAAGAAGGGTTGGGGACCGGGCACACGGCGATCGCGTGGTCGCCGGCACGTCGCGGCAAGAGCAGTCCCGGCACTTTTTTGCGACATCCGGATGTAGTCCCGGTTTTGCGGCGCAACAAGAGCTTTCGCGCGGCCCGACCGGCAAAATTGCCGGCGTCTGTCCCATTCTGGCACGGAAATGCCGGCGCGGGCCGCGCCGTTAACGAAACATTAAGCCTGTTCTTGGCTGCAAGACGTCCCCGTGCCACCCTGCCGGATGAGGAGAGACCGTATGTCATCCGCCCGTCGATATCTTCCGCTCATGGCCCTCGCACTCATCAGTGCAACGACGGCGGCTGCTCAGTCTCCCACCGGATTGCGCAGCACGATTCCCAGCCCCGAACGGGCATGGCCGCGCCTTGAAACCCCACCGATGGATTTCCGCCTCGGACGGCGCAGCGGCACCCCGTCCTGTGGCATTGATTGCGCCGAATTCATCATCGCCGAAGGGGATATCCGCAACGACAGCGCCGATCATCTGATGCGCCTGATGCTGCGGCTTCATCGACCATTGCCGGTCTATCTCAATTCGCCGGGGGGCAGTCTGGAGGGCGGCCTCGCGCTCGGTCGCGTCCTGCGGCACTGGAACCTGCCGGTGCTGGTGGGCCAGCGCAATGCCTTGCCCTGCCTGCCTGCGACGGGCTGCACCGCCGCCGACGAACGCGCGGGCATCACGGTTTTTTCCGAGGTCCGCCTGCCGGCCACCTGCAATTCGGCCTGCGTCTATACCTTCGCGGGCGGATCGACGCGCGGGCTGTCCGCTTCCAG
>JAIUNP010000201.1 GCA_020161975.1 Pseudomonadota bacterium
AGCCATCGAAGAGGCGCAGCAGGAAAACCCAGCACAGATAGCCGACGATGAGCGAAAGTGCGGCTGACTTCAGCCGATCGAGTTCAACCATTCCCTCCGCCCCGAACATGCTGTCAAGGTAGTCTGACCACACGCGCCCGAGATCCCAGACGGCAAAGCCCCAAACGCCGGCACCCGCCAGTGCTGCGCCGGTTTCGCGCACCGCATGTTCGATCGGCGATATCGAATCTGCTTGCGAGCGGGTCAGAAGATTGTGGACGATCCGGGCCGCGCCGGCGGCGATGATGGGGCCCAGCACGACGTAGAACTGCGTTGCCGCAATGGCATCTCCCCATTTGACCATGTTGGGGGAGACCGCCGCAACTCGCGCGAAGATCCAGATGACCAGCGGGAAGGCCGCAAAGATCGGGCCCGTGATGCGGGACAACAGATTCCGCAGCAGTCCCGGCGTCGTTCCTTCCGGTGCGCCGGAGAGGATCAGGGCGCCGATATCGTGCCGCGCCGACCAGAAAAACCAGGTCTTGTAGGCGACGATCAACGTGCTGACGAGCATGAACCAGCCGGCGATCTCGCCCGGCTCGGCCCCGATGAGATAGAGCATGTTGGTGATGGCATGGGAAAGCGGGCCAAGGACGCTGTAGATGATAACCGGCCAGCGATAGTCCCGCGCGTGTGGAATGGACAGCAACCGCTGGCCGTTCGCCTGGGGCTTCAACAGGAATCGAGCGACCACCAGATAGGCGAGTGCATGGCGGCTCTGTTCGATCACGATCGCGAGAAATTCGGAGACCGCTTCCGACTTCGGCAGAATGAGGTTTTCGTTCAGTGCCTGCGAAAGTCCGAAGTAAACGGCAATGCCGATCACATCGGCCAAGGCGATTCGGAGCGAGGCGCCGACGCGTTTGACCAGCGTCTGCGGCTCCGCAGTCACCATCGCGCGGTTTTCGAGCAGGCGCAGCGCGACTTTCCACGCGGCATAGCCGGCCGCAATGGCGATGAGCAGGATCAGCACACCGTAAAGCGCGTTTTCAGCAGTCAGGTTGGATTGGTTTCGCGCGTGGTGTTCGGCATACCGCTTCGGGATGTTGCGGAGTTCGGCAATGCCTTTCAGCCCCAAAAGGGTGCCCCGCACAAACGTTGTTAAAAAGTCCTCTTTCTTGCCGGCGGCGGGTGCGCCAGCTTGCTCAACCTTGGTTTCGGCGGGCGGTTCTGCCACGCGCACAGTGACGTGAGCCCCCGATTTTGTCGCCTCCGCGATGGTCCGCTCGACTGTCTCCGGGCTTTCCTTGCCGGTCAGCACCACTTCCACCGAGCCTGCCTTCTTGGCAGGCGCCGGCTTTGCGCCGGGCACCTGCGCAGAAGCAGGCGTCATCTGAAGGACGAGAGCAAGCAAAAAGGCAAAGAGGCACGTGACGCCGCGCATGAGAAGGACCCGACCATTTTTACAACGGCCAAGTTCTCGCACACTCGCCGAAAATCAGCGACTCAAAATCGTAACGTTGAAGGAACGGGCGCTATTCCGCGCAGGAAATCACAAAAGCTGATCTGACCGCCCGCGCGCGGCTGGTGCTGTGGGTGACATCGCCTGCCTCGGCCACGCGATAGGCCACAGCCTTGGCAAAGCCTTTTGATTCGCACCATGCATCCGCAACGATCTTGCCGCAGGCCGAACCCGTGGTCAGGCAGTCGGAGGTGCCATAGCCATCGTCGCCATCAATCACGAATTCCTTCCTTTTGATCTCGGTTTGGGCCGCAAACAGCGGAACACAAATTGCAGAAAGGGCAAAGGCAAGAACGGTCAGGCGGAGCATGCGGCAGTCCCGGGATAGTGCAGTCGATCAGATCAAGCTGCGCAGGAAAGGTGAAGAAATGGCTAAAAGGTGGCAAACCTTTTATGCTCATTTAGAAACTAAGTCGGGTGTTGCAATGCAGCATCAGCCGGCGAATTGCAAGTCACTTGACGGAACTCGCGGAAAGCCGCATGGAAAAGGCATGACGACGCGCGCGATTGCGATCATTTGCGGGATTATTTGCAGCTAGCACTCATTGCTGGCCCGCGCCGTCTCGTTCTCCCAAAAACCAGAGGAAGAGGGACCCGCCGGGCCGGCGAGGACTTTCTGCGACCATCGGAGACGACCATGGCGGCAACGCTGAAGCTGACGAATACCCTGACTCGCGAAAAGGCGGATTTTGTGCCGATCGACCCGGCCAATGTGCGCATGTATGTCTGCGGCCCCACGGTCTATGATTTCGCCCATATCGGCAATGCGCGGCCCGTCATCGTCTTTGACGTGCTGTTTCGCCTGCTGCGCCACTTTTACGGCGAGAGCCACGTCACCTACGTCCGCAACATCACGGACGTGGACGACAAGATCAATACACGCGCCTTCGAGCGGTGGACCAAGAAGCGGAGCCTCAACGAGGAAATCCGCGAGTTGACGCGGGTTACGGCGGCGCAGTTCCACACGGACATAGCGGCGCTGGGCGTTCTGCCGCCGACCCACGAGCCGCGCGCGACCGAATACGTTTGCGATGGCACCCGTCCCCTCGACATGGTGCGGGTGATCGCCGGGCTGATCGAGAAGGGCCACGCCTATGCGGCGGAGGGGCATGTGCTCTTCAATGTGCCCTCGATGCCGGCCTACGGCCGTCTCTCACGCCGCTCGATGGACGACATGATCGCCGGCGCGCGCGTGGAAGTAGCGCCCTACAAGAAGGACCCGACCGATTTCGTGCTCTGGAAACCCTCGAATCCGGAGACCGAGCCGGGTTGGGACAGTCCCTGGGGCTTTGGCCGCCCCGGCTGGCATATCGAATGCTCGGCCATGTCCGGCGCGCTGCTGGGCGAGGTGTTCGACATTCACGCCGGCGGACTCGACCTGATCTTCCCCCACCACGAGAACGAGATTGCCCAGACCTGCTGCTTCACCGGCAAGGAAGTGATGGCGAATGTCTGGCTGCACAACGGCTTCTTGCAGGTCGAAGGCCAGAAGATGTCGAAGAGCCTCGGCAACTTCATCACCATCAACCAGTTGCTGGAGACGGACACCTTCGGCGGTCGTCGCTGGCCGGGCGAGGTTTTGCGCCTCGCCATGTTGCGCACGCACTACCGCCAGCCGATCGACTGGACCGTGAAGGGACTGGAGGAAGCGGAAGCGACGCTGAAGCGCCTCTACGAGAAGGTGTCCGGTGTGATGCCCGGCGCGATCAGCGATGAGGTCGTCGCCGCGCTGGCGGATGATCTGAACACGCCGCTCGCCTTTGCAGAACTTCATCGCATCGCGGATACAACGAAACTCGCCGCGACACTGAAACTGCTCGGCTTTTCCTGCGATCTTGCGGCCATCGGCGCAGGCGCCGCGCCCGTTGATGCTGCGCTCGCGGCCAAAGTGGAGCCGCTCATCGCTGCCCGCCTCGCCGCGCGCGCCGCGAAGAACTTTGCCGAAAGTGATCGCCTCCGCGACGAACTCGCCGCGCTGGGCATCGCGCTGAAGGACGGCAAGGGCGCCGATGGCCAGCCCGTGACGACATGGGAGTTGAAGCGATGAGCGCCCCGACACTTCGCCCCTATCTTCCGAACGATCTTGAAGACGTTTCGGATGTCTTTCGCCTCGCCGTCGAGGTTTTGACCGAAGACGATTACTCGGAAGGCCAGCGCACCGCCTGGATGAGCCGCGCCGAGGACGAGGCCTTTGCCGATCGGCTGGCCAAGGCGCTCACGCTGGTCGTCGCCGGTGAGGAGGAGGGCGTTGTCGGCTTTGGCTCGCTGAAGGACAACACCCACATCGACTTCCTGTTCACCCGTCCCGATTTCATTCGGCAGGGGGTGGCAACGCTGATCATGGATGCGCTCGAGAAGCTGGCTGGCGCCCGGGGGGCGACGAAACTCACCGCCGATGTCAGCGACACGGCGCAGCCGTTCTTTGCCGCGCGTGGCTTTACGCCCGTGCGCCGCAATACCGTGGCGATTGACGGCGAATGGCTGGGCAACACCACGATGGAAAAACCGTTGACCGGCGCCGCCGCGCCGCAGGGCAGGGCATAATGACACGCGAACGCGTCTACCTTTTCGATACCACCCTGCGTGATGGCGCGCAGACGACCGGCGTTGATTTCTCGTTGCAGGACAAAAAGGTCGTCGCCGTCATGCTTGACAAGCTCGGCGTCGATTACATCGAGGGTGGTTATCCCGGTGCCAACCCGGTCGACACGGCGTTTTTCAAGGAACATCCGGGCACGAAGGCCAAGTTCGTCGGCTTCGGCATGACCAAGCGCGCGGGTGTCTCGGCTTCCAACGATCCGGGGCTTGCGGGCCTGCTTTCCGCGAAGGCGGACGGCATCTGCTATGTCGCGAAATCGTGGGACTACCATGTGCATGTCGCGCTCGGCTGCACGCTGGAAGAGAACCTGGAAAGCATCGCCGACAGCGTGAGGACCGCTGCTGCCAAGGGCTTCGAGCCGATGGTTGATTGCGAGCACTTCTTCGATGGCTACAAGGCCAACCCCGATTATGCGCTCGCCTGTGCGAAAACCGCTTTCGAGGCCGGCGCGCGCTGGGTGGTGCTGTGCGACACCAATGGCGGCACGCTGCCGCATGAGGTGAGCCTCATTGTGTCAGAGGTGGCCAGGGTCATACCCGGCGCGAATCTCGGCATCCATGCCCATGACGATACCGGGCAGGCGGTGGCCAATTCCATTGCCGCCGTGATGGCTGGCGCCCGCCAGATCCAGGGCACGCTGAACGGCCTCGGCGAGCGCTGCGGCAACGCCAATCTTGTGACGCTGATCGGCAATTTCGGCCTGAAACCCGACCTTTCGGACCGGTTCACAACCGGCATCACCCGCGAGGCGCTCGAAAATCTCACCCATATGTCGCGGGCGTTCGACGAGTTGCTGAACCGTCAGCCCCGCCGCCAGTCGCCCTATGTCGGCGCCTCAGCCTTTGCGACCAAGGCCGGTATCCACGCCTCCGCGGTATTGAAAGACCCGCGCACCTACGAGCATGTGCCGCCGGAATCGGTGGGCAACCGCCGGCTGGTGCTGGTCTCGACCCAGGCTGGAAAATCGAATGTCGTGGCTGAACTGGAGCGACTCGGCATCGAAGTGGAAAAGGGCGATCCGCGCCTCTCGCGTCTTTTGGACGAGGTGAAGGAGCGCGAGGCGGTGGGCTATTCCTACGAGGGGGCGGACGCCTCGTTCTTTCTGCTCGCGCAGAAGGTTCTCGGTCGCGTGCCGGATTATTTCCGGGTGGAGCGCTTCAAGGTGAATGTCGAGCGCCGCTTCAATGCCAACGGGGAACTCGTCACCTTTTCCGAAGCCATCGTGAAGGTGAACATCGGCGGGCGCACGCGCCTCTCCGCCGCCGAGGGCGATGGCCCGGTCAATGCGCTCGACAAGGCCCTGCGCAAGGATCTTGGCAAGTACCAGGACCACATCAAGGGGCTGGAACTGACCGATTTCCGCGTCCGTATCTTCGATGGCGGCACCGAGGCGGTGACGCGCGTTTTGGTCGAATCCAAGGATGAGACCGGCGAAAGCTGGACCACGGTCGGCGTCAGTTCGAACATCATCGACGCGTCGTTCCAGGCGTTGACCGATTCGATCCAGTACAAGCTGATGCGCGATGGCGTGAAGGGCTGAACGGCCCCGCCTTTGCCGACGATCAGTCGGTAAAGCGGATCGCCTTGTCCTTGCAGATGTCGATTTGCGTCGCGTTCTCCGCCTCGTCATCGAAAGTGGCGGAGACCTCAAGCGCACAGGTCGCGCCCTTGGCAATCGCAAGCGTCGCCTTTTTGCCCGGCTCCAGGGGTTTGGCGAGCCGCGCGACGATTTTGCCGTCAGCCTTCATCAGCGCAAGCGTGACGAGGCTGGCCGCGCGGGCATTGGAGACCGTGATGGCGGCGGGCGGCTTTGCCGATGCTTTGCGCTGCTGCGCCATGGCAGGGCCGGCAAGCCCCAGAACGAGAATTGGAACCAGAATCGTGACAGCGCGCATGCCCACCCCTCCCGCGCTTCTCCTGAGCGCCCGGGGGAAGTCTACCCTTCCCCCTGCGCCGGTCAATCCGGCTGGCGATCAGGCGGTCTTGATGAGCGGCGCAATCCCCGCGCGTCCATCAAAGCCGGGGGCTGATGGCGCCGGTGCCCGCGCCAGCATGGCCAGCATCAGCACGAGCGCCGCAAGCAGGGCGATCAGGTCCGTGTAGCGTGTCAGCGATTGAAAGCGGGCGATCATGGCAGTCCTCCTCGGTTTTCTGACCGGTGCGGACAGCATAGAACGCCATGGTTAAGTCGGGCTTTAACCAATCGGTAACGGGGGCGGAAAGCGCCGTTTGGGTTAAGCGGTGGTTAAGCGCCTACCGCACCCCGGCGCTCGGCCTTGGTGGCAACGGCCTGCCGAAGCATGGGGATGATTTCGCCCACCCGCTCGGCCACGAGGTAATGCACTTCCATGGCCTCCCGGATGAAGCCCGCCTCCCGCATATGGGCGAGCAGAACCAGGAGCGGCTTCCAGAAATGGCCGATGTCGGCAATCAGGATCGGCTTGTCGTGCTGTCCGAGCTGGGCCCAGGTCATCTGCTCGACGAGTTCTTCCAGTGTGCCGACGCCGCCGGGCAGGGCGACAAAGGCATCCGCCCGCTCGAACATCAGCCGCTTGCGCTCGTGCATGTCGTTGGTCACGATCATCTCGCTCGCACCCTCGAAGCGGATTTCACGGCTGTGCAGGAAGCCCGGAATGATGCCGGTGACATGGCCGCCACCCTCCAGAACCGCGCGGGCCACCGTGCCCATCAGCCCGGTCGAACCGCCGCCATAAACGAGCCCGATGCCCGCCTTCGCCATGGCGCTGCCGAGCGCCCGCGCCGTTTCTTCAAAGATCGGATCGCGTCCAAGGCCAGAACCGCAATAGACGCAGATGTTGTGAATCACTGTCATTCCAACAGTGAATCCGGTTTTCATGACGGCTTCAAGTCGATTGACCGGGGCCGGCGGCTGGGGGCGGCGTTGGCGCGACCGGCGCATGGCGGACTTTTTAGAATTGCTCCAGAACCGGCTTGGACGCAGCGCTCTCAATCCTTATATCTGAAAACAATTCCCCGCGCCTTTGGCGCCAGCTCCCGGACTTCATTCGTGACCGCTCCCGCCAAGGACAAGGCGACCCTCGCCAACACCATCCGCGCCCTGTGGCCTTACCTCTGGCCACACGACCGGAAGGACCTGCAATTGCGCGTCGCCGGCGCTCTGGTGATGATTCTCGTTGCCAAGGGCTTCACGATGCTGATGCCCTACACCTTCAAATGGGCGACGGATGCGATGGTGGCCGCCTCCGGCGGCAAGATTTCCGGCGATTCCATGACGGTGCTGATCGGCGCGCCGCTGCTCGCCACCGTGCTCTATGGCGTCGTCCGCATCCTGATGATCGTCTTCACGCAGATTCGCGAAAGCATCTTTGCGCCCGTCTCCATGCACGCGGCACG
>JAIUNP010000202.1 GCA_020161975.1 Pseudomonadota bacterium
ACGAAGCTTGCCGGCGTCGAGCGCGGCCAGCGCCGTCTCCACGGCATCGCGCGCCTCGCCGCGCGTCGCGGTCGTGATTTCGGCGCGGTCGTTCCAGGCCTTTTCGATGGCGGCTTCGAGCGCTGCAACGGTCATGAACATCCTCGTGAAACTGGTGTGTTGTGCGCCGGGGCGGATTGTCCGCTCACTGGCCTCTCGGTTTGGTTTTCGACGGGCAGGACGGAATGTCAAGCGGCAGGCGCATTGCGCTCGGCCAGCAAACTGCCCATCATGTCGGCAATTGCTTTGAGGTTCATCATGTCATCGCCGCTTGCCACCGAAACCAATACCATCCTAACCCGCCTCGGCGTTTCCGCCGGGATGCTGGCCGACAGCGGTCTTCCCGCCCGCAGCCCGCTGACCGGCGAAGTCCTGACCCATGTCCCGCCGTGCAGCACGGGCCGGACCACGGCAGCAATTGGCCGGGCGCACGAGGCCTTTCTGGTGTGGCGCGAGGTTCCGGGCCCACGCCGGGGTGAACTGGTGAGGCTGTTCGGCGAGGAACTCCGGATGGCCAAGGCCGATCTTGGCCGGCTTGTCACCATCGAGGCGGGCAAGATCCTGTCCGAGGGGCTGGGCGAAGTGCAGGAGATGATCGACATCTGCGATTACGCCGTCGGATTGTCGCGCCAGTTGTTCGGCTTGACGATTGCGACCGAGCGCCCCAGCCACCGCATGATGGAAACCTGGCATCCGCTTGGCGTGGTCGGGGTGATTTCCGCCTTCAACTTCCCCGTCGCGGTCTGGTCGTGGAATGCCGCGTTGGCGCTTGTTTGCGGCAATTCCGTTGTCTGGAAGCCATCGGAAAAGACCCTTCTTACCGCGCTGGCCGTTGAGGCGATCTTCGCGCGCGCTGCGGCGCGGTTCGCCGAGGCTGGGAACGGTGCCGTCCCGGCGGGGCTGACCGAACTCATCATCGGCGGGCCGGAGACCGGCGCGGTCCTTGTCGATGACCCGCGCGTTCCACTCGTCTCGGCCACAGGCTCGACAGCCATGGGGCGCAAGGTGGGACCGAGGCTGGCCCAGCGCTTTGCGCGCGCCGTGCTGGAACTTGGCGGCAACAATGCCGCCATCGTTGCCCCCAGCGCCGATCTTGACCTGGCTTTGCGCGCAATCGCCTTTGCCGCGATGGGCACGGCTGGTCAACGCTGCACCACCCTGCGTCGGCTGATCGTCCATGACAGCGTGTATGACAGCCTCGTGCCGCGCCTTCGGAAGGTCTACGCCAGCGTCCGCGTCGGTGATCCGCGCGATGCCGGCACGCTGGTCGGCCCGCTGATCGACCGCCAGGCCTTCGAGGGGATGACAGCGGCACTGGACGCGGCACGGCTGGCCGGTGGCACGGTCCATGGCGGCCAGCGCATCGCCGGCGCAGCACCCGATGCCTTTTATGTCCGTCCGGCGCTGGTCGAGATGCCGGAGCAGGCCGGGCCGATGCTGCATGAGACCTTCGCACCCATCCTTTACGTCGTCCGCTATCGCGATTTTCCCGAAGCGGTCGCGCTCAACAATGCAGTCGGGGCAGGTCTGTCATCGTCGCTGTTTACGCTCGACATGCGGGAGGCCGAGCGATTCGTGGCGGCCTCGGGCTCCGATTGTGGCATCGCAAATGTCAACATCGGCCCCTCCGGCGCCGAGATCGGCGGCGCCTTTGGGGGGGAGAAGGAAACCGGCGGTGGCCGGGAGGCAGGGTCCGATTCGTGGAAGGCCTATATGCGCCGGGCCACCAACACGATCAATTATGGCACCAGTCTGCCACTCGCGCAGGGCGTAACCTTCGACGTCGGGTAGGCGCATGTCGCGCCTGATCGCGGAGCCGGCTACATTTTCTGTTCAGGGCTGAACGAAAATGCGCGGCATCGACAAATCCCTCGTTGCACTTCGCGCTTTGCCATGCATCAATCGCCGTCATAACGGTCATCTGCCTGTCATGAGCGACGCATAGGCGGGTAGGATCGGCCATTGACCGGCGTAATGCCGGATAACAGGGAGAGATCGATGTCTTCAATTTCCAGGCTTGCCTTGCTTGCCGCCACCGCTCTGACCGTGACGGCCGGCTCGGCCCGTGCGCAGACCGAGATTACCTGGTGGCACGCGATGACGGGTGCCAACAACGATGTGGTCAACAAGCTCGCCGAGGATTTCAACGCCAGCCAGAAGGACTACAAGGTCGTCGTCGCGTACAAGGGGTCGTATGCCGACACGATGCAGGCTGGTATCGCCGCCTTCCGCGCCGGCAATGCGCCCCATATCCTCCAGGTGTTCGAGGTCGGCACGGCCTCGATGATGGGTGCCGGCAAGGCGATCAAGCCGGTGGCCGAAGTGATGGCGGAGGCCGGCGAAAAGTTCGATCCCAAGGCCTACCTGCCGGCAGTCGCGGCATATTATTCGACCGCGAAGGGCGAGCTCCTCTCCTTCCCGTTCAATTCGTCCTCGGCGGTGATGTGGTACAACAAGGACGCCTTCAAGAAGGCCGGCCTTGACCCCAACAATCCGCCGAAGACCTGGCCGGAAACGTTCGAGGCCGCCAAGAAACTGCAGGCCAACGGACACGCGACCTGCGGCATGGCTTCGGCCTGGATCACCTGGCTGAACATCGAGCAGTTTGCAGTGTGGCACAACGTGCCGCTGGCCACCAAGGGCAATGGCCTTGATGGCTTTGATGCCGTGCTGGAAATGAACAAGGAGCCCTTCGTCCGCCACTTCAAGAACCTGGCAGAGGCGCAGAAGACCAAGGTGTTCGACTATTCCGGCCGCACCAACACCGGCGAAGGACGCTTCACGAGCGGCGAATGCCCGATCATGCTGACGTCCTCGGGCTTTTACGGCAACGTGAAGGCGAATGCGAAGTTCGACTGGGCGAATGCGCCGATGCCGTATTATCCGGATGTGCCGGGCGCGCCGCAGAACTCCACCCTCGGCGGTGCGTCGCTCTGGGTCATGGGCGGCAAGAAGGCGGACGAGTACAAGGGCGTCGCCAAGTTCTTCGCCTTCCTCTCCGATACCGACCGTCAGGCCAAGCTCCATACCGAGTCAGGCTATCTTCCGATCACGCTTGCGGCCTACGAAAAGGTGAAGGCTTCGGGTTTCTACAACCAGAACCCCTATCTTGAGACGCCGATCAAGGAATTGACCAACAAGCCGCCGACCGCGATCTCGCGCGGCATCCGGCTGGGCAATCTTGTCCAGATCCGCGACATCTGGGCCGAGGAGATCGAACTGATCCTCAACGGCTCGAAGACGCCGCAGGCCGGTCTAGATGCGGCGGCGGAGCGCGGCAATGTCCTGTTGCGTCAGTTTGAACGGACCGTGACGAAGTAAGGATGGCTGTTGAGGCCCAGGCAGCCGGCCACTGGGGTGTTCCCAGGGGCCGGCTGCCGACACCCCGCTGCCAATTGACCCATGGAAAAGCGCACGGTTTTTTCCGGCTACGCCATCCCGCTGGCGCTGCTTGCTCCGCAGCTGCTAATCACGGTGATCTTTTTCTACCTGCCGGCCGGGCAGGCAATTTGGCAATCCTTCCAGCTTGAGGATGCCTTCGGCACGGTTTCGCAGTTCGTCGGCTTTGAGAACTACAAGCTGCTGTTCGAACGTCCGGAGTACTTCAAGGCGATTGGCGCAACTGCGGTGTTCTCCGTGCTGGTTGGCACATTGTCGCTTGCACTGTCGCTGTTTCTTGCGGTGCAGGCCAACAAAGCCCTCAAGGGCGCCAGTTTCTACAAGACCCTGCTGATCTGGCCTTACGCGGTTGCCCCGGCGATTGCCGGCGTGCTTTGGCTGTTCCTGTTCCAGCCATCGATGGGCATGGTCGCCAGGCTGCTGCAACAATGGGGCATTCCGTGGGATCCGCTGCTCAACGGCAACCACGCCATGATCCTCGTCGTGCTGGCCGCAACCTGGAAGCAGATTTCCTACAATTTCCTGTTCTTCCTCGCCGGGCTTCAATCAATCCCGCATTCGCTGATCGAGGCTTCGGCCATCGACGGCGCGACGCCCCTGCGCCGGTTCTGGACGATCATCTTCCCGCTCCTGTCGCCGACGACCTTCTATCTCATCGTCGTCAACGTCGTTTACGTGTTCTTCGACACCTTCGGCATCATCGATGCGGTGACCCATGGCGGCCCTGCGGGCGCAACCACGACCCTTGTGTTCAAGGTCTATAACGACGGGCGCTCGGGCGGCGATCTCGGTTCGTCAGCGGCGCAATCGGTCATCCTGATGGTGATCGTAATCGCGCTCACTGCGATCCAGTTCCGCTACATCGAGCGCAAGGTGAACTACTGATGGTAGAAAAGGAAACCGCCTTTTCAAAATATATGCCCCATGTGGTGCTGCTTCTTGGCGTGCTGATCATCTTCCTTCCGGTGTGGCTCGCCTTCGTTGCCTCCACCTGGGACCCGGCAACCATCAGCAACGGCAAGCTGCCGCTGACACCCGGCCCCTATTTCATCGAAAACTACAAGCGTATCCTGTTTTCCGGCACCTCGTCCTCGACGCGCGAGCCGGTGTGGTCGATGCTCGGCAATTCCTTCATCATGGCCATCGGTGTTGCGGTGGGGAAGATTATCATCTCGATCCTCTCGGCTTTCGCGCTGGTCTATTATAAGTTCCCGCTGCGCCGCACCGTCTTCTGGTTCATCTTCATCACGTTGATGCTGCCGGTAGAGGTCCGCATCTTCCCGACCTACAAGATCGTCGCCGACCTTGGGATGCTCGACACCTACCACGGGCTGATCATTCCACTGATCGCCTCGGCCACCGGCACCTTGCTGTTCCGGCAGTTCTTCATGACCGTGCCGGATGAACTGCTCGAAGCCTCCAAGATCGATGCGGCTGGCCCGTTCCGCTTCTTCAAGGATACGCTGGTGCCGCTGTCGATGACCACGATTGCGGCGCTGTTCGTCATCCAGTTCATCTATGGCTGGAACCAGTATCTCTGGCCGCTGCTGATCACGACCAAGGATTCGATGCAGACCATCGTCATCGGCATCCGCAAGATGATTGTCACGCAAGACGCGCTGACCGAATGGCAGCTTGCAATGGCCACCGCAGTGCTGGCCCTGCTGCCTCCGGTCGCGGTCGTGATCGGTATGCAGAAACTGTTTGTCAAAGGCCTGGTGGAGACTGAGAAATAAATGGCTGACGTCACTCTCAAGGACATCCGCAAGGTCTACCCCGGCGGCTTCGAGGCCGTGAAGGGTATTGGCTTTGCCATACCCGATGGGGGCTTTTGTGTACTGGTCGGCCCTTCGGGCTGTGGCAAATCCACGCTTCTGCGCATGATTGCCGGGCTGGAGCGCATTTCCTCCGGCGAATGCAGGATCAATGGACGCCTGGTCAACGATGTGGAGCCCGCCGATCGCGATATCGCCATGGTGTTCCAGAATTACGCGCTCTATCCGCATATGAGCGTCTACGACAACATGGCCTACGGTCTGAGGAACCGGAAGACGCCGGAGGATGAGATTCGGCGTCGCGTGGCAGATGCCGCGAAAATCCTCGCCATCGAGCCCCTGCTGGAACGCCGGCCCCGCGCACTGTCCGGCGGTCAGCGCCAGCGCGTCGCCATGGGCCGGGCGATCGTGCGCAAACCGCAGGTGTTCCTGTTCGACGAGCCCCTGTCAAACCTCGATGCCAAGCTGCGCGTCCACATGCGCGTCGAGATCAAGAAGCTGCACAAATCGCTGGGCGTAACTTCGATTTACGTCACACATGACCAGGTGGAGGCGATGACGCTCGCCGACATGATCGTCGTGATGAATGCCGGGCGCATCGAGCAGATCGGCACGCCGCTTGAGGTTTACGCGCGCCCTGAAAGCACGTTCGTTGCGACCTTCATCGGCTCGCCCGCCATGAACCTGCTGAAGGGCAGTGTGGCCGACGCCGGCACGGTGGCGGTCGGCGGCACGAGGATCTCTTGCGAGACCGGCAACGCCGCGACGGGCACGGAAGTGCTGGTCGGCATCCGGCCCGATGAGGTTGCGCTCAAGCCCGGCGCCCCGCTGACCGTCGACGTGACCTTCGCCGAGGAACTTGGCCCCTCGCGTCTCTATCACGGAACGCTGGGTGGGCAGGACATGGTGATCCAGGTGGTGCCTCATGCCGCCGATCCGGCAGCCACGCGCCTTGGCATCGACATTCCGGCGCGGGCTGTCCACCTGTTCGATGCAGCCTCGGGCCGACGCCTCTGAAGCATCGCACACAAGCGTGATGGCGGCGCCCCGTCACAACGCTGGACACCGAGCGAATCTGCGGCATCCTGCTACCGGTCTGGGCATGGAGCCATGCGATGCGGCGGTATGCGACTGGAATCCGACTGGCGTTTCTCACCATCCTTTCGCTCCTCTGGCCGGCAACCCTGCGCGCTGGTGAAGAGGAGGTGGACGTCGCGCTCGTCATCGCCGTCGACATTTCCTACTCGATGGACCTTGAGGAACAGCGTCTGCAACGGCAGGGCTATATCGACGCGCTTAATTCTGCCGAGGTGCAGCGGGCGATCCGCATGGGCATGGTGGGTCGCATTGCGATCAGCTATTTTGAATGGGCCAATGCGCTCGATCAGCGCATGGTCGTGCCCTGGACGATCATCGACGGGCCGGAGACCACCCGCGCTGTGACTGACCAGATTGCCGCAACGCCCATTCGACGGGCCCAGCGTACCTCGATCTCCGGCGCCCTGAACTATGGCCGGAAGCTGCTGGAGGTCGTTCCCTATCGCGCATTGCGCAAGGTTATCGACGTCTCGGGCGACGGGCCGAACAATGCCGGAGAGGGCGTCGAAATCGCACGCGATCGGGTGCTGGGCGATGGCATCACCATCAACGGGCTCCCGGTCATGATCAAGCGCTCACGCGGTGGCTGGGGCGACATCGACAATCTCGATGCCTACTATCAGGACTGCGTGATCGGCGGGCAGGGCGCCTTCGTCATTCCCATCACGGAGATGGAGCATTTCCTCACCGCAACCAAACAGAAGATCATCCGCGAGGTTGCGGAGCTTGGCATTTCTGACCTCCGGCACGTCCAGAGCGAAATGAAATCGGATTGTCTGATCGGTGAAAAGCGGGTGCGCGACCGCTGGGGCAATTGAGATCAGGTGCCGCGCGGCTTGGCCCGTGTGGTCGGTGCTGCGTGAGCGGGATCGTCCGGCCAGGGATGGCGCGGATAACGACCGCGCATGTCGGTCTTCACAGCGGCCCAGGAGCCGGCCCAGAAGCCGGGCAGGTCGCGGGTGATCTGGATCGGCCGATGCGCGGGGGAGAGCAGCGTGAGCGTCAGCGGACGTTTGCCCCGGGCAATCGCGGGATGTGTCGCGAGCCCAAAAAGTTCCTGTACGCGAATTTCGATGCCCGGTGCGCCGTCCCCCTCGTAGGACACCGGCACGCTGGAGCCTGTGGGTGCAACAAAATGCGTGGGGGCTTCTTCGTCAAGCC
>JAIUNP010000203.1 GCA_020161975.1 Pseudomonadota bacterium
CTGCTCATCGTCATTCTGCCGATGGTCATTCTGCAATCGGTCGTCGCCTATTTCTTCATGGAGCGGCACTGGCAGCGCACCACCTATCAATTGGCTGCCGCGCTGACGCGCGAGATCGCGTCGATGATCGATGTTTATGAAAGTTTTCCGGGAGAGGCGGGGCGCATTCAGGTGCAGCGGATCGCCTCCGACAGGCTGGAGTTCGATCTCGACATCCTGCCGCTCGGCCCCTTGCCGCCGGAACTGCCGAAGGCGTTTTTCTCGGCGATCGACCCTTTGAACCGCGGTCTCACGAGCGAAATGGCGGCGCAGATCGGCAAGCCGTTCTGGATCGATACGGTCGGCCGCTCCGGCACGATCGAAGTGCGTGTGCAACTGGCCGATGCGACCTTGCGCATCCTGTCGCGGCGCAGCGCGTCCTATGTCTCGAATTCGCATATTTTCTTTGTCTGGATGCTGTCCACCTCGCTGGTGCTGCTCGGCGTGGCGATCGCCTTCATGCGCAACCAGATCAGGCCGATTCTGAAACTGTCCGATGCGGCGGAGAATTTCGGCAAGGGGCGCGAAATCGATTTCCGGCCGAGCGGCGCGCGCGAGGTGCGCCAGGCCGGCCAGGCTTTCATCGAAATGAAGCGGCGCGTGGCGCGCGCCATGGAGCAGCGCACGGCGATGCTGAATGGCGTCAGCCACGACCTGCGCACCATTCTCACGCGCTTCAAGCTGTCGGTGGCGCTGATGGGCGGCGGCGCCGACACCGACGATCTCAACAAGGATATTGTCGAGATGCAACGGATGCTGGAGGCTTATCTGGCCTTCGCGCGGGGCGATCTCGGCGAGCCGGCGGAGATGACCGATCTTGGCGCCTTGCTCGAAGAGTTGAAGTCGGACGCCGAGCGCGCCGGTCATGCGACGTTGATCGATGTCGCCGGCCAGACGCAGGCGACCGTGCGTCCCAATGCGTTCAAGCGCTGCCTCGCCAATCTCGTGAACAATGCGCAGCGTCACGGCGACCGTATCGCGCTCGAGGCGCGGCGCGACGGGCGTTGGATCACCATTCACGTCGATGATGATGGGCCGGGCATTCCGGCGGAAAACCGCGAGGATGTGTTTCGCCCGTTTTTCCGGCTCGATGAGGCGCGCAACCAGGATGAGGCCGGAACCGGCCTGGGCCTGGCCATCGCGCGCGACATCGCGCGCTCGCACGGCGGCGATATCCTGCTGGCGACAAGTCCGCTCGGCGGGTTGCGCGCCAGCGTGCGGATTCCTGCTTAAGGCGCGATATCCTTGCGATACTGCACGAAGCCCGATCGTTCGGCGAGCGCATCGTAGAGAATCATCGCCTGCGTGTTGGTTTCGTGCGTCAGCCAGTAGACGCGCGGCGCTCCCGCCTCGCGCGCCGCCTGGTAGACGCGCTCGATGAGCTTGCGCCCGACTCCTTCGCCGCGCGCGGCCTCGCTGGTGAAAAGATCCTGCAGATAGCAGGTCGGCGCGATCATCGCCGTATTGCGATGGAAGATGTAGTGCACGAGGCCGATCAATGTTTCTTCGCGTTCGGCGACGAACGCGTGGACAGGCTCATAGGCGTCGAAAAAACGCGTCCATGTCGTATTCGTCACGTCATCGGGAATTACGCGGCGATAGAAGCGGTTGTAGCCCTCCCACAGGGGCAGCCAGCGCGCCTTGTCCGTATTCCGTGCCGGCCTGACGATGAAATCCTTCATGACCATGTTCCCTGTCTACCGCCGCGATAGACCACATCGCACTGCAAGAAAACCACTCCTCGCATAGCAGCCATGCAAAATTTGATGGAACCATTCGCGTTCCCGCGAATTGTCCCCGCCGAGAGTTTCAAATCAGGGGAATGACAATGACTGACGCCACTTCAACGACCTCGAACACGCCCGGCGCTCCGCACAGCCTGGGATCATCCATCCATTCTCTGTCCGGCAAGTGGGGCTGGTTCGTCGCGCTCGGCGTCCTCTTCGCGCTGACCGGCGCCTATGCGCTGGTGGCCGTGGTTCCGGCCACGCTCGTTTCGGCCATCTGGATCGGCGCCTTCCTGCTGGTGGCCGGCATTGGCGAGACCATCGCCGCCTTCCAGTTCAAGGAATGGGGACGCTTCACCCTCTGGCTGCTGATGGGCCTTGCCTACATCGCCGCCGGCATCATTACCTTCGTTTATCCGATGGCTGCTGCCGTCTCGCTCACGCTCATCGTCGGCATCGCCATGCTCGTCGCCGGCGTGGTCCGTACCTGGCTCGGCTTCAACATGAAGGACTCGGCAGCCTGGGGGCTCGTGGTCTTCTCCGGCGTGATCAGCATCCTGCTCGGTGTGATGATCCTCGCCCAGTGGCCGGCTTCGGGTCTTTATGTCCTCGGCATCTTCCTTGGCGTTGACCTGCTGTTCTCCGGAGCAGGCTGGATTTCCACCGGTCTCACCATCCGCCGCCTGACACACAGTCACGCATAATAACTAATGCGCGGCGAGGGCTTCCAACTGAAGCTCTCGCCGCAGTTTTCTCGTCAAAGCACACACGACGAGAAGGTGGGAAATGCGCAAGTGATCGGCTAGCGCAGCCGGGTCCAGGCCCGGCTGCGCGAAGTGCTGAATCCACTTCAGCCCGCGCGAGGCGAGATAGGGCGCAGGCCTCAGGCCCGGCATCTCCTTCAGGATGTCATAGGCCATATCCGTTACCTTGAAGGTGATGCCGGCGTGCTCACCCCAGTGCCAGGCACCGATCGCGAACATCTTGCCGCCAACCTTCCACACGTCAGCCCCCTCCCACTGTACCACATGGGTGGTTTTCGGCAGGGAAGCGCAAAAGGCGTTGAAGGCGTCGCGATCCATCATTCCCAGAATGCCGGTCTGGCGTTTTCGAGTTCCGGCCCGAGCGTGATGCGGCTGACATGCACGGCAAGCCCGGTCGCATCATCTGTCTCCACCGCGAGGCCGCAGAGCGTGCCCGACCCGTTCGCGCTTTCAAAGCGACTGCCCGGCGTTGCTTCCAGAAAACGGCGGATCGGCTCGGATTTATCGCACCCAAGAACGGAATCATAATCTCCGCACATGCCGGCATCGGATTGATAGGCCGTACCGCCTGGCAGCCGCCGCGCATCGGCCGTCGGAACATGGGTATGCGTGCCGACGACCACGCTCACCCGCCCATCGAGATAATGGCCAAGCGCCTGCTTCTCGCTGGTTGCCTCGCCGTGAAAATCGACAAGGATCGCATCCGCCGCCATTCCCAGCGGACAGGCCTCAACCTCGCGCTCGATGGCCGCGAAGGGATCATCGGATAACCCCATGAAGACGCGGGCGATGGCATTGATGACGAGCACACGGCGCCCGCCAGAAACCTCGATCAGTGCTGCGCCGCGCCCCGGCGTTCCGCGTGGAAAATTGAGCGGGCGAACAAGCTTGGGCTGCCGTTCGATGAAGACGAGCGCCTCTCGCTGGTCGAAGGCATGGTTGCCAAGCGTCACAGCATCGGCACCGGCATTGAGAAGATCATCGCAGATCGCTTCGGTGATTCCGAAGCCGCCGGCGGCATTCTCGCCGTTGATCACGACACAATCGAGCCGCCAGCGCTGCCGCAGGGCCGGCAGTTGGTTGGCAATCGCAGTGCGGCCCGGACGGCCCACCACATCTCCGAGAAACAGGATCCGCATGAACGAGCTATGCGCTTCGGAATGCCCGGCAGTCAAACAATCCCTGCTCGGTCAGCACCAGATCGAGCAGCACGTCATGCCCGTCCACAGGCACATCGGCCACCTCCTGCGCGGCAAACCCGACGCCAACCGCCAGCGCCGGGCGCCGGATCGCCAATGTCCGGTCGAAAAAGCCCCCGCCATAGCCGAGCCGGTGGCCACGCCGGTCGAAGGCCAGCAGTGGCAACAACATCAGTTGCGGATGAACGACAGGCGCCTCGGTCGACGGCTCCAGGATGCCGAACGCTCCCTGCCGGAGCGCTTCACCCGGTCGCCAGCGCCGGAAGATCAGCCCCGTCTCTGCGCCGAGGACGCACGGCAGCGCCAGCGCCACGCCACACCGATGAAGCGCGAGCAGCAGGGGCGCAACGTCGACTTCATCCCGGATAGCCTGGAAACCGGACAGGACACCCCCGTCGCAGAGCGCCGCAAGGTCCGGCGCCTGCCGCGCCAGCGCCCCGGCGGCGGCCTGCCGTTCGGGATCGGAAACAGCACGGCGCATCGCCTTCATCGCGCGCCGCAGTGCCTGTTTTGCGGCTGCAAGGCCGGACATCACGTCACCAATCGAGCAAAAGCGCGGAGCCGCAGTGACCGTCGGAATGTCGATCCCGGGTGCCTACATAAGTAGGTGGGCGCCGTGTGCAAAGGTCCAGGAACCTTCGCAGGAACAGCTCCCTTGGGAGTCGTATGGCCCCGGGGATAGTGTTTCCTAACGCGTCCCGCAGCCCCGCAGGACTGAATGTAATGTGCTTCGTGCAACCTGACCAGTGGTCAGGCGTCAGAGATCGGGCCGTGTTGACAACAGTGCGATGATCCGTTCGAGCCGTTGCGTCATCCGGTCGATCTGCTGGGCCACCTCGACCTCGCGCGTATCCACACCCGCCCGCACATTGGTCTGCTCGGCCTTGACCGCTTTCACCTCGCCCGCGAGCGAATCCGTCCGCTTGCGCGCCTCGAAGAACTCGTCCGTGATGGTAATGGCTGCCATCACGACCAGACGCAGGTCGCCGATCTCACCGAAAGCCTTCCGCATTTCGCCGATCCGCCCGTCAAGGTGACGCCCGAGCGCTTCAAGATGCGCCTCCTGCCCGTCCTCACAGGCCATGCGGAAGGTCTTGCCATCGATGACGACACTCACCTGGCTCATGGCCGGTCGTCCTTCAGGGCATCACGCACGGCCAGCATGGCCCGGTCGATCCGCTGGTCGAGCGACAGCAACTGCTCTTCAAGAAGCCGGCCGCGCGCGCTCGAACGGTCCAGGTTCTCGGCGAGCCCTTGCCGGTCAGCCCGCATCAGCGCCAGCTCGCTCTCCAGCGCCATGCGCATCCGCTCCCCCTCCTGATGCCGCAGGGAGACGGCCTCCAGCCGGTCAAGCGCGGCGCCGAACCGGGCGAGCGCTTCCTGCACGGGGTCTGGGGGTGTGGACAACGTTCGACTCGACAATCCGTTCAAGGAATTAGACGATGAACGTTAGGCATCACATCAAGCCACCGTCAATCACGCGCCCGAGTTTCACACTGCTTTCCGCTGCCCGCATTGTCCGTCGAACTGCACCGAAGTGATAAGATCCGCCATCTTGCCTTCACGCCCGCAGCGTCCACTAATCGCCCCAATCAATGATGGAGGACGCCATGGCAACGCAAAAGGGAACCTACAAGGCCTTGTATGATGGCTGGAAAGCCGATCCGACGGCTTTCTGGGCCGAACAGGCGAAGGCCATCGACTGGTTCACCCCGCCAAAGACCACATTCGACCCCGCGGCTGGCGTCTATGGCCGCTGGTTCCCCGACGGCGTTTGTAACACCGCCTACAACTGCCTCGATCGCCATGTCGCCGCAGGGCGGGGCGAGCAGGCCGCCATCATCTATGACAGCCCGGTCACGAACCACAAATCCTCGATCAGCTATGCGGACCTTCTCGACGAGGTGAAGGCCGTTGGCCAGATCCTGCGCGATCTTGGCGTGAAGAAGGGCGATCGCGTCCTTCTTTACATGCCGATGATCCCAGAAGCGCTGGTGGGCATGTTGGCTGCCGCGCGCATCGGCGCGGTCCATTCGGTCGTTTTTGGCGGTTTTGCCGCGCGCGAACTGGCCACCCGCATCGAGGATTGCACCCCCGCGGCCATTCTCACCGCCTCCTGCGGCATCGAGCCGGGGCGTGTGGTGAAATACAAGCCGTTGCTTGATGAGGCGATCAACCTTTCCAGCCACAAGCCGGACCACGTTCTCCTGCTCCAGCGCCCGATGGAAATCGCCACCATGATCGCCGGGCGCGACCACGACTGGGCGACCTCGCGGGATGCAATGAAGGCCTCCGGCAAGCACAAGGATTGCGCTGCCGAGCCGATGCTGGCGACCGATCCGCTCTATGTGCTCTACACCTCCGGCACCACGGGCAAGCCGAAAGGCGTCGTGCGCGACACTGGCGGCCACATGGTTGCCCTGCGCTGGTCGATGAAGGGGCTCTACAACGCCGAGCCGGGCGAAGCCTTCTGGGCCGCCTCCGACGTGGGCTGGGTCGTCGGTCATTCCTACATCTGCTATGCGCCGCTGCTCACCGGCTGCACCACCATCGTCTTCGAGGGCAAGCCGGTCGGCACGCCCGACCCCGGCACCTTCTGGCGCATCATCTCGGAATACAAGGTCCGCAACTTCTTTACGGCGCCGACAGCCCTGCGCGCCATCAAGAAGGATGATCCGAACGCCGATTTCATCAAGAACTATGATATTTCCTGTCTGAAATCGCTGTTTCTCGCCGGCGAACGCGCAGATCCCGATACCGTGCTCTGGGCCGAGGAAAAGGTTGGCGTTCCGGTCATCGATCACTGGTGGCAGACCGAAACCGGCTGGTGCATTGCCGGCAACCCCACGGGCATCGAACTGATGCCGGTCAAGCGCGGCTCGCCCACCGTGCCAATGCCGGGCTATGACGTGCACATCCTTGACGAGGGTGCCCGCGAGGTTCCCGCCGGCAAGATGGGCTCCATCGCCATCAAGTTGCCCCTGCCCCCCGGCGCCCTGCCCACGCTCTGGCATGCTGACGACCGCTTCCGTGACAGTTACCTGTCCGAGTTCAAGGGCTATTACTCGACCTCGGATGCCGGCTATCGCGACGAGGATGGCTATCTCTACATCATGGGCCGCACCGACGACATCATCAACGTCGCCGGCCACCGCCTGTCCACGGGCGGTATGGAAGAGGTGCTTGCCTCCCACCCCTCGGTAGCCGAATGCGCCGTCATCGGCGCCAAGGATTCGCTGAAAGGCGAGGCGCCGCTCGGATTCGTCGTGCTGAAAGCCGGCGTCACCAAGACGCCCGCCGAGATCGAGAAGGAATGCGCAGCCCTGGTCCGCGAGAAGATCGGCCCGGTCGCCGCCTATCGTAACACCGTGGTGGTCGCGCGCCTGCCGAAAACCCGTTCTGGCAAGATCCTGCGCGGCACGATGAAGAAGATCGCGGATGACGACGCCTGGTCAATGCCGGCCACCATCGATGATCCCGCAAGCCTTGAGGAAATCGCCAAGGCGCTGGGCAAGTCGTAAGGCCAGCCGGAGACTGGAAATGGATGCGGCCGGGGCTTCCCCGGCCGTCGGTTTTCAGAACGCCATTGACGGCTTTGCCGCGCTCGGCTGCAATGGCGGGCGGAGCGGAACAGTGACGGAAGAGTCCGCCCGACGAGGCTTGGGGAGAGCACCATGGACGGTCAGGATGCCTGGGTAGCGGAGCAGCAGAAGCTGGAGACGCCGCCAAGAC
>JAIUNP010000204.1 GCA_020161975.1 Pseudomonadota bacterium
CCGGGGTGGGGGTGGTTGTCGTGCGGCCCCCACCCGGTCCTCCGCTTCGCTCGGACCACCCTCCTCGCAAGGGGGAGGGATCATCCGGTCGAAGCGGAACAATTACTTTGCCGCCGCCCTGATCGCGGCGATGTTCTTTGCGAGGGTATCGCGCCCGCCCTTGAACACGGCGGAGCCGGCGACCAGCACATTCGCCCCGGCCTGAACCGCCAGCGGCGCGGTATCGGCTGTGATGCCGCCGTCCACCTCAAGATCGATCGGGCGATCGCCGATCAGTGCCTTGCAATCGGCAATCAGCTTTGTTGCCGACTTGATGAAGCTCTGGCCGCCAAAACCGGGGTTGACGCTCATGACAAGCACGAGATCGAGCATGTCGATCAGCGGCTCGATGGCGGAAGCAGGCGTGCCGGGGCAGATGACGATGCCGGATTTCTTGCCCAGCGAGCGGATGAGTTGAAGCGTACGGTGCGAATGCGCGCCAGCCTCGACATGGAAGGAGATCAGGTCCGCGCCGGCCTTGGCGAAGGCCTCGACGTAAGGGTCGACCGGCGCGATCATCAGATGCACGTCGAACAGCTTCTTCGAATAGGGGCGGATGGCCTTCACAAGGTCCGGGCCAAAGGTGATGTTGGGCACGAAATGGCCGTCCATCACGTCGATGTGGATCCAGTCCGCTCCGGCCGCATCCACGGCGGCGACATCGGGACCGAGGTTGGCGAAATCGGCGGCGAGAATGGACGGGGCAATTTTCACGGACATGCTGCGCGCTTAGCATTTTGCGCGGGCGACGGAAACCCGGCTTGAAAGCGCGGGCGCGCCGTCCCACAGTGAAATCGCTGAGAGTCGGAGGCTGGAGTATAACATGCGCACAGATGTGATTGTGCTGGGAGCTGGAATTGTCGGGCTGGGGCTGGCCCTCAACCTTCAGGAACGGGGACGGAGCGTGGTGCTGGTGGATCGTTCGGGGCCGGGGGAGGGCACTTCCTTCGGCAATGCCGGGCTGATCCAGCGCGAGGCGGTGATGCCCTATACCTTCCCTGATGATCCGATGACGCTCATCCAGGCGGCGCTGAATATCCGGGTCGATGCCTATTATCAGATGTCGTCGCTGAAGGCGGTGGCGCCGTGGCTTTACGAGTACTGGCGCCATTCCTCCGACGAGAAAGTGGCGCAGAGTGCTGCCGCACGCGCGCCGCTGTTCGAGATCTGCCTGACCGAGCATGACAAGCTTGCCGCAGCGGCCGGCGCGACGGCGCAACTCCGGCGTGGTGGCTGGCTCAAGGTGTTTTCGAAGGAAAAGTCGCTGGCCGATGAGATCGGCAAGGTCAACGAGCTTGAGGCTTTCGGCATCAACGCCGAAATCTGCGATCATCGCAAACTAAGCCAGATGGAGCCGCATCTAACCGGCGATCTCATCGGTGCCGTCCACTGGAAGGACCCCTATTCGCTAGCCGAGCCGCTGGCGCTCAGCCAGGCCTATGCGGCGCTGTTTGAAAAGCGTGGCGGCAAATTCGTCGAGGGCGATGCGCGCAGCTTGCAGCAAGAGGGCGACGGCTGGTCGGTCGAGACGACGGATGGGCGTATCTCCGCGCGCGATTGCGTGGTGGCGCTGGGGCCCTGGGCCAGCGATGTCACGGTGCCGCTGGGCTATGACCTGCCGCTCGGCGTCAAGCGCGGCTATCACATGCACTACCGCACCAAGGGCAATGCCATGCTCAATCTGCCGGTGCTGGATGGGGATACGGGCTATCTGATCGCGCCAATGACGCATGGCATCCGGTTAACGACCGGCGCGGAATTCGCCGAGCGCGATGCGCCGCCGTCCTACGTGCAGCTTGAGCGCGCGGAACCTGTGGCCCGGTCGATCTTCCCGCTGGGGGATCGGGTGGACCCCGAACCGTGGCTGGGGCGGCGCCCCTGCACGCCGGATATGGTGCCGGTGATGGGGCCGGCGCCCCGCCACAAGGGCCTGTGGTTCACCTTCGCCCATGCGCATCACGGATTGACGCTGGCCGGCAGCGCCGGGCGCTTCATGGCAGAGCTGATCGTGGGCGAGACGCCATTCTGCGATCCGGCACCGTATCGCGTGGATCGGTTCTGAAGGGAGAGGGGCTATTTGCCGCTCGCCCACGTCTCATTCCAGCATCCCGGCCCTGTTGATTCATAGATTC
Source organism: Pseudomonadota bacterium (assembly GCA_020161975.1). Lineage (GTDB taxonomy): Bacteria > Pseudomonadota > Alphaproteobacteria > Rhizobiales > Beijerinckiaceae > JAIUNP01. Next base: position 2,172 of record JAIUNP010000204.1, read on the forward strand.
CGCGCGCGATGGCACGGGCGAGCGTGTCGGCGGCGAGGGCGCCGATTTCCGTAAGTTCGATCAGGTCGCGCAGCGGGCGTTTGCCGGTCGCGGCGGCGAATACGGTGTCGCCATCCATCGGCGCGTGGGCGGGGCGGATGGCGCGGGCAAGGCCGTCATCGGCCATGATGGCGAGGCGGCGCGCCTGGGCCTTCGTGAGCGTGGCGTCGGTGGCGACAAGGGCGATGGTGGTGGCTGGCGCGTGGCCCTTGATACGCATGCCGAGCGCATCTGTGGGCAGGGGCGAGGGCCAGCCAAGGCCGCCGAATTCGGCGTTGCGCTCATAGGGCGCGGCCCAGAAATGCGGGCCGTTGCCAACCAGCGCGGAGCCGATGGCGTTTACGATGACGATGGCACCGATCCTGTGGCCTGAGGATGTTGTTGCGCTGGCCGAACCAAGCCCGCCGCGCGCTGTGGCGGTGGTGGCGCCAAACCCGCCGCCGGCGGTGCCGAGGGCGAATTCACGCGCCAGATTTCCGACTGCGGCATGGCCGAGATCCCAGTAAGGCGAGCGCTCGCCCCAGTTCTTGTCGCCGCCGTTGAGGAGGTCGAACACGATGGCCTGCGGCACGATGGGCACACGGATCGGGCCGACTTCGAAGCCGCGCCCAATGGCCCTCAGCGCGGACTGAACCCCGCCGGCGGCATCAAGGCCGAAAGCGGAGCCACCGGAGAGGACGATGGCATCGATCTTTTCCACGGTCATGTCGGTTTGCAGCAAGGACGTGTCACGCCCGCCGGGTGCGCCGCCCCGGATTTCCACTGATGCGACCGCCGGTTCCTCGAAAACAATGGCGGTGACGCCGGAAGCGAGGCGCGCATCTGCCGCATTTCCGACGCGGAGGCCGGGCACATCGGTGATGAGGTTCAACATGCAATCACGTCCCGGTCATGCTAGGTCGAAGCTTCGCGAACGACCCTGGTTCAAAAATCTTCACGTCTTGCCGGGAAGATTAGCGACTGCCTCCCGAAACGGAAAGTCACCGAAAACGTCCGATGCCGACTGATCTCTCGTTGCCCTATGTCGCCCTTGCCGGCCTGCTGAGCTTTCTCAGCCCCTGCGTTTTGCCGCTGGTTCCGCCCTATCTGAGCTATCTTGCCGGCACCACGCTGGATGAATGGACCGGGGAGGAAGATCGCGGCATCCGGCGGCAGGCTATATTCACCGCGCTGGCTTTTGTGTTCGGATTCTCGACGGTGTTCGTGCTGCTCGGGGCGGGAGCCTCGGCGCTGGGCGGAGTGCTCCGGCAGAATTCGATCGAGCTTGGCTGGCTTGCCGGCGCACTCATCATCATCATGGGTCTGCATTTTATCGGCATCATCCGCATTCCTCTGCTCGCGCGGGAGGCGCGGCTTCAGGTCGAAAAGCCGGCGGGCATCGCCGGCGCCTATGTCATGGGGCTGGCCTTTGCCTTCGGCTGGTCGCCGTGCATCGGGCCGGTGCTCGGCAGTGTGTTCGCGGTTGCGGGGTCGGAGGCGAGCGTTGCGCGTGGCATGGGGCTGCTTGCGGTCTATTCGATGGGGCTTGGCATTCCGTTCCTGGCGGCGGCGTTTGCCATGGGGCCCTTCATGCGCATGATGAAGCGTTTTCGACCGCAGATGCACAAGGTCGAGCGAGCGATGGGTATTTTTCTGGTGCTGACCGGCATTGCCTTCCTGACAGGGACCTTCACGGCGTTCGGAACCTTTCTACTCGAAGCCTTCCCCATTCTTGGCAAATTGGGCTGATTGCCTGAACCATGGCGCGGCTGCCGAGCGAACCACCGGACGAACCTGAGGACGAGGATGCCGAGGAGGCATTGCCTCTCGACGAGGAGGCTGCGCCCGGCGAGGCTGAGCCTGAACACCTGACCCGGGGCGCGGAGGTGATCCGCCGCTTCTGGAAGACGCTTCCGAACGATCCCGGGGTCTATCGCATGATCGGGGCGGGCGGCGAGGTGCTCTATGTTGGCAAGGCGCGCAGCCTGAAAAAGCGCGTTGCGAGCTACACGCGCGGGCTTGGCCATTCCAACCGCATCGCGCGGATGATTGCCGCGACCGAGGCGATGGAGTTCGTCACCACCGAGACGGAGGCCGAGGCGCTTCTGCTCGAAACCAACTACATCAAGCAGTTGAAGCCGCGATTCAACGTGCTGATGCGGGATGACAAGTCCTTCCCCTATATCCTGATTACCGGCGATCATCCGGCGCCGCAGATCGTCAAGCATCGCGGCGCGCGCAACCGCAAAGGGGACTACTTCGGGCCGTTCGCCAGCGCGCAAGCTGTTGGCCGCACAATCAACGCGCTGCAACGGGCCTTTCTGCTGCGCACCTGCACTGACAGTTATTACGAAAACCGGACGCGGCCGTGCCTGCTGTTCCAGATCAAGCGCTGCGCCGCCCCCTGCACCGGGGAGGTGAGCATCGGCGAGTATCGCGGGCTGGTCGATGAGGCGCGGGACTTTCTTTCCGGGCGCAGCCAGGCGGTGCGCCAGCGCATCGCAGCCGAAATGCAGGCTGCCTCCGACGACCTCGAATTCGAGCGCGCGGCGCGGTATCGTGACCGGCTGGCGGCGCTTTCCGCGACCACCTCAACGCAGGATATCAACCCGGCCGACGTGGAAGAGGCGGATGTGTTCGCCATTCACGAGGAGGCCGGACAGTTCATCGTCGAGGTGTTCTTTTTCCGCACCGGGCAGAACTGGGGCAACCGCGCCTTCTATCCGCGCGCCGACCGCAGCATGGGGCGGGCCGAGGTGTTGGGCGCCTTCATGGCGCAGTTCTATAACGAGCGCCCCGCACCGCGTCTGATTCTCATGAACGAAGAGATCGAGGACGGGGCCGTGCTGGCCGAGGCCCTGTCGGGACGGGCGGGGCATAAGATCGAAATTTCCGTACCGAGGCGCGGGCCGAAGCGCGATCTCGTGGACCATGCCGCCAAGAACGCGCGCGAGGCACTCTCGCGCAAGCTCGCAGATACCGCCAGCCAGCAGAAGCTGCTGGCCACCATCGGTGTTGCTTTCGGCCTTGAAAAGCCGCCGCGCCGGGTCGATGTGTTCGACAACTCGCATATCATGGGCACGAATGCCGTCGGCGGCATGATCGTGGCCGGTGAGGCCGGGTTCATGAAGACCCACTACCGCACCTTCAACATCAAGTCCGAGGAACTGACCCCCGGCGATGACTACGGCATGATGCGCGAGGTGCTGCACCGGCGCTTTGCCCGGCTTCAGAAGGATGCACCGCGCGATTCCGACCCCGAGAGCTTTCCGCAATGGCCGGATCTGGTGCTGATTGATGGTGGCAAGGGCCAACTCGACGCCGCGCGCATGGTTCTGGCTGAGCTTGGGATCACCGATGTGCCGCTGGTCGGCATCGCCAAGGGACCGGATCGGGATGCGGGGCGCGAAACCTTCTTCATCGAGGGGCGGACGCCGTTCAAGCTGCCGCCGCGCGAACCGGCACTCTATTTCGTGCAGCGGTTGCGTGACGAGGCGCATCGCTTCGCCATCGGTACGCATCGGGCCAAGCGCAAGCGCGAGATGACGAAAAGTCCGCTGGACGAGATTGCCGGCATCGGGCCGCGTCGCAAACGGGCGCTGCTGCTGCATTTCGGCACGGCGAAAGCCGTTAGCCGCGCTTCGCTGGCCGATCTTTCGGCAACGCCCGGCGTCAATGAGGCGACAGCCCGGGCCGTCTATGACTTTTTCCACGAAAAGGAGGGGTGATGTGGCGCGTTGGGTGGCGATTTTTGACGACCAGCCGGGGATGCTGGAGATCCGTAAGCAACATGGTGCGGCGCATCTTGCCTATCTCGATACACAACGCGACCGCATCCTGATTGCGGGCGGGCTGCGTCCTGAGTCGGACGGGGCCTTTTGCGGCGGGCTGTGGGTCATGGAAGCCGAAAGCAGGGATGAAGCGATCCGGCTGATTGAACAGGATCCTTATTTTCATCCCGAATTTCGCGCCTATAAAGTGCTTTTATGGGGCAAAGCCTTTGAAAACAGGATTGTAAGCCTTTAAGAGAAGGGAACCTGACCTTGACCCTTCGACCCTCGGCGTGTTCCGGTGGGTTGTACTGCGGGTTTGCCTGCAAGCGGATTGTCGAGCCAAAGCGTGAGTCGCAGAACGTTCAACCTGCCGAATATCCTGACTTACGGACGCATAGTCGCGGTGCCGCTGGTGGTCGCGTGCCTGTTCTGGCCGAAGGATGACTGGGTGCGCTGGACGGCGCTGGGCATCTACGCGGTCGCTGGAATCACCGATTTCTTTGATGGCTATCTGGCCCGGATGTGGGAGCAGCAGTCTTCGATGGGCCGCATTCTCGATCCCATCGCCGACAAGCTGCTGGTTGGCGCCGTGCTGATCATGCTGGTGCATACCGGCGACATCCGGTCCTATTCGGTCTGGGCGGCCATCGTTATCCTGTGTCGGGAAATGCTCGTTTCGGGCCTTCGGGAGTTTTTGGCTGAAGTGCGGGTCTCCGTGCCGGTCTCGCAACTCGCCAAGTGGAAAACCACGGCGCAGATCGTGGCGCTCGGCTTCCTGATCGCCGGAACGGCGGGCGATCATGTGCTGCCTGCGGGTTGGACCCATACGATCGGCCTTGTCCTGCTCTGGCTTGCTGCGATTCTGACCCTTGTCACCGGCTATGATTACTTCAAGGCCGGCATTCGCCATGTGTTGTCGGAAGATGAGGGCAGTCCATGAAGCTCGTCTATTTCGCCTGGGTGCGTGAGCGAATCGGCAAGGCCGAGGAAGAGCGCGACCTGCCGGCCCATGTCCGCACGGTGGCCGATCTCATCGCGTGGCTGACGACCGAGGGCGAGCATTATGCCCATGCCTTCGAGAAGGCTCCGTTCATCCGCGCCGCGCTCGACCGCAAGCATGTGAAGCATGACACGCCACTGGCAGGCGCGCGGGAAGTTGCCTTCTTTCCGCCGATGACCGGAGGCTAAGTCCGTGGCGGGCGAGGTCGTTCTCGACGTGCGGGTCGAGGCACAGGATTTCGAAGCGGCGGTGGAAGTGGCGCGGCTGACGGCAGGCCGCGCGGATGTCGGCGCCGTCGTTACCTTCACCGGCCTCTGCCGCGACGAGGGGGGAGCACTCGCCGCGCTTGAGCTTGAGCACTACCCCGTCATGGCGGAAGAGGAGATCCGGCGTGTGGCAGCGGAGGCTTCAGCGCGCTGGCCGGGGATGGGACTGACGGTGCTTCACCGCTATGGGCGCCTTCCGCCGGGTGG
>JAIUNP010000002.1 GCA_020161975.1 Pseudomonadota bacterium
ACAATCCACGGAGATCAAGGCGACCCTGAAGGCCCATCAGGAAAGACAAGTCAGACACCACCGGCGATGAAACCACCTCTGCCAGAAGTCTGGCCAGATTGCGCCTCCCCCCTGCCCTGCTGTCTCGCGGCGCCCGCCACTCCACTTGATTCAGGTCAGCCAGAAAGATGGAAGGTAAAGGACGACATCCGAACGAGTGCTGCGGCCGGCCAAGATGCAGGTCAATCCAAGCTGAGACTCCACCGCAACCGGCGCAACTCGATGATGATCTGACAGTGAGGCCCTTGCCCCCCGTTCCCGCCCCAAGTCCCGCCGCTTCAATGATCGCTTGGCAAACGCGCGTCGAAACCGGGCCGTCCAGCCGTAGAAATCAGCATGCCGCAGCGGGCTTACCGATGGCCAATGCTGGCCGTGCCTGCCTGCAGCCAGCAAATGCAAACACCCCCCAACGAAACCGCCGGAGGGTGCCAAAGGGGTAGGAATTGCCAGTCAGCCTGCGGGGCGCGCGCGTCAGTCGATCGCCTTGAAGATCTCGCCCGCCTCGGGGTGGTCGCGTGCGAACCCGTATAGCCGCATGTAGGCTTCGGACAGTTGGTCGGCCTCATGCCGGAACGAGAGATGGGACAGCGCAAAGAGGGTGGCGATGATTCCTGCGGCCTCGGCCGAAACCTCGCCCATAAAGCCGTTGGTTTCGCAAAAGATGCGGAACCTCTTGTCGGCGTCGGGCGACATGAACAGGGGCTGGCCGTCCCGCTCTTGGAAATGCCAGAGACCACCTGTGTAGTCGTCGGGGGCCAGCCAGGACATGAACTGATAGACGGCCCGCTCGCCCATCAACATCAGGGCAGGGCTGAACAGCGCGGGCAGGAACGCCATGCGGCGCGCCTCGGGCACGAGGGTCACAGGTTTAAGGGCGGTTGCAGCTTCGGTCATCGGAAATCCTTCGGTTCAGGGGTGAGTTGCGCGCCCCGGTGGCCCTCTCGACCCACCCGAACACGCCGATTTCTGGCCCAACTCTCCCTCTCATGCGGTCGTGGAGTTGATTTTGTTCTCTATATGTTCTATGTTGAAGAGACGATCCACATGGGAGATCCATCATGGACGCTGCCACGTTTGCAATGCCCGCCACTGAACGCCAGATCGCCTATGCGCGGTCGCTGGCGCTCCGGAACCAGAGCCTGTTGCCTTAGGAAGTCCAACAAGACCGCCGCTCGCTCAGCGCCTGGATTGAGGCGCAGGCAAAGCTGCAACCTGCTGACACCAGCCATCCGACCTCCAAGCAGGTCGCCTTTGCCGAACGGCTCGCGCGGATCAAACGCCGCGCCGTGCCGGACGAATGCTTTCGGGACCGGCAGCTGCTGTCGCGTTGGATCGACAGCAACCGCTAAGGCAAAACCTGGCCCCGGTACGGGGAAGGACGGGTTGCAAGGCAGCTATCCGAACCGCCGGCCTTCCTCGGTGAAGGTATAGCCATTGGCGATCAGCGTCTCGTCCACGGCCTCGTCCGATGTCAGGTAGTCGTACTCCTGCTCAAGCTGGCGATAGAGCCAATTGGCGAGGTCGCGCAGCGCATCGGTGACAATGGACTCGGCATCGCCGATGACCTCGACCGCGGCCGCACTGTCCCGGGACACAGAGACCGCCATGGTGAAGGCATGGTAGTAGTTGCCGCGATGCGTGACCTCGGCGCGCAGCTGGTAGAAATTCTGCCGCTGCGCCGCCTGCAAGGTCTCCGCGATCCGATGCAGGGTCTTGTCCTTCGGCGCATAAGCGCGAAGTTCGGCGGCGGCGGATTTCCGGTAAGAGTACCAGCCCTCCCAACAAGCACCATCGCCCTGCGACCAGAAGCCGCTGAACCAGATGCAAGGGTCCTGCCCGGTGCGACCGCCGATAGGGCGAGTGGTCCTGGTCTTCACGCGGATACCGAGAGTTTCCGCGATGTGCTGGAAGTCCTCGTAGACCGCGTCATGCCAGTCATGGTCGAAACCGCCCTCGCGATACCAGGCGCGGGCTCTGTCCTTGGCGCCATCGGGAAGTTCATTGAGGCGATAGACGGTCATTGAGATCACTTCGGGCATGAGCGGGTCCCTGTGTTGCATGGCCCGGTCAATTGCCGGGGGTGGGTTTCCGGAAGGGGCGAGGATCAAGCCACCAGGGCTTGGTCGACTGCAGCGGCTGCAAGGTCGCGCCAGAACCGATCGACCAGTCGGCCTTCCAGCGAGCGGGCGCGGGTGAGCAGGGCCGCAGCAGACGCGGGATCGCCGACGTGGGTCGCCGCGCGGGCCTCGGCTCGAAGCCCGCAGGCCTCACTCACCACGCGCCGCGCCTCGGCATCGCTGTCGACCGGCGCGCACCAGCGGATCAGGCCTGCCTGCACGTCACCTGCCAGCAGCAGGCAGTGCTCGGCATCGAGAATGGTGATGAACTGCGGCGCCAGACGCAGGGCCGGATCGTGGCCTGCGGCGATAAGACCGGAAGTTGCTGCGGTGCGAGCTACAATCATGGCAGCCGCGAGGTCACCGAAGGTGCCGAGATCGACTTCGCGCTCGAAGCGCAGCTGATCGAGCGCCGGATCGTCCCAATGCGCGCGGCAGCGGCAGTTGATGCGCAGGGGCAAGCGGTCCGCAAGGCGCAGATGGGCAAGAACCCCGCCGATCAAGTTGTCGCCGGGGCCTCGGAAGGCGGTTTGGGAGATGGGTGCAGTCATCTGAATCACTCCGCGACAGGCGGCAGGAGACACTCTCCCACCCTGAAACCCGTCACGGAACCACCCGCCCATCTCTCCCTCTGGCGGGTGCCTGACCGAGAAGCCGTGCACCCGCCATCTGGGGATCACCCCCCTGCCCTGCCTCGCCAGCCGATGAAACTCGACGGGCCGTCATAGACGGCGTGGCGTGCCTCATCGATGACGAAGCCGAAGGCCCCGACCTTGTACTCCCCGGATGGAACAAGGAAGCGGCGCTCCTCGGATTGGGGATCGCGACGCCCGCCGCGCGTGGCGATCACCTCGGTGAAACCGCGATGCTGGTCGGAATAGATCGCCGAGATCACGACCCAGTTTTTCGCGTGATCGCGGGCAAAGGCTTCGCCGTCGCGCGTGCGGGATTCACCAGAACGCAGCGCGCGGCCCTTGATCGCCTCCCAGGCATCCGGCCAGTTGTGGCGCAGGGTCTCTTCGGCTTGGCGCCGCTCAAGCCCGGTAAAGAGAACCGGCCAGGCGGTCGCGACAGCAGCCCAAGCGGCATCTTCCTCGTACCAGCCACCAGCCTCGCGCAGCATGGGATGGACTTGGGCATTGCGGTCCTCCGACAGGTGGAACCCGCCATGACCGGAAGTCGAATGGAAGACCACGCCCTCGCTGTAACGGACCGCGCCCTGCGATGGCCCCCACGGCGTGCTCGCATGCGTGCGAAATTCCTGGCGTCCGAGGGCGGCCTTCTCGCCCTGATATTCGGCCTGTTCCTGAACGACGGCGTGGAAAGCAGCCTCATCAGCGACATCGCCACCATGGCCATAGAAGTCGGACCGCTTCCAGTCCGAAAGGGGTTTGGAGAGACGCCAACCGCTGCCGAGGTAATGCCGCCCCTCAGCCGTGGGGATCATGGCATAGGCGGCATCGCCGATTCGGGCGACGGTCAGGCCATCGGAACTGCGGCCGAATTCCGGGAAGGGGAAGGGGAAAGCGGCGGGCGCGCAAGACGGAACAACTGTGTTCATGCGACGAGCGCCTCCACCGCGTCGATGTCTTCGCCGTTCAACGCAGCAGTCAGCCATTCATGGGTGCTGATCCAGCCGATACTTTTGCGCACTCCAAGGTCGATGATATGCGCGCCGCCGCCATACGCCTCCAGCCGGGGCCGGGAACAGGTGTGGGCATATTATGCCGGGGTCAGGATTATGCCGCATAGCCACGTTCTGAGCTTGCTCTTGTTGATCATGATCATGCGGTCATTCGGCATAATCAGAGCGACTCAAGGAAGGCGAGCAACTGATCGTCCGGTCGGTATCTGCCTGATCTGACGCCTGGCGCTGTTACCTGCCGCAGAGCATTTTCTTTCAGACGCATATCGGCATGGATGTAGATCTGGGTCGTTTCCACGGATTCATGGCCGAGCCAAAGCGCGATGACCGTCTGATCGACACCGCTATGCAAAAGTTCCATCGCAGTGCTGTGCCGAAGAGTGTGCGGCGTGACGCGCTTTCCCGCGAGGCTCGGGCAGGTCTGCGCGGCCGACGCGCAGTATTTTCGGACCAGGTGTTCGAGCGCGTCCCGACTGAGGCGATCGCCGCGGATCGAGGGGAACAGGGGCCCGGAGCTTTCCTTGCGATCATGAACCCAAGCCTGGATCAGTTTGGCCGTATCACGGCGCAATGGTGTTCGGCGGTCTTTGCGGCCTTTGCCAACACATTTGACATGGGCGCCGGTGCCAAACACGATATCATCGCAATTCAGGTTGACCAGTTCCGAAGCCCGCAAACCGGTTTGCAAGGCAAGGAGTAGCAACGCGTGATCCCTCCGCCCGACCCAGGTGGTGCGATCCGGTGCGCCGAGCAATGCGGCGATTTCCTCGGCATCGAGGAAGGTCACGGCCCTTTTCACTTGACGCTTGTTCGGCATGGCCAGGATGCGTTGGCAATGATGCAGCCATTCCGGTTCGGTCATCGCGACATAGCGGAAGAATGACCTGATCGCGGCCAGCCGGGCGTTTCGCGATCTGATTGTGTTGCCGCGGGACACTTCGACGTGGCTGAGGAAGTCCGCCACTATGTCGGCGTCGATGTCGGCCACCTCCAGCTTAGTCGGGGTCTTGCCGCTGCGGGCTCCGGCATAACGGATCAGCAGGCGGAAGGTGTCGCGGTACGCCGCGATGGTATGACGGCTGGCTTCCATCTGGACGCACAGGCGATCTGTGAAGAAGCGCTGCACCAAGGCAGGGAAAGTAGCGGTCCTCATTGCACGTTCTCCTCTGCCGAACCATCTCTGAGCCGCGCCGAAGCCAGTTCCAGAAGCTCGGGCACGGCCTGAAGATACCAGTAGGTGTCCCTCAGCCCCTCATGCCCGAGATAGGTCGTCAACTTGTGCATTTCGCGCGCAGCGTCATGTCCGGCGCGGTACCATCCGGTGATAGTCCTTACGGCAAAAGTATGCCGAAGGTCATGGATACGCGGAGGGTTGCCAAGCATCGGCTTCGACCATGTGCCGCGCAGTCCGACACTCTGACAGACGCGGACGAAGTTTGCTCGCGCCCAGCAATAGTTGGGCCGCACACCCTTACAATTCACGAAGAGCGGTTCCGCCCGCCGCTCAAGCAGCCGGTCCCGCTCGGCGCAATAGTGCGCCAATCGATCTGAGACATCCGGATCAATCGGAATGAGCCGTTCCTTGCCGTTCTTGCCATTGCGGACATGCAAAGTCTGCTGTTCGGCATCAAAATCCTCCGAATCGAGGGCGAGGGCTTCCGCAATGCGCATCCCTGTCACGGCGATAAGACCGTAGAGCATCGCGCAGGTCAGGCCGCGCATCCCGTAGGTAGACGGCAACTCCCGTGCCGCGCTGATGATCTGGGCGACTTCAGCATCGCTATAGATATATGGCGCGGGCCGCCTGACTCTGCTCGGGACGAATCCGCGCGGCGGCGGGTTCTCGTGACGTTCATCCATGCTGTGCAGCCATAGTGCGAACAGACGAACAGCGGTGAACCTGCTTGACCGGGTTCCACTGCATGCTGGTCGCTGGCGTTTCATCCAGTCAAGGATGAGTTCCCGTGTGACAGAGCCATTTCCGTTCTGATCGACGAAGGTGGCGAAGCTGCGCAACCGCAATTCGTCGGTTGTCAGCTTGGCCCCGAACATTCGGCGGAGATGGAGATATCGATCGATTTCCGCATGAAGGGTCATTTCAGGATCTCCTCCATGGGCCAGGGTTGAGCAACGGAACGCAAGTTGGCGATGTCGAGCTTGGCGTAGATCATCGTGGTCGCGCGAGACTTGTGGCGCAGCACATCACCGACCTCGTTCAGAGCAACGCCACTGCGCACCATGCGTGTCGCGAGGCTATGGCGCAGCACATGCGATCCGAGGTACCGGGCAGGCATCTCAATCTTCAATGCGATGCAAGCTCGGCCAAGGAGCTTGTTGATGATGCGGCTGTCCTTGAACCCAAGGTTGGGTGCATAGGAACGGACGAACAGCACGCGCGTGGTAGTCGTTGGGCGGGTGTCTCGCAGATACGCGCTGATCGCGGAGCCCACATCTTCTGGAAGTGGGAGGCGGTCGCGCTGTTTGCCCTTGCCTCTGACAAGCAATTCACCCGCGCGCCAGTCGATGTCGTCGATTTCTATCGCGATAACCTCAGGAACGCGCAGGCCAAGCCGGGCCATAAGCAGGAACATGGCGTGATCGCGCTGGCCGCTACTGGATTCCCGACGTACCCATTCCAAAATAGCTTCAATGTCGACTGGTGGCAGGTATCGCGGAAGTCGGGGCTGACGCGTCCGATGGACCGTTGGTACAGCTGACGACAGATTTGTGGCAGTCAAGCCCCGGGCAAACAGATACTGGAAGAAGCAGCGCAGATGCGATGCCGGCGTCCGTGCCATCGACAGGCTTTTGCCCTTCTGAACGTGCTCTAAGAACCCAACGATGTCGTGATGCTTGATCAAGGAAGTATCAGGCATCATGTCGCCAAACCGGTAATCCAGGAAACGGACGGCATACCGCCTGATGTGGTAAACCGAACTTGAGCTCAGACCGCGCTGCCCGAGCAGGAACCTCTCCAAGTCATCCAGCAGTTGATCTTTGGCGATCTGGGCGTCGGATACATGTGGCGGAATGGCGACGCCGATGTCGATGAGATGGAGGACAAACCGTCTGACCAGGTTCGGAATCTTGATAGCATTCTTGCGGTGAAAGGGGACCTGCCGCGCGAGGTAGTCGGCCAGTTCCAACGTCAAAGACGTTGGCGCCACGTTCTCGGCCTCAAGCACGCGGCCAAAGCGGCGAAGTTGGAAGCGATAATGCGAGAGCGCACGGCGCTGCATGTTTGTGGGTGCGAGGCTCTCCTCGAACGACGTGAAGTAGGGGTCGAGGCAGGTTGCCTGAATTTTCGTGGCCATTGGCTTTCTCCATGTTGCTGGAGCAACAAGGATTATGCCGAACGTTTCAGGGCGAAACCGCGGACTCGGAATTGAGGGGCCAACTACCCAGCCGCTTGTACAGCTTGGGTCTTAGCAGCCGGTAGCAAGTCGATACTTGCCGTCGCCTGGCGGGCCATGCGGCATAATCCTGACCCCGGCATAATATGCCTTATGCCGAATTCGGCATAAGGCATAGTCGAAGCCCCAGAGACCGGTGAGGTCGAGATCTTCCGCGAGGCACAGCACGAAGCGGATGACGCTTTCGACGTCGCCCTGCCCATCGTCATGAAACCAGAGCACCGAACTGCCCGGGCCATCCTGCAGCGACAGCGCAAAGCCCGAGAACTCCGGATCGTCCGAGGCCTCGTCTTCTTCGCGCAAGCGCAAGTATAGGTCGAGCGCCGCGATAGCCTTGTTGGCCGTGCCCACGTCCAGGACGCAGGAGAAGTGTGTGAAATAATCAGCCACGATGGGCTCCTTTCAGAATGAAAAACCCGAGGCCCCGTCGACCGGGTCAGGTTGCGTTGCGATTGGGGGAGAAATCAGCCCGCTTCTGCGGGCTGGGGGATTTTGGCGGCGGCCTGCGCCGCGGCATGGGCTTGCAAGAGGTCGCGGTAATAGCGTTTGCGCGCCTCGCGCCAGCTGCGGACCGCGAGCGTGTCGGGATGCAACCGGCGGATCGCCGTGCGGACGACCGTGAGGGGAGAGGCGTCAGGCGGAAGACCGAGGTTCTGATATACCCGGCTCATTTCAGGTGACCTCCCTCACGGGCATCGCCAGATGCGGATCGACCTCGGTCTCGATCTTCTGGGTCCGGCCCATCCAGGGCTCGGCCCGGATCGACCGCGCCCAGTCGGCAAAGCTGGGAATGAAGCCCAGATCCTCTCGAACATGCTGCTCGCCTACCCAGCGGGTCGGAATGACCCGGTCTGACGACAGCGTCAGGGTTCTCCCGTGGACCTGCTCCAGCAGGAAAATCCCCTCAGCATGATGGCGGAGGGCACGATGCCGGAAGTCCGCCAGGATGAGCTTTGAGGCATCGAAGAATTCATGACAGGCGAGGTAGTCGTCGACCGTCCCGCCCCACTTCTTCACCGAGGACAGGGCATGGTGATAGGGATGTGCCATCGCTGCCCCTCAGAAATCATGGGTGTAGAGTTCGGACGAGGTGAAGCGCTCGTTGAACTCGAGATGGATTGATCGGGCGCGGGCATCGATGCAGAATTCGCCATAGGCGCCGTCGTTGTCCTGCCAGCCAGAATGGGTATCGGACAGGAGGTCGTAGACCAGTTCTTCGACGGCGGCCTCAAAGGTCAGACGGCGTTCGGTGGGAGCCCCGGTCTGCCAGTCGATGCCGGCAAAGGTGATTTGAGCGGCGGGCAGCGTGACGCTCTGGTCGGCATCACTCCGGGCCTCGATGCTTTCGATCTGCCCGCTGTCGCCCGAGCCATCGAAGCTGACCAGGACATGCGCGATGCCGACAAAGCGCAGCCCGTCGAAGAGCGCCTCCTTGTTCCGGGCGTGCAGCGCCACCTCGGCAGCGTCACGCTCGGCCTGCTCGGCCAGAATGCGGGCCAGTTCGGACGAGATTTCAGGGGCCGGCGCAGCGCGGCCGGGAAGATGGATGGTCATTTCGGGATCTCCGGGGAAGCGGGTTACAGGTGAGCCCGCCGCTGCTCTCTCTGTCTCAGCGGGCTCGCCCTGCCCGCTCCCCCCTCGACCTCTCCCTTGCCGGACCCTTCGGTTCGGCGCCGCGTCCCCAGACGGGCGCACTGATGAAGCGCCCCGGAGGGGTGAGTGAGGCGCTTGCGCGCCTCACTGCCAGGGGTCGATTTCAAGGGCGACGAGGGTCTCGTCGCCGTCGTACTCATCGGACGGCATCGCACCGTGGGTGCCGTCCCCGGCCTGGAACACGACGATCGAGACCATCAACGTAGCGGCGAGAGAGGCGGCGAAAGCGGTGGCATCCTTATAGGACATGGGGTTGGCTCCTGTCTTCTTGGGGGCGGAGGACCATCCCCCGCGCGACAGGCGCCCGAAGTGTCTGACCGGATCTGCAATCACCCTCGTGCGTTTGGCTCGTCCAAATCCGCGAGGGCGGCACGCTCGCGTAGCCGACCCCTCTGGGGTTGAGTGTCAAAGAGACGGATCAGACCAAGGACAGCGAATGGAAGCGGGGGATGGGGCTTTGACCCCAGACAGGCGCCCTGCCCCGTCACGGGATGCCAACCGCTCGCCAGCCCTTGCCGCCACGTTGGTCTCAAGGGATCGTCGTGTTCCAGACCGGGGTCTCACGAAGTTCAATGCTGCCGATGAATACGATGCGGGCCACGCACCCGACCCGATCTCTGGCATCAGGCCGTAACGCGCCGAACCTCATGCCATCAGCCTCCTTCCGGCCGGACCGGTCGTCGCGCAAGGGATCGTTGCCCGCATGGGGGGAGACTGCCCGGCAGGCTCCAGTCGGACGACCAGAGCCCGGTCCCGGCTCTGCCGGGATGCGCCAAAGTCTTCCTTGCCGAAGTTCTGCAGTCGGTCAATGCGAAACCCAGCCGGGAATCTCCGCACTTGATTGTCAGAAAAACATAGCCTATTTTCTGACGCATGATGACGACATCCGCCTCCGTTCCCGATCGGGTCATGAAGCGTGTCCGCGCAAGCGGACGCGGCAGCGTGTTCACGCCGCGCGACTTCCTTGACTTGGCCGCCCGTGCTGCCGTCGATCAGGCCCTGTCACGCCTGGCCAAGGCAGGCTATCTTCGGCGGCTTGCGCGCGGACTCTACGACTTCCCCAAGTTGCACCCCAAGCTCGGAGCTCTTACCCCCACACCTGATGATGTGGCGCAGGCCCTCGCCAGGGAAACCGGATCACACTTGCAGATTGATGGCGCACGAGCAGCGAACGCACTTGGCCTATCCACGCAGGTCGCTGCGCAAAGTTCGTGGCTAACAGATGGGCCATCCCGACGCGTGGTCCTGGGCAAGCGTGTGGTCGATCTGCGACACGCCTCACCTAAGCACCTGATCGCCCCCGGCAGCGCAGCAGGAACCGTGGTTCAGGCGCTGCGCCATGTGGGCGCTTCCCGCGCCGCGGATGTGCTGCAGGTCGCTGCCCGAAGCCTCACGGACAGCGACAAGAAGACCCTCGCCAAAAACGCCGCCCAAGCGCCAGCCTGGATGCGCGCCACCTTGCTGTCGATTGCCGATCTCGGGCTGAACGACCACCTTGGATAAGCGAGCCTTCAACACCAAGGAGACCTGATCCACGGATACACCCCGGGCCTTCAGGTCCAGAATGGGTAATCCGGATAATAATCCGGACTAACTGTCTCAAACCGGACTATCGTCCGCTTTGTCGCCGACTTGATTGACTTCCCCTGCAGATTGGCCTAACACGGACAAAAATACGGCCATAGCAGCATAAGGCGGAGTTTTATCCGGTCAAAGCATGTCCTCGTACCAAGTTCAGACCGCCCTCAAACGCCTTGGCCATGACATCCGTGTCGCTCGCAAGAAACGGCGGATGTCTGTCGCGGATTTCTGCGAGCGCCTGGGCGTGACCGACAAAACGCTTGCCAAGCTCGAGACGGGAGGTGGTGGTGTGCGGCTCGAGACCTTGGCCATGGCGCTCATGGTTCTGGGCGAGCTTCACCGGCTCGGCGAAATGTTGGATCCGGCAAAAGACGATACTGGCCTGGTCCTTGATCAGGCCCGCCTGCCGGAGCGGATCGCCAGCCGCCGCAAGCCGCCGTTCGGCACATCGGCCACCACGCAGCCGCGATCGGATGAAATCGATGATGAAGGGAGCGCGTTCTGATGGTCGTGGCGCGTGTCGTTCTTGGGAATGGGCTGGTTCCAGTCGGTCGTCTGGTCTTTGAGACGGACGGGCGGCGCGCGCATTCCACCTTCATCTATGACCAGGAATGGATCGACAACCCGCGTGGTTTCGACCTCTGCCCGCAGATGCCGCGGGCGAGCGTGCCCTATCACGCCAGCTCCGGCGGGCGCGACAGCCGGAAGCGCGATGTCATCGCCGGGCCCTTTGCGGATACATCCCCGGACAGCTGGGGCCGCAAGCTGATGCGCCGGGTTCTGGGCGAGGGGGCAACCGAGTTCGACTTCCTGACCACATGCGACGATACCGCACGCCAAGGCGCGCTGCGCCTCCTGCAGGAAAATGGTGAGCCATTCCCGCAGATCGGAAGGCCCGTCCCGCGTCTGGCTGAAATCGAGGACCTGCTCAAGATCGCACAAAGGTTCGAACGCGACCCGGCCGGCGCGGAGCAGGATGCGCTGGATCTCGTCGGCGCCGCCGGAACGCCGGGCGGAGCGCGGCCAAAGGCCAATATGAGGGATGGGGACCGGCTCTGGCTCGCCAAGTTCACCTCCATCAACGATACTTGGCCGGTGGAACGTCTTGAGGTGGCAACGATGAAGCTCGCCGGGGTCCTTGGTCTGCGCACGCCGGAATGCCGGCTCGAGTTGCCGGGCAGCTCGCATCCGATCGGTCTCTTCAGCCGTTTTGATCGCCGGGATGGCGGCCGGGTCCCCTATATCTCCGCTCGCACTGCCCTGGGCAAGGTTGGGCATGCGAGCGGCTTCTACACGGACATCGCCGACATCATTCGCACCATCTCGGCCAGGCCCGGTGATGATCTGCGGGAAATCTGGCTTCGGATGGTTTTCGGGATCCTTGTCACCAACACGGATGACCACCTGAAGAACCACGGTTTCATCTATGCGGGGCAGAACCTCTGGCGTCTTTCACCGCTCTTTGACGTCAATCCGCAGCCCCGGCGTCACGCCCAGATGGAAACCGGGATCAGCCCGATCCATGGGCATGAGCCGGATATCGCCGCCGCGATCGAAGCGGCCGATTTCTTCGATGTCAATGTGCAGGAAGCCCGGATCTTGGCTCGGGATATGGCGCGAAGCATCCGCGACAGCTGGCGGGACGAGTTGCGCCGCCAAGGGCTGGGCGGCGCGGAGTTGAACGCTTGTGCTCCGGCCTTCGAACATGAGCGTATGGATGCGGCACTCGGGCTGTAGCCGGTAGGGATTTTCAGCCCCATCGGATAGCCGCCATGCGTGTCGATTGGGGCTATCCGATTAAGGCTCTGGCCCCGGTCTTTCAACCGGGGCCATTGCTTTGGCGATCAGTCGCCGCGGCGGGTGTTGGGGCGTGACCAGATCAGGCTCGAGCCCTCGCCGTCTTCGTCATCGAAGAGGTTGGCATAGATCGGGGCGGCGAAGCTCGGATCGTCCAGCTTCAGGCCCAAATATTCGCGGCCCTCGTTCGATTTCTTCGTCCAGGCGGCGCCGATCTCCGCGCGGCCGACCAGGACCCGGTGGGAGGGCGCGTTTTCGCCCGAGGCCCGCAGGTCGGGGACGAGGCGCACGCCCTTGGCCTGCAGGCTGAGGGTGAAGATTTCGCCGGTGTAGTCACTGCCGGTCTTCTTGAAGGTGCCGATGGTTGCCATGTTCTTTCTCCGTTTTGCTCTGTTTCGGGCCCGCGTCCTTGCGGCCTCGATGGCGATCGACAGCCCGGAGGCGACCACTGGCGCACCCCCCTCTTTGGGGGCCTGACAGCACAGGAGGAACTTTCTTGCCGTGCGAGGAATGACGGCATCGCCGACAGGGGAAGAAAGTTGTGACGACGCTGTTGCGCCGAAGCGGTCGAGGCGAAGACGTCCTTCGGGCAGATCAGCCCATCACCAGAGGCCGTTGGACGCGGGCTGGGACAGAAGAAACACGGAGATCAAGGCGACCCTGAAGGCCCGTCAGGTAAGACAGGACAGGCACCACCGGCGATGTGAAACACCTTGGCACACCAGGTCAGCTTGCGCCTCCCCCCTGCCCTGCTGCCTCGCGGCACCCGCCACTCCACCGGGTTCAGGTCTGCCAGCTGTAGGCAGTGAAAAGGACGAACATCGAACGAGGGACGTGACCAGGCAGAGAAGCAGGCCCATCCGGGCTGACGCCGCCTGAGTCAGACTGCCAACCTCTTATCGAAAGGACGGGGCGGCCAATGCCCCTGTCTCCGCCCTAGTTCCCGCCGCTTCGATGATCACTCGGCAAAGGCCCGTCGAAACGATGTGGAGGCGATGTTCGTCCAAATCGCAAGATACCTTCGGGGCACAGTTGTACGGCCTGCCCAGACTCTCCTTTATCAATGATCATTCCGGGCCAGACCGGAAACCATCGCAATCCAACGGGTTTCAGGATGACAGCCAAGCGCAGCCCGACTAGCCTCGTCCCATGAGTGCAGACGATTGGACCGATCTTGAAAACGATGCCTGCGTTGCGAGTTACTTCGCGATGCTCGGGCAGGAATTGGCAGGCGAGGCATACAACAAGGCGGCGCAGAACCGGCTTTTGCAGGAACAGACGGGCCGCAGCCGGGGTTCAATCGAATTCAAACTCTGCAACATCTCAGCCGCGTTCCGTGGGTTTGGCCTGCCCGCGATCAGGGGCTATCAACCACGCTTTAACTTCCAGATGGCGCTGGCTGTGGCCGTGTCACGCTGGCTGGCCGGACACCCTGAGTGGGAGCCGTCGTTGATTAGGACCCACTCCAGCGCGATGGCTGAAGCCGCGCCCCTCTTCATCGGGACTGCCCCTACTCTTCGCAATTTGCCGCCACCCGAACTCGACCAGATGCAAGCAGTTGCCCGCCGCTTCGACGTTGCCGCCCGGGACGAGCGCAATCGCACCCTGGGTCGCGCTGGAGAAGAGCGTGTCTTTCATCATGAGCGCCAAACGCTGCGTCACCACGGCCGGGACGATCTGGCACGTCGTGTCCGCTGGGTTTCGCGCGAGGATGGCGATGGAGCAGGCTATGACATCGCCAGCTTCAGCCATGACGGGCGTGACCGTCTGATCGAGGTCAAAACAACCAACGGCTGGGACCGTACTCCGTTCCACATTTCGCGCAACGAGCTTGCCGTGGCAGAGGAGCGCCGTCAGGATTGGTATCTCTTCCGTCTGTACGATTTCGCGCGGACCCCGCAGGCATTTGAACTGCGACCGCCACTTGATGCCCATGTTTCTCTGACCGCCACACAGTTTCAGGCGAGCTTCCAATGATCGGTAATCGCAGATTCCGTCGCACCATCGGCATCGACTATTCAGGGGCGGAAACCGCCGAGGCCAGCCTGAAAGGGCTGCGCGTCTATCAGACTTTGGGCGACAGCGCCGCCGAAGAGGTATTGCCGCCCGCCGGCCCCAAGAAATACTGGACAAGGCATAGCCTCACCGATTGGCTGATCGACACCCTGGATGGATCGGTGCCGACAGTTGTCGGCATTGATCACGGCTTTTCGTTTCCCATACGCTACTTCGAGCGGCATGGCCTTGAGCCCGATTGGCCGAATTTCCTCGACGATTTCTGTGCGCACTGGCCGACAGATGGCAAGCACACCTATGTCGATTTCGTGCGCGACGGGTCAGTTGGAAATGGCGCGGCGCGGCAAGGGGAGAGGCATTGGCGCCGGCTGACGGAGGAGGCTGCCGGATCGGCAAAGTCAGTTTTCCATTTCGACGTTCAGGGATCGGTCGCCAAATCAACCCATGCCGGCATCCCATGGCTGCGCAAAATTCGACAGGCTCGCCCGCAGATCCATTTCTGGCCTTTTGATGGTTGGGAACCTGCTCAGGACGCCTCAGTGATCCTCGAGGCCTATCCGAGGCTGTGGAGCAGCCTCTATGGCAGCGAGGCCAGAACTCAGGATCAGCACGATGCCTATGCAATCGCGCGCTGGCTTCAGGAGGCCGCTATCAGCGGTGAAATCAAACAGGCGTTTGCGCCGCCCCAGCCGGAAAGTGTTGCGATGACAGCTCAGGTCGAAGGCTGGATTCTCGGAACCACTTGGCCCCCGACGGAAAAGCCCCGGTCCCGCTCAAAGAGTGAAATCCCTCGCAGATCCTCAACCACGGCAACAGGTTACATGAACCGCAATAGTCAGGAAGTGCTGTCCCGCACCGGACAACCGGGCACTGACCACAACCAGATCGTCTACATCCTGAAATGTCGCCACTGCGCGGCGCGGTACGGTGCGAACGGTTCAGACGTTTTTCAGCGCCGTTGCCCGGAATGCGGCGATGGAAGGCCCGGAATCCCAACGGGCTGAGCTTTATCTTTCCGGCTCGGCTTAGCCGCGTTCTACTTCCTTTTGCGCCGTGCTGAGACTTCCGCATCGCCCTTGAACGATATTTCCCAATTATAGCTTAACTGGGATATCACGGAAAAATCGTCTTTTGGCTATATTGACGAAATATCGCCGATGGACTATCAGTTTGCTATGGAAAAGCCCCTCACCCATTCCATACGTAGCCTCCGGCAGGCGGCAACGGCCCTTCGCGCCCGCAGGCGTGCCCAGGGGATGACCCAGAAGCAACTCGCCGAAACGACGGGCACTGCCCAATCCACCATCTCGGATATCGAGACCGGCGTCGTTTCGGTCAGTCTCGACGTCTATTTGCGGCTTCTGGAAGCCCTCGGGGCAGAGCTGACTGTGACCGGGCGAATACTCGATCAGGACATGAACTGAGATGGCACGCTTGGCACGCAGGCGGGCTGGCATCCGGCGTAGCAAGACTGCAGTCTGGTATGAACGGACACGGGTCGGCACGCTGATCAGGGCTACCGATGGCGGCGTTGCCTTTTCCTACGATCCAGCATGGCTGGCCTTGGACTTGGCTTTCCCCGTCGCCAGTGTGCTGCCGCTGACCCAAGGAGACTGGAAAGGCGATCCGGTGATTGCCGCTTTCGACAACCTGCTGCCCGATGCCGAAGGAGAGTTGCGCGAAAAGATCGCAGCGCGCGTAGGCGCCGAAGGCAAAGACGTGTTCTCTCTTCTTTCTGCGCTTGGGCGGGACTGTGTGGGGGCGCTGCAATTCTTGCCCTTGGAGGAAGAACCCGCGGCCCAAGATATGGATTATCGCCAGATTGCCGAAGACGAGATGGTCGCCGATCTGAAGAACCTTGCGGTAGCGCCCTTGGCGCTCGGGGATGACGAGGATTTCCGGATCTCCATCGCCGGGGCACAGGAAAAAACTGCTTACCTTAAAATTGGGGGCCTTTGGGCGAAACCACGTGGGATCACGCCAACGAGCCACATCTTCAAGACCCCGATGGGCATCCTGCCCGGCCCTGATGAAATCGACATGAGCGATAGCGTCGAGAACGAGCTGTTCTGCATGACTCTGGCCGGTGAGATCGGCTTGCCAGTTGCCACGGTCAGGAAAATCGTCCTGCCCGGACAGGTCGCACTCGCGGTCGAACGCTTCGACCGGGTCTGGGATCACGAATCCCTGAAGCGCTTGCCGCAGGAAGACATCTGCCAATCGCTGGGTTTCCCCTCGGCCCGAAAATACCAAAAGGTAGGTGGCCCCGGCATTGGGCAAATCATGGAACTCCTGCGAGAATCTGACGATCCTATCCGGGATCGGGAAACCTTCTTCCGCGCCCAGATCTTCTACTTCCTGATAGGCGCCTCTGACGGCCATGCCAAGAATTTCAGCCTGCGACTGGGGCGCCGCGGCCGCTTCCGTCTCGCTCCGCTCTACGACATCCTGAGTGTAGCTCCTGTCGTCCATGCGGGACGCCTTCAGCGAAAACGCTACCGGCTCGCCATGTCGATCGACGGCCATTACGGCATCGACGAGATCGTGCCGCGCCACTTTGAGGCAGAGGGCAAAGCCAGTGGGCTTCCCAGGAACCGTGCGTTGGAACTTCTCTCGGACATGGCTGACGGCCTCGGTCCGGCGCTGGAACGGACAAAGCTCAGCCTGGGCGATCAAGTACCGGGCAGCGTCATCGATCCGATCATCATGGATTCAATGGAGCGCGCGGAACAGGTCCGAAAGGTCTTGTAAGGCATCGCCAATAGGCTTTTGCCACTTCCTATCTTTCATTGAATGCCGGGTTTTCAACAGATGTTGAAAATCTTGTTCGGGTTGAAGCCTTAGCCCCGGTCATTCGACCGGGGCCCTTGCTTTGGCGATCAGTCGCCGCGGCGTGTGTTGGGGCGGGACCAGATGAGGGAGTGGCCCTCACCGTCTTCGTCATCGAAGAGGTTGGCGTAGATCGGGGCGGCAAAGCTCGGATCGTCCAACTTCAGGCCCAGGTATTCGCGGCCCTCGTTCGATTTCTTCGTCCAGGCGGCGCCGATCTCGGCGCGGCCGACCAGGACCCGGTGGGAAGGGGCGTTCTCGCCCGATGCCCGCAGATCGGGGACGAGGCGCACGCCCTTGGCCTGCAAGCTGAGAGTGAAGATTTCGCCGGTGTATTCGCTGCCGGTCTTCTTGAAGGTGCCGATGGTCGCCATGTTCTTTCTCCGTTTTGCTGCATCTAGCCCGCGTCCTTGCGGCCTCGATGGCGATCGACAGCCCGGAGGCGACCGCTGGCGCACCCCGTTCACGGGGCCGGACAGCACAGGAGGAACTTTCTTGTCCCGCGAGGAATGACGGTGCCCGCACCGGCAGGGGAAGAAAGTTGTGACAACGCTGTTGCGCCGAAGCGGCCGAGGCGAAGACGTCCTTCGGGCAGATCAGCCCATCACCAGAGGCCGCCCAGACGCGGGCTGGGACAGACAATCCACGGAGATCAAGGCGACCCTGAAGGCCCATCAGGAAAGACAAGTCAGACACCACCGGCGATGAAACCACCTCTGGCTACCGATCAGACTAACCTGCGCTTCCCCCCTGCCTTGCTGCCACGCGGCTCCCGCCGGTCCGCCGAGTTCAGGTCTGCCAGCGTGATGGCAGGCAAAGGACGATTTTCGAACGAGGGCCGCCACTGGGCCAAGATGCTGGTCGATCCATGCTGAGGCTCTACCCCAACCAGCGCAACTCGAAGATCATCTGACGGCGAGTCCAATGCCCTCACCCCCTGCCCCAATTCCTACCGCTTCAATGGCCGCTTGGCAAAGGTCCGTCGAAACCTGAGCCTTGCCGGGTGTTTGGCAGACTCCTTCTCCGTCCAGCAAGGCCTGAATACCCCGCATACCCTTGCGGGTGTTTTCAGTCCGGCATGCGGGATAAATTGGTCCCGACCACACAACGAGGGAAATATCATGAAAACATGGGTTTCAACGATAGCAGGCGGATTTGCGGGTTGGGATGCACCTTATGCTTTGCATCCGAATGATGAAGCGCGGGCAGCGACAACGCTAAACGCGATGATCGCTGACGGGATTGAATGGCCCGAAGCAGAAAGGGAGTTCCGGCATTATCTCAGTGAGCGCGGCGTGCGCGGCCAGAAGTTGAAACGCCAGATGGAGCGAGTAGCTGCCTTCATATCCCCACGGCTGAGGGGTTGAGTGCGTTCACCAAAATAGCGAGCTAGTCCTTGCCCGCATGAAAAAACGGGGCGACCGAAGCCGCCCCGTTGACGGTCATTCAGCGGCGATCAGGTGCTGGCGCTCCTCTTCGTCGTCGGAAGCGACCTCGTCGTCTTCGGTCAGGAAGGCGGGAAGTTCGACCGCGGCATCCTCAGGTGCGGCATGATTGCCAAGGTCGGGATCGTCTTGGCGCAGCGGCTCGGGCAGCCAGCCGGAACCGCCGAGGAGCCGTTCCGCCTCCCGTGCCATATCGCCCTTCTTGAGGTGCGCGATCAGTTCGACGGCCTGGGCCCCGGCACCTTCGCCTACGGCATCCAGGATGCGGCTCTTGGTGACACGGCCGAGGTAGTTGGCCACCGTCGGCTTCCAGCCTGCTTCGACCAGATCCAACTGGGTCGTGCGAGCGAGACGATCCGCCTCACGCAAACGACGGTCGAGGCCGTGCTGGCTGATCCCCATGCCGCTGTAAGGGTTCGGGCGCTCATAGAGCGCGTTTACCCCGAAGCTGAGGCAATGGGCCAGCAGCGCCTGGCGGCTGGCCTCGTCCAGGGCGTGGAGCCAGTCCCAGAGGACATCATCCCCTTGCCCCAGCGGCATGTCTGCTTTCCAGCCAGCGTGCCGGGCGTCGATGTTCTGCGCCGGAAGACTGTCAGCCAGATCTGCGGCCTGAATGGGCAGGTGGATATGCCGCACCGCGGTTTCGAGCGCTGCACCAGAAGCGCAGGAGACAAAGCAATCTGTGACCAGTTTATGCAGGAGCGCCGTCATCGCGATGCGCGGATTGTTCGCCACCGCATCCCGCAGCGCCAGCGTGCGATGCGCCGTCAGTTCGATGACGAGCCGTTCGGGCAGCGGCTTGATCGCATCACCCTCGTCCTCGTCATCCTCCTGCCCCCGGTTCTCGCCCGCCATGTTGATCACCGCCACGCGGGTATCGCTGCGGTCACCTTCCATCGGGGCATCATCCTCCACGGCCCCGCTGGACGGTGCACCCGCGGGCACTGCCCGCTGCTCATCCTCCTGTCGCACGAAGCCACGTTCGACCAGCAGGCTGCCATCGCTGTCGATGCTGACAAAGGCCCCTGCCCTGCCAAACTGTTCGGGATCGAAAGTCATCGGGCGGCTGTCGAAGGCACCGAGCATGCGCTCAATCTCACCAAGCCGCTGATCAACGTCCTCAGGCAGGTCGTCGGCCTCAGCATATTCAGCCTCCAGCCGGTCGTATTCGTCGCGCAGCGCCTCCCGCGTGGCCCGCTCCTCGTCGTTCAGATCGACAGTGGTGCCCATCAGCTCGCGCAGCCCCATGGTGTGACCATAGGGGAAGCCCGCAGCGACCTCGATCCATTTCCAGCCCTCGGCGGCGATGGTCTCAGCCTCCACCTTCAGCTTCTCGCCCACCAACCGCTCCAGCAGCACGGGATCTTGCAGCCAGCCCCCGTCATCCTGCTGGAAGAGGTCACGCAGGACAAAGCCACCGGCGGCCTCGTAGGCCTCAAGCCCGAGGAACCGAGCGCGCTTGTCCGACGCGCGCACGGCAGTCTCGGTGAGCATGCGCCGGATCTGATAGGGTTCCTTCGACCAGGAGTTCTTGACTGCCTCCCAGACCTGCGCCTGCCGTATATGATCACCCGAGATGGTGAAGGCCATCAGTTGTTCCAGGGTCATGCCGTCTTCGGCGTAGACGTCCAAGAGCGCGGGCGCGACGGTCACGAGGCGCAGGCGCTGCTTGACCACCTTCACATCGACGAAGAAGGCCGCCGCGATGGCTTCTTCGGTCATGCCTTTCTCGCGCATAGCTTGGAATGCGCGAAACTGGTCCAGTGGGTGCAGCGGTGCGCGCTCGATGTTCTCGGCCAGCGAGACCTCGTCGATCAGGACGGAATCATTTGCCGCGCTGACAATGCAGGGCACGGGTGCCGACTTGGCCAGGCGCTTCTGCTTGACCAGCAGTTCCAACGCGCGGTAGCGGCGGCCGCCAGCGGGCACTTCGAACTTGCCGGTCTCAGCCCCGTCCTCGCCGATCACGGGGCGCACGTGCAGGCTCTGTATCAGGCCCCGGCGGGCGATGGACTCGGCCAGTTCATCGACCGAAATCCCAGCCTTCACGCGCCGGACGTTGGACTGGCTCAGGACCAGATTGTGGAAGGGGATGTCCCGCGACGAGGCGAGGGTGATTTTCTGCATGTTGGTCATCGGACCAATCTCCGCGACGGGCGCCGAGAGCCTCTCTCTCGGTCTCCAACCCGTCGAAATCCCCCTGCCCTTCTCTTTCTCTCTCGCCACGGCAGGGCATCAGAGATGGCCTGACCCGCGAAGGCTGACCTCCCGGCCCGCGCCCACGATGATGTGGTCGTGCAGGGTCAACCCAAGTACGCCACAGGCCTTCTCCACCTCCTTCGTCATGGCAATATCCGCCTCTGAGGGCTCGGGATCGCCCGACGGATGGTTATGAACCAGGATCAATGCCGAGGCATTTAGGTCCAGGGCGCGGCGAACGACTTCACGTGGATAGACGGGGACGTGATCAACCGTGCCGACGCCAAGCCGCTCATCAGAGATCAGCCTGTTCTTGCGGTCCAAGTACAGCACGTGAAATCGCTCGACCTCGCCACGCACCGACAGGGCGCAATAGTCAATCACCGCTTGCCAGGACGTCAGGACGGGGTTGCGGTTGATGTAGCGGGACAAGATTTCGCGGGCCGCGAAGATGGTGGCCTGCTCCTGCGCGGTCAGTTCGCAGGTGCCAGAGCGCGGAGAGGCGAATGGGGTGGTTGGTTCAGAAAATCGGGACATTTGAGTCTCGTGAGTTGAGCCGATTAACACCCCGGACTGGCAGCAACGCGCTGCCCGGGCGGAGTTGGCCGGGATGGGGAAAGGGGAAGAAAATGGTGCGGGCAGAGGGCCGCCGGGCCCCCTGCCCTGCCGCAAACCTCAACTGACGCGGTCGAGGAGTTTCTTGGCCCGCCCTTCCATGTCGAGGCGTGCATCTTGCTGGGTCTTGTCGCGCGCGAGGCGTGTAATCCCTTGAACAAAATCAAAAATCGACTCCGGTGGGCGACCCTCCTCCATCAGAACCTTTTCGATGATCTTGCCGGATTCCACTTTCGAGAAGCCGCGCTTCCGCAGAAAGTCATCCCGATCCTCATCGGTGCGCGCCACGATCTGCTGCCGCGCAGCCTTGATGCCGTTCACGAAGCCCTGCGCCGACGAATTGGCGAAGCGTGTCAGAGCCGGTGCTGCCTCATGAGCAAAGCGGGTCGCGGCGTATTTCGAATGGCGGATGGTGATCTCCTGGAAGTCCTCAACGCCCCAGAGATTGCGGTTTTGGCACACCGCACGGAGATAAAAGCTTGCGATTCCAAGGGTTTTTGCGCCAACCTCGGAATTCCAGCAGTAGAACCCCCGGAAATAGAGGTCCGGCGAACCATCAGCCAACCGGCCGGCCTCGATCGGGTTGTGGTCATCGACCAGGAACAGGAAGACATCCCGATCCGATGCATAAAGCGTCGTCGTGTCGCGGCTGATCTCGACATCGGGGTTGTAGACCCCGGTCGACCAGTCGAGCACGCCCGGCACCTTCCAGCGCGTGTCACCCGTGCCGTTGCCTGCGATGCGCTGCACCGCCTCGACGAGTTCATGGTCATGGATCCGACCGTAGTCGGGGCCGGTCACCGCGCGCAGTTCGGTGCGACCATCCTCAGTCTCGAAGGCTTTCACCTGCTCAGCGCGGTGGTTGCTCAGACCGTACTGAAGATTGATGCCGGCCAAAGGCGCGGGCAGTTGCCGCAGGTAGGAGGCTGGCGCGCCGACAATGCTGGCCAGCTGGCCAAAGGCCCAGTGCGTCGGCGCCACGGGCTCCTTGGCTTTGGGGAGGACCAGATGCAACCGATCAGCACTGTCACGCGAAGCCTCAACCCGGATCTCCGCTGTTTCGACCACCCGAGAACGGCTCCGCTCGGAACGACCCTTCACCGAGGCCCAGAGATCGTCGAGCGACAGAAAGCGCTCGTCATCGGGGCGGTTGAACCATTCGGACGACACCCGCCCGTTCCGCTCGCCCCGGCTCACATCCACCTTGTAGCCGCCCGACGTCACCGGCCGCACGGGGTCCAGAATTTCCATTGTGTTCATGACAGTCACTCCGTGACGGGCGCCGGAAGCCTCTCTCCCGGCCTTGGCCCGTCATCAGACCCCCAGCCTGCCTCGAACTCTCCTCTGCTCGCCGCAGAACCGGTGCTGGACCACCATGGCCGGTTCGCCGTCACGGCCGGGCCTTCAGGTCAGGTCGAACAGGCGCGGAAACAGCACATCGTGGGTTTTGCTGGGAAAGCGCAGCATCAAGGCGCCGCGGGGAGTCTCGGACCCGACCACGCCATCGTCCAGGAGGGATTTCATCGTGGCCCGTCCGGTTCGCGGGGCCACTCCCAGCAGGGCCGCAACGTCACCACGGTCAACCTCGCCACGCAGGAGGATGATGCGCAGCAGGTCCCCTGCCCTTTCGCCCAGACCCGAAAGCGCAGCGTAACGGGCCAGCCGCTCGCCTAGTCGGTCGAAGTCGAACATGCCCGCCATGAAGGTGACCTGATCCTCGCAAACCGCGAGGAACCATTTGGTAAAGCTGACCAGCGCTGCCAGCGACAAGTTCCCGCGCCCGTCACGATCGCCCTGACGGACACGGTCGGCGAGTTGCATCATCTCACGGTATTCATCGCGGCCCGGGAGACCATCCGTCAGGCCACGTGCCAAGCCACGTGAAACTGACCAAAGCCCGCCTGCCCCGACCCCGGCGTGATGAGCCATCGCGTGCGACATCAAACGACTAACGCGGCCGTTCCCATCGTAGAACGGGTGGATGAAGTTGAAGCGATGGTGCGCCGTCGCCACGGCAAGTGCGCGCGTGACCTGACCATGCAGCCAATCCAGCCGAAAGCGCGTGTGGAAATGCGCCATGAATGCGGGCACAGCTTCATGAGGTGGCGGAACATGGGCACCAACCTCCACGTCGCCCTGCCGCCATTCGCCGGGAACGATCCGGACCACCTGGCCCCCATGGCGCAGGGTCAGCATTTCTTCGGTGGCACCTTCATAGAAGGCTTCGTGCAGCCATTTGATGAACGACGGATCGCTCGGATCTGCGAGAGTGCCCTCGACCGCCCGGCGGTCGATCTCTTCCTGCAGGCGGACATGCGCCGCATGTTCTTGCTGCAGCGCCCGGCGTCCTGGATCGGCGTCAAAGTCGCCGGCCAGTGCGCGTTCGATGTCGCGCGGTCGGGTGTTGTTGCCCTCGATCCGGTTGGAGTAGTAGCTGTTCATCATCCGCACCATCGCGGCAAGGTCGGACAAGGTTCGGGCAGGTAAATTGCGACCCAAACCGCGGGCTGACTGGATCAGCCGGTTTGCCGTCTCGACCAGGTCAAGCGGGATGCCATCTTCGAGCCGGGCAGGCTCGATCCGCGATGGGGACACGATATACGTCAAGCGGGCTCCAGAATGCCACTAACAGTCGGAAGTAACATATTCTGCGGCATTGGAAAAATCTATGGTAAATCGACTTTCTGCCACTAGCGCATGCCACTAGGACTTGCCGCTCTCTGCTCTGGGCTGTGGACCGGGAGACTTCCGGATCCACAACTCTTCTTGATTGATCAGGCCGCTTCCCAGACCTGGTTCAGGATCCGTGCCGCGATCTCGGATTTGTCCTGCGGCAGGAACCGGCCGTAGTGCTGTGCGACCATGTCGGGCGTATCCTGAATGGCATAACTCGCCTGCTCATAGGACCCAGTGCGCTTCAGGATGTGTGTGGCCAGCACATCGCGCACATTATGCGGCCCGTGCGGTAGCAGGCCTTCAATCGCCCCGCGTTTGGTCCATGGGTTGTAGATGCCGTAGCGCTGAATCGCCGTCCTCCACGCCTCATAGAACGTGTTCTGGCAGTAAGCCGCGTTGGTGCTTGTCATCTTTGCCGTCTTGACGAAGAACGTTCCCGGGTCAGCCGCATCGCCGACCAGACGTGCGCGATGGCGCTCGATCCAAGCTTCGATCAGTTCGTAGAGTCGCCCGAGGTCCGGGAGGATCAGGCGGAAGGGCTTGGAACCGAAGAAGGAGGAATTGGCATTCTTGAAGGCGACTGACGGGATCAGGATCTCCCACCCTTGGTCGCGGCTGCTCCAACGCAACTCGCCACGCTTCGTGTCCTCCAGCTTGCGCTCCGAGGTCGGCAAAGTCCCTGGCCGGCACAGCAGCAGTTCGCGCAGGTTCTTCTGACGGAGCCCCGTGTGAAGGCCGATGCGCAGCATCAGGAATGCGCGGACAGCCTCCGCGGCCGCGCGGACATTGTGCCGTTCATCTGGCATCCGCTGCAGGATTTCTTCTGTGATCTTGCGGTACTCGCCGACAGGACTTGGCGCTTCGAGCACCGGCAGGATGGGCTCGAAGGGGTCTCGATGAACCCGGGCAACACGGTCGATCTCCTTGATACGCCGACGGGCATGCTTGTACATGCGGTCGCAGGCGGTAGACCAATCCGACTGCACAGCGATGATGTCTGCCTCGGTAACCAAGCCTTCGATCGGACGAAGGCTGCTGCCCATAAGGGGCGATTGGCGCAGCCAACCGGTCTCTTCCCGACAGATCGCCGCAGCAATCGAGAGCAAGTCGATCTCCCATTTGGTGTAGAAGCCCCGCCGGCGCTCCCGCCAGTGAAGGTACCAATCCCAGACCTGCGGGAAGATCATCATGGCAAAGGTCAAGAGCTTCGGATCGACGCCGAGGCCCTGCACTTCGCTCTCTGGTGGGGCCACGAACGCCCCGAACCACAGCCCGAAATGCTCCACCTTCTGGGAGGCGGTTTCCGTCCCCCAGACGCCATTCCGCTGCATGCCGAAGGCGGCAAAGGTCGATGTCTTGAAGCGAAGGAGTTCGGCCATCTCGTCATTCAGACGTTTGGGCGCAATGATGATGCCCGACTCTTCCGGCGTCCGTGCGGGAGAAGACTTGCGAACCGGCCCCGAGGCACAGCTGAAGCGAACCGCATAGCGCTGGCGAATGGCAGCCGCTTGATACCTGCGATAATCCGTGGACCCGCTGATGATCACCGTGCGGACCCAGTTCAGGATTTCCGCCTTCTCCTGGCTTGGCCTGCGGTTGAAATTTTCGGGCAGGTGCCACGCCAAACGCCGGCGCTCAGACGGCGAGATGTTCTCTAGATCAAAATCGCCTGGTGCTCGGTCGGGCAGGCCAGACAGGTTCAGAAAGTAGCCCGCCGGCAGTCGATAGCGCCGCTCGATGCGTCCCAGGATTTCCAGGCTGATCGCAGCGCGCGGGACCTTCTTGCCGCGCCCCCAACTGATCAGCGTGCTGCGATTGACGCCGTCCTCGGGTCTCACCACCGCGTTGTAAAGGTGGTAGATGGTTTCGCTATGACGGCGGGCGTGTAGCTGAAGGGCTTCACCAAAAGTCTCGGGATCCTGCCAGGTTTTGTCGAGTGGCTCGGGAAATTCAACGACCGCCCTCGGTTGGACTCCAGGCTTCTTGCGGACCTTCTCGGTACCTGTCGCTCGAACGCCTGTCGGGTTTATGGCGGGCCCGCTGGACATGGAGCGTGTTGATCTGCCTCCTGCGCGAGCCGGACGCAGAGTCTCATTCGAAATCGCGCGTGCTACGGCGTCGAAGATAGGCTGCAGCGTTGCCCGGTGGGCACGGAAGCGATCGACATCCATGTCGAGCATGGCGGACAGAGACTGGAGGTCGAGCCCGCTGCCCCGGTAGGGTGGGTACTCTTTTCGCTCGAGCAGGTCGACCAAGCAGTTATAGAGCAAGCGCAGCTCACCTTCGGTGAAGATCGACGTGAGCCGAGCCTTGCAGAATTCTGCGATCTTGCGCGGTGTGAGTGCAGAAGATGTTGATTTCATTTTCCATCCTTCGATTTCTGGGGCTGCCCAGCTATCGAAAGCAATCGCAGAATGGCAGGACTAATGTCGTCGGGTATCTGAACATACATCGCAAACCGTAGACCTCCCACCTAGGCTTCTAGAAGTGGCTGGCTTGACCGTAGAGGTCGAGCGCAAGCTCCATTCTTAACGTCCACCGCGGTGGACATCAGGTTGCGAGGTCTGCCGATCGCGAAAGCCTTTCAAGCAGATGCCATGGGTGGAAATCGGCTGTCTTCCTGCCGATTGTGATGCTGTGGAAATATGCTGCGTGGTTTCTGACCCGTTGCCCCAACTGCAGAAGAAGAAAGACGGCGGATGCGGTCTTCTCGGAACCGATGTTTCTTCGCGCCTCTGCAAAGGTGGCGGGGGTGATGCCCATCATTGGGGCGAGCATTTGGGCGTGTTTTCCAACGTCTTCCCAAGTCCTGAGTGGGCTCGTGGCAAAGGCAGCTGCTTCAGTGCAAACTGCGGCAAGGGTTTGAACGTCGGGCAGCTTTGTGTTTTGTGCTTCTTCAGAGTCTTTTCGTATTTTTTTAGACATAGAATGGTGCCGGACAATTTGTCCGTCGCTGGCGGGCATTTTGGTCGGAACGGCGACGTCCACCGTGGTGGACATTTGCTGTAGCTCGACGTCGATCTTCGCCAGCAGATCACGATATTCTGCAGTCACCAGTTTTCGGCGCAGTAATTTCCGCGAGTTCGTTGCAAGTTCGTTGTCGGTCTCTATGCCGTCGATCGCAGATAGCTTTACGAGGATCTGCTTGCGTAGGAATATCTGATCGCGGTGTTCGTTCTCCAAATTGATGGCGGCTGCGATCAGTTCGTTTGCACGTTCCATAAGTGGAGAGAGGGAGAGGCCGAAGCTGAGGGATTGGCCATCACATGAGCGTACCCGATAGCGCTTTCTGTTCGGGCTGTCGTGGCGCGTGATGAAGCCGAGTTCGATGAACTTATCGACATGTCGGCGAAGCGTCCGTTCGTCGATACCGCCGATGCGGCGGCAGATCTCGACGTTCGAAGCGAACACGGTATCACCGTGCCCTGGCCGGAGAAAAGACAGGAGGGCCTGAAGGGTTTGAATGTGGCCCGGTTTGAGCCCGAATATGCTTCGAGCATTGCGAAGGGCGCGGAATACACCCCAGATGTCTGGAGCCGTGTTCTCTTGGTTCCGGTCTCCAATGCGGCGACCGGTGACGCTTGTCGAAAGCTGATTGAATGCCATTTCTTGCTGAACGACGGCCACGTCGCCCCTTAGCTTCGCAGGACTTTTCGCGATGTTTCACGCGAAAAGACAACAAAAATCAGGTCCACCGAATCGGTGACTCTTGACCGCTGTGTGGGAGATTGCTACATCATAGGTGCAAATCGATGATGGGCTCTCCGAGGGAAACCTTGGGGGGCTCTTTTCTTTCTGGCCTTCGCTACTCTCCTTCTGCTCGAGGTTGCCTCATTATGGCCGAGGGTTATGCCCCTTGGCCGCTCTCATCCCGCCATTGCTGGAAAAGATCCTGAAGCGCCGCCTCAGCACGTTCTTCCAGCCACAGGCCGAATTCTGGGTTGTCTTTCCGCGTGACCTTGATCGCAACGGACTTTGCGTCGATGGACAACTGGCCAACCACAAGGCCGTCCGCGCCCCTAACGGAAAGGCTCTTGGCGGGCGACTTGGTCTTCGGCTCTTTGGCTGCGCGGGCGCAGGCGTCGAAGACGATCTGAAAACGCTCGGCGCTGGTCGTCTCCCGGGGCAGGGCGCTCAAAACTGCTTTGGCAACGTCGACAAGCGAGACCTTGGCAGACAGGCCCGCAAGGTCACCCCATTGCCGTCGCCCCGTGCCGTGAGCTGGCCCAATCAGGCGGATCAGCTCTTCAGGGAGTTGATCCACCACCACCCTGTGGTTTGATACCCCCTGCCGGGTCAATCCTAGCGCATCCTGGATGATGCCAGGTTTGTAACCTGCTTCTTGCATCTCTTTGATAAACAATGATTTTTCTATAAAGGATGGGTCCAGGCGCAGGTTGTTCTCCTGGCCCTGAGCAAGCAGAGAAGCGTCGTCGTCCAGAGTCCGCACGATGGCTTTGACTGGGCCCCCGACCTTGCGAATGGCTGCAAGCCTACGACGCCCATACACGACGCGATAGCGATCCGGCCTTTCAGAGGGGCGGACCATGATCGGCACTTGCTGACCGTGCTTGCGGATGCTCTCGGCAAGGTCGTCGATGCCGTCGTCGTCGAAGGATAACCGGTCACGCAGTCCGTCGATGTCAATCATCTCGGGATCGATGTCGCGGATCGAGTTCGCCGTGATCTCGCGAAGCGAGTCACGCAAGCCGCCGACAGAGCCACCGAACTTCACGGGTTTCTGCGGGGCAGGGGGGGCGGCCACGTCGTCTTTCGGAGGTTGGTTGAAGATGTTCCGGCCCATCAGCGTCGACCCCATGCCATCTGAATCGTCTGCTCCAACTCGTCCGCGACGTTGTTCACGCTGCTCAACGCGCGGTCGATCGTTTTGCGGATAAGTTGGCTCGGATCGACTTCATAAATCGTCTGCTGGGTCATCCCTGCGTCCGAGATGGCGGTGGATTTCAGCATCGGTTCGGTCATGACCTGGCCCGCAAGGATCGAGCGCAAGTAACCGGCCATCTGAGTCTGAGGCCCGTCCGATGGCTCATAACGCGTGATCAGGAACTTGACGAAGTCCCAAGTCACCCGCCGCCCGATCGCTTCTTCGACCGCCTGTACCGTCTCCGAAGCCAGTTTGAGGAACTGGCTCATCGACGCGATGTCCAGCATCCCGGGAACCACCGTGACCAAAAGGCCGGTCGACGCAGCCAAAGCGGTCAACGTGAGGAAGCCCAATTGGGGAGGGCAGTCGATCATGATGAGATCGTAGTCCGCTTCGACCTCGTCCAAAGCCAGGGACAACCGTTCTGCGAAAATCGGCTGTTGACGTCGTGCAAGTGCGTTGGCTGTTTCCGTCTCGTATTCCGAGAGCAACAAGCCTGCGGGAACCATGTCGAGATTGTGGAAGTAGGTCTTCTGGATCACCGAAGACAGTGGAACCCTGCCCTCGTATCGAAGCGCGTCATAGATCGTGCCACTTTCGGCAAACTCAAGCTCTGGCCGGAAGCCGAAGAAGGTGGTCAGACTTGCCTGCGGGTCAAGATCAAGTGCAAGCACCCGGTAACCTCTAAGTGCAAACCGCTGTGCAAGGTGGATTGTGGCGGTAGTTTTCGAGGAGCCGCCCTTGAAGTTGACCACGGAAATGACCTGACGCCTGTCTCCATCTCGGCGGCCAGGTCGATAGGCGTCGGCATTCTTGCCTGTTCTGGCCAGAATGCCACGTAGATCGTCGATCTCTTCGGCAGAGTAAAACCGGTGCCCACGATTGTCCGAATAAACCTCAGGAAAGCTCCCATCTTTGTGACGGTTGCGCAGGTTTGACGGGCTAACGCGAAGCAACTCGGCAACTTCAGTGGAACTGAACCGCCGCAATGCTTTGCGATCTTCAGGCTGGAGGGCGGCCTTCATTTGGCGGTTCAGTGACTCTGCCAAGCTATCGGCAAATGCACCGATGTCGGCGGAACCGACCCCTTGATTGAGTTTCTTACCCAGATCACCCATTTGCTGCCCTCAGGCCCCTATCAGGGCTCTTTGTGGTTCTGACGGCTTTTGGCCGTTCTGACGCGTTATCTCGTCAGAACCGAAATGACATGAACGCGTGAGTCCATCAAGAAGAATCTAGATATGGTGGAAAAACTTATCCACATCCCCACAGGGCGTCAAACCGGTCCAACGACTTGCAGAGGCTTTTGAGGCCTGCACCAAGCTAGGAGTGGCTGAAAGGGCAGGGCGACGCGGCTTTGGCGCTGCAAAGCTTGTGCACGATTCGGTACGAGGTTGCCTAGAAAGGAATTTCACGCATCCTCGCAGCCTCGCCATGCACTGCCAGTGCCGCCGCAAAGCGGTTCAGCCCCAGCCGAACCTGCATTGCACTGACCCGCTCGGCGTAGGCTTCACGGCCGATCCGACGCTCCAGATCCCTCTCGTGGAAGCGCCAGTTCTGCACCGGCGCCAAGCGGATCAGATCGGCAGCTTCCTGCTCCCTCGGGGCCAGCACCCGTTCGTGTTCCGCCCGAGCCAGGGTCGTCCCCGCACTGCGCCATTTCCGCATAAAGCCTAACAAATACCCTGCTGGAACCTGCTCATTCCCCTTTGCCCTGTTGAACGCTCGGAACGCGTCCCAGATGACTTGGGTGTCGACATTCCAGCAGGGCAGGGCGGTCTTCGCCGCCTTGATCAAGTCCGCCCAGGGCGTTCGGTGGACGTTTGACCCAGCCCCTATCTCGATCTTCCCAGCGAACATCATTTTGTTTTTAGAATCTCTAGATAGTGATGTGTCATCTGTGGCTGACACGAGATCTGGCTCAGTTGCAGGGTTATCCACAGAGCCAAAGCGGAAGAGCCAAGGCGCGAATTTGCCATGCGGCTTCCAGCGCAAGAGCCCTAGGGCCGATGCCGCCAATTCAGCCAGCAGTCGGGTCAGGTGCTGGCGAGACACGCCCATCTTGTCCGCAAGACTGCCGAGCGTGAATGCCGCGGTGCCGCGCTCGAGGCCATTGTAGCCGTCCTTCCAAGCAATGCCGTCCAGGATGATGGTGGCAAGCTTATGGGCCGAGACCGACAGGGGCGTCTCGGTGATGCGGCGCAGGATAGCGCCGGTGGTCAATTGCATGCGTAGTCGTCCTTCTTCTAAGGACGCCGGACCATCGGGCAACAGAAAATCGTGTCCGGCAAGCATGTTGCCGGTTGAACGGACCCAAAGCACGCGCTAGATTCCCTGTGCTACGAGGAAATTAGGGCGGCGTCGGATCTATGGTCTGGCGTCGTTTCTCTTTCTGGGGTTGCGTTTCTTCCGGGTTGATCAGGGGTGATACGGCGCGGCAGATGCCGCCTCAGTACCGAACCTCTTCGAAGCCGTAGGTGCCCTCGTAGTCCTTCCAGTCCACGAAGACGCTGCGGAAATAGTAGTCGTTGCAGCCCGACGATGGGCTGAAGCTGGAGGCGTCAGGCAGTTGGTCCACGCTTGCTCTGTGCCAGGCGTAGTCGCCCTGTACGCCATAGGTGCCCAAGCGGACGGTCGACCAGACGTTGCAGTCGCCATCGCTGCTCCGGTGCCGGCGGTATTCGGTCTGATAAACCCGGATCGAGCGCGCAAAATCATAGGCCGGGTCCGAGATGTCGACATCGGCCTGGTCCACCACGAGGATCGGGGCCGGGAAGGGCAGGGTGGGCAGTGACAATTGCGGCTGCGACGACGGCTCGAACGCGATGTGGAAAAGACGCTCGATCGGCTTAGTGCGGCGGTAGTCTGCGTGCATCGGGCAGTTCCAGATCTGCAGCGGTGGCTCGACGGGCCAAGGCGTGATCCGGGCAATGAAGACAGCACGGGCATGGGCGCATTCGACTGAAGCGGGCCACCCGCCTGCGAGGCAGAGGAGGATCGCACAGTCGACGGGGTAGGCCGCCGCAGGAGTTGCGAGCGAAATCAGCGTGGACGTGACAAAACCGACGGCGAGGCTGCGAAGGGTCATGGGGCAGGTTCCTTGAAGAGGGGAGGGGGCTGGGCTGCTGGACTGCCGAGACATCAGTCGTCTGGCGCCGGGCCGAGGGCCTGATAGTCGGCGATGGCGCGATTGACCTCGGCGGTCACTTCAGCGCGCGCGGATTCCAGACAATGCAGGTAGATCTGCGCCTCGTCGAAATAGGCGACATACTCTTCGCGGATTTCAGCGGCGTAGGCGACGCGGGTTGCACCATCGTTGACCGGGGCAGGAGCAAGGGGCGGCATACAATCGAGCGCCGTTCCGGCCCAGACCATTGAGCCGGGACAGAGCAGCGCGCAACAGAGCAGTCCTGCCGCGGCTAGGTTCAGTGTAGGATCGGGCATGGTGAGTCCATCCGTTCAATCATGGTGCATGAATTACTAAACACCACTCTTGACGCAATAGGATTCTATCGATAGTTGTGCCCCCACGTTGTGCGGTGACAGGTTTCTCAATCGCACGACATGCACTATGTTGGTTCCGAGCGATGTTGCTTCGGAGCGTGCTGAGCCATGAGGAACTTGACCCCGGTGATCTTACAGGCCGGTTTGAAGGAGGCCCTGACCGAAGGCGGCATCGTCGAAGCCCATAGCGTGGAAGACGCAAAGAAGGTTGGAAACACCTGGACTGGCAACTGGCGCATCTATCTGCGCATCGGTGACCAGACCGCCCTTCTTGTGATTGCGCGCGGCCTCGAGCCTCGGGAGTTTAAGACCATTGCCGGTCTGATTTCCTTTGGGGTCGAGTTGGGTCTGACCACGGTGCCAGTACCTTTGAAGAAGGGCGAGAAGGCAACCTGGACCCATGGCACGGAGGCAGATTCTCAGAGCTAGCCTGGCCCTATGCGGCGGCTTGACCCTATCGGGTCTTGGCGTTTCGCAAGGTGCCGCTGAGGTCATCGACCTCGGGGCAGGCGGGAGCGATCTGCGTGTCCAGTCCGGCGTTCTCGATTTCGGCAAAACCATCCCCGTGCGGCAGACGCGCGAGGACACGGAGACGGAGGCTGAGCCGTCTGAAAACCCAGATGCCACAGTTTGGCGGGCCTCCTATGGTGGCGAGAGGTCCGGGCGCGGCCCCACAGGGCGCGCCGACATCGAGGAATTGGTGCTGGATGTCGGCGACGACTACCTGCGCCATCCTGGGCTGAAAGAAGCCGGACTGACGGGGACAGAATGGCTGGCCCTCTTCCGCGCCAACATTGCGGTGGAGTCAGGCTTCAACCCGGACGCCCGCTCGGCGGTGGGTGCGATCGGCCTTGGCCAACTCATGCCGGACACTGCCGCGGTGCTTGGCGTCGATCCCTATGACCCAGAGGAGAATTTGCGCGGGTCTGCGCGGTATCTCCTGACCCAACTTGAAGATTTTGGCGCGCCTGATCTGGCGCTCGCCGCCTACAACGCGGGACCCGAGGCGGTCCGGAAATATGGCGGCATTCCCCCCTATGCCGAGACCGAAGGCCATGTGGCCAAGGTGCTGCGGCTGACCACAACCACCCTTGCATTGGAGTAACCTGATGGTTCGATTTTTCTCGGGCGCGCAGCTGCCGCGCCTTTCGCTGCGCACCCTGCTTCTGGCCCTGCCGTTTTTTGCCATCCTCGCGGAACCTGCCCTCGCGCAGAACCTGGATCCCCTTGAAAACATGCTGCAGGTCGTGGTCGATGGCCTGACCGGCCCGATCGGGCGGCTGATCGCCATCCTCGCCGTGGTCGCAGCGGGTTATATGATGTTCACCGGCCGCCTGAACTGGCCGCTGTTCCTCGCGATCTTCTTCGGTGTCGTTCTGGTTTTCTCTGCCGCGACGATCATCGACGGCTTCGCCGCTCCCTGAGGCAAAGGGCGGCAGGGCAGGGGGCGCGTAAAGCCCCCGCCCGCCGGCCCGATCTGGATCTTTCCTCATGCATGACGCGCCTTTGTTCCTCGGCCTCACCCGGCCGCCGAAGATCTTCGGCCTGCCGATCGGGTATTTCGTGAGCCTGATGCTGGGTTCAGTGATCCCCTTCGTCGGGGCGAATGACTGGCGTTTCCTGCTGATCGGGGTTTTGGGCTATCCGGTCTTGTGGTTCGTGGCGGACCGAAACCCGAACCTCTTTGAGACGGCAGCGGTGGTCTTCTCCCGCACCCCGCGCACGCGGAACAAGTCAGCCTTTGGCGGAGACCGCCATGTCAGCTGATCTGAAATCCCTGTTCCCGGCTACCCCCGCCCTGAAATCCGTCCTGCGGGCCGAGGATCTTGGCGCCGAGACGCTGGCGCGGCATCTGCCGTGGTTGTCGGCACCCGCCGACGATCTGATCCTGACCCGGCAGGGCGATCTGATCGCCTCTGCCGTGGTCGATGGTCTCGACAGTTTCACGGTGGAAGAGGGCGAGATTTCCCTCGTCCCAGCCTCGCTTGCCCGGCTGATTGGGCAGTTGGGTGAAGGCTTCGGGTTTCATATCTCAAAACTGACCCTGCCGGACTGGCCACAGCTCAAGAGCTTCGATGCAGATCTTGACGCGAAGGGTGTCGTCGACGCGGATGCTTTTGCCGCCGCCGTAGACCGGCAGTGGCAAGCCCATCTTGTCTCCCGCGACCTGAAGCGTCGGGTTCTCATGGTATCGGTCATCTTGCGCCCGACCGCCTTGAAGCGCCTGCCTTTGATGGGCGCACTCTTCAAGGCCGCCTTCACCGATGATCTGGGCGCGCGGGCAGAGCGGCTCAATGAAGCCATGGGACTTTTGGCCGGGGTCGCCCAAGGCATGGGGTTTCGGCGCCTGACCGTTAGCTCGGGGGAATGGCTCGGGCTTCTGGGTGGGGTGATCGGACAACCAGTGGTCAAAGCCGTGCCCATGAGGGGCCAGTTTCTGGCGGAAGGCGTGTCGAGTAGCCAGTTCCTCTTCACGGGCAAGCGCGTCGAGATCGAAACCTCTGGCACGCGGCGCTTCGGGGCGATCTTCGGGGTCAAATCCTATCCGGCGCGGACCTGGGCGCGGATGCTCGATGCCTTGGAACTGCCATATGACATCACCATCACCAACAGCTTCACCCCGGCGCGGAACAACGAGATCGAGGAACGCATCAAGCGCACCGCGCGGCAGATGCGGGCCTCCGAAGATGCCGCAGAGACGCTGCGGCAGGAGCTCTATGAGGCCGCAGACAATGTCGCCTCCGGCCGCCAGGTCTTCGGCAAGCACCACCTGACCGTCATGGTCACGGCCGAGACGCCGGAAAAGCTGGAAGAGGCCGCATCCGAGGTCTGGCGCGCGGGGCAGGATTGCGGAGCGACACTGGTGCGCGAAAGCTTTGCCGCCCGCGCCGCTTGGTTTGCCCAAGCCCCCGGCAACTGGGCTTACCGCCCCCGCACCGCGTTGATCTCGGCGCAAAACTTCGCGCATCTTGCGGCGTTGCACCGGGTGGCAGAGGGCCGCCCGAAATCCCAATCCCCATGGGGTGAAGTGATCACCGGCCTGCCGACGGTGACATCAAGCCTTTACCGCTTCAATTTCCACGACAAGGGCGCACGCGGGGCGGAGCCAAGTGCCGGTCAT
The DNA here is from genome assembly GCA_020161975.1 of Pseudomonadota bacterium. Lineage (GTDB taxonomy): Bacteria > Pseudomonadota > Alphaproteobacteria > Rhizobiales > Beijerinckiaceae > JAIUNP01. Next base: position 35,536 of record JAIUNP010000002.1, read on the forward strand.
ACGCTCGTTCTTGGCCGCACCGGTTCGGGCAAAACCCTTGGCACGGCCTTCCTGATGGCACAGGCGCGACGGGTGAATGCCCGCATCCTCGTCATTGACAAGGATCGTGGTTTGGAAATGGCGGTGCGCGCCCTGGGCGGCAGCTATTCCGCGATCAGGATCGGTGAGGCCACGGGACTGAACCCGTTCCAGACCGAGGTCGATGAACGGGGTGCCGCTTGGCTCACCGATTGGCTGGGTGACATCCTCGCCAGCACGCGGGGCTTTGAAACCGCGCAGACGGTCAGCCTCAATGCCGCCGTGCGCCAGATCGTGGCGGCCGATCCGCGTCTGCGCACTTTCGATGGCCTCGGGACGCTGGTCGCCTCGACCGATGATGAGGGCGATCTGGTCTCCCGCGTCCGCGAATGGGGGCAGGGCGGGCGGTATGGCTGGCTCTTCGGGCCAGGGGCTGCTTCCGAGATCAGCCTAGGCGAGGATGTCGTTGGCATCGACATGTCGGAAATCCTCGATCTTGGCACCGAACGCTCGGCGCTGCTGGCCTATCTCTTTCGCCGAATCGAGCGAGTGATCGAGGACCGCCGACCGACCCTCATCGTGATCGATGAAGCCTGGAAGATGCTCGACGATCCGATTTTTGAGAAACGTCTGCACGACTGGCTGGTCACGATGCGGAAGAAGAACGCCGCCGTGATGATGCTGACCCAGACCCCGACACATCTGACGCAGAGCAAAGTCGGCCAAATCATCGCGGAAAGCGTGGTGACGCAGCTCCTTTATCCGAACCCGCGGGCCAACCCCGAGGATTACCGGATCCTGCGCCTCAACGAAAAGGAAGCCGAGTTCCTCTGCACCCCGACCGGGGGCCTGCGTCTGGCACTACTCCGATCGGCTGGCGACTCCGTCTTCGTCAACATGGACCTCGCCGCCCTCGGCTCGCATCTCGCGGTGCTCGGTGGAGGGCGGAGTGGCGAAGACCGCGCGCCCTTCGGTTGGCGCGATATCCCCGATTTCTGGAAGGACATGCAATGAACACTCGCAAATTGATGATAGGCGCGTCGCTCCGCCCGCTGTTTCTCCTGATCGGCCTCGCGGCGCTGTCCGCCTGCGAAGGCGTCGAAACTGGGGCCGTCTCGCCTTGCCACGGCCAATTCCGCGCCGAGGGCAAGTATTTCGCGGCGCGCACACAGACCGACGGGAGCCGCATCGTGGTCAGCACGATGAGCGCCCCGACTGTGGCTTGCGGGGACTGACGCCCGATGCGCTCCGCCCTTCTTCTCGGGATTACCTGTGCGACGGCGCTGCCGTTGATCGGGCTCGCGCAGGGCGTGCCGATCATCGACGGCACGCGCGTGGCGAACCTGATCTCGCGCCTGGCAGAGCAGGCACAGGACTTTGTGAAGCAGGAAGAGAAGCTCGGGCAGCAGACCCGCCTCAATGAAATCGAGGAGGAGCAGCTGGCCGCCTATGAGCGTTTCCTCGCGGATACGACGGGCACCACCGATCTGAGCGGCTTCGAGGAAGGGAGCGGTACGTTTCCGCCTGCCGAAGAGGTTTACCCAATCGACGAGACCAGCCCGGAAAGCCAACGGCTTTTCGGCGAGGGTGAAACGGTCGAGGCGATGATCATCGCCACGGCCCATCGCTATGAAACGCATCCCGGTGTGGTCAAGGTCGGACTGACGCCCACGACCTGGCGCATCCTGTTCCAATCTTTGGTCAAACAGGAAAGCGCCTTCAACAATGCCGCGATCAGCCCGGTGGGCGCGCTTGGCTTTTGCCAGCTGATGCCGGGCACGGCAGCCGATCTCGGCGTGGACCCGAGTGATCCGTTACAGAACCTTGACGGTGGCGCGCGCTATCTCGCAACGCAGCTTAACGCCTTTGGACGGATCGACTTCGCGCTCGCGGCCTATAACGCCGGGCCCGGCAACGTCCAAAAATACGATGGCATCCCGCCCTTCGAGGAAACCCAGAATTACGTCCGCCGGATCTCGGGCTTCTATGATGCCTATCTCTCTGAGATCACCGGCGCCGATGTGACGGGCACGTTGGCGGGCGTCGATGGTGCCAGTGCCGAATGGGGCAACATGTCCTCCGCCTTCATCGGCTATTCGGGCCAGCAGAGTGGGCAGATTGAAGCCGCCATGGCGCGGATCAAGGGGTTTCTGGAAGAGGCCAAGCTCCAGACCCCGAAAGAGGCGGTCGATCAGAACACTTACATGATCGCAGAACGCGCGCGGCTGATGGCCCTGACGCTCAGGCTTCGGGCCGGCGCCGTGAAGGTCGAGGCGGCAAGTGGTCTCTCCGACGCCGCCCAAGCCCTGCAATATTCGACATTTTGGGAGTATTCCGATGGTCAATAAACAGATGGCGGCAACCGCCGCGTTCTGCCTTTGCCTCCTTGGCTCTGTGGGCCATTCGCAAGGTGTGCCGGTCATCGACGGCACCAACCTCGCCAAGAACATCGAGCAGTTGCAGGCCGCCCTGCGCGATGCCGAAAACCAGATTGCGCAGATCGAGGAGCTGAAAAAGCAGGTCGAGAACGGTCTTGAACAGATCACCAATCTGGAAGGCATCTTGGGGTCCATTTCCGGCCTCAACGAAATCGCCAGCCTCTACAACTCGGCCCTGGATCTGCGGTCGCGGGCGGCGAAAATCACGGACCTGTCCGGCTTCACCGATGCCATCGCGATCGGCGATTTCGACAGTCTGTTGGACAGCCTCCTCGATGGCAATGTCACGATGGGCGACAAGATGGCCGCCGAATACATGGAAGACACGCTGACCAATGCCGGCCTCTCGTCCGAAACGCTGGCAGGTCTCTCCTCCTCCGAAAACCCGCAGGACAAGCGCATCGCGCAAACAGCGGCGGCAAGTGCCACGGCCATGGGCGTCGCGCAGCTCTCCTATGAAGAAGCGGCGCAAAGCCTTGAGCGCATCGACGGGCTGGTGGGCGAGATTGCGAGCCAGGACACGCTGAAGGAAAGCATCGACCTCAACACCCGCATGGCGGCGGAGACCAATTACATGCTGGGTCAGATGTGGCGGCTGAACGCCGCGACCGGTCTTGCCACCGGGCAGACGGGCGTGAACTGGGCGGCCGAACAGGCCAAAGAAAAGAGTTTCTTTGATTATTCGGGGGCGAACTGATGCGGCGCAGCGTTCTATTGGCGGCCGCAGTTGCCATCACCTTCTCCCTCCCGCGTGTCGCAGTGGCGGAAGCCTTGGCGACCTTCAGCGATCTTGATCTGCTGGATCAGACCCGAGAAGCGGTAAGGGCGCAGGATGCAGATCTTGCGCTGAAATTGCTCACCGAAATGCAGCGGCGGGGAACGGGTATCTTCGCGGGTGCCAAAGGGGCAGTCTGCGAAGAAGTCATCGTATTGCCTGACGGGATCACCGACTGGAAGTTTCATGCGGTTGCCCGACAGGCCTATATCCGATCCGCCATGTCACGGCGCTTGGAAGATGGGTCCTGTGGCTGCCTCTTCGCCGATTTCAGCTTTGATGCGTTTGTTCAGCAAAGCTTGGGGAAGCCTGCCGCCGATCTAGTCAACGCCGATCGAGAGGCGCTCGCAAAGGTGCGCGATCAAGACCGACGGGAAACAGAGGCGCGTTACCGAGATCTCGAACAAAGCTGTCGGGCTGAGTGATTCATGGCAATCATCATCGACATTTTGACCCAGGTAGACGCGGCAGCAACGGCCGTTGGTGCGACAGCCTTTGACGCTGTCGCCGCCGAAATCGTGCCAGTTTTCCGCATCGGGTCGGTGTTGGTGGTAGCTTTGGTAGGCGTCAACCTGATGGCGCAAGCCGTGCCGATGACCCTCCGAAATGGCCTTGGCCTGATGGTCCGCATTGCCGTTGCATCGGCCTTTCTGTCCTCCTGGACCAACTTTAACGCGGTCTATGGCGTCCTGACCAATGCCCCGAGCGAAATCGGCGCAGTGGTGATGAACGCCTTCGGCGACGGGACTGGCAATCTCTACGAAGGGCTCGACGCCCTGTATCTCAAGGCCCTCGATGTCGGTCAGGCGATTAGCCAGAACGGCAGCTACATCACTGGAGCCCTGGCAGGTCTGCTGATGTTCCTCGTCGCGGCCTTGATGGCGACCGTTTCCATCATCGTGATCTCAGCTGCCAAGATCATGATCGGAGTGCTGGTGATCTTTGCGCCAGTTGCCATTGCATGCACACTTTTCAAAGTCTCAGCACCGCTCTTCGACCGGTGGGTCAACTTGGCTCTTGGGTTTGCGATCTACCCGATGCTCACCTCCGGAATGGCAGCCTTCACGATCTACATCGCTGAGGATCTGACCCCTGCGTCTTTGACTTCTGTCGAAACGATCGGCGATGTGTTGAGCTTCGTCGTGGTGACGATGCTTGGCACCGGCCTCATGGCGATGGTTCCGACCATCGCCCAATCATTGGCGCAAACTGCAACCGGCCTCGGCGGGGTCGCGAGTTCCACCTTCCGCACGGCGGACAGCGCGAAAGGTTACGGTAGATCCGGCATTGCCGCCGGGATCGGGGCTGGTCGTGGTGCCGCGGGGATGGATGCCGGTGGGCGGCGACCATCGGACGCGCGCATGAATGGCAATAGCGCAGGTCAGATCGGGCGATCGGCAGTGCAGACCGCGATGCGCCTTGCCAGCCGCACCCCCAACAAGAGTTGAGCCCCCAAGATGCCTAAGTACGGAGGAACGCCGATGGAGGCGCATGGATTTGACGTCGATCTCATTCTCGAGCCGCGCCTTTCGGCCCGGCGTGCCTGGGTTGTTGCCGGTGGGGCAGGGGCCCTCAGCCTTATTCTAGCCACGGCCCTCGTGCTGGTCCTGCCCCTGAAGGAAACGCAAGTCTTTACTGTGCTGGTGGATCGACAGACCGGTGACGCCGAAAAGGTCATGACTGTCTCCCCGACCGGTATCGAGGATCAGGAAGCGCTGAAGCAAAGCCTGCTCGTTGCTTATGTTTCCGACCGAGAAGGATACTTCCTCGCGGGCATTCAGGCCCGTCTTGAAAGCGTGCAGCGCCGCTCGACAGCCAATGCCGAAGAAAGCTTGCGGCTGCTCTGGTCAAAGGGCGGCGGCAATACGGCTTACCCGCCCGATGTTTATGGCGCGGGAGCGGAAGTGTCCGTCACTGTGCGCAGGATCACCTTCTTGGCGCCGAACGTGGCCCAGGTCCGCTTCCTGAAAACCCTACGCAAAACCAAGCAGGAGCCGGTCACCCAGCCATTCGTTGCGACGGTCGAATTCGCTTTCGCGCCCAAGACCGAACGCTCCCTCGCCCATGTCTGGGAAAACCCGCTCGGCTTCACCGTCTCCTCTTACCGCGTCGATGCCGAAACCCTGGAGTCCAACCCATGACCCGCACGTCTTTCCTGCTTCCCGGGCTTTTGGCATCCAGTCTCGCCTTTGCCCTGCCCGTGTTTGCCGAGGTGGCCCCCGCCTCGATGGGGGCCGACGCCCGTGTACGGTCGGTGCTCTACAGCCCCGTCGACGTGATCCGCCTCGATACCCAGTTGCGGGTCAACACCGCCATTGAGCTTGGGGCAGGGGAACGGATCGACTCCGTGCTCTTGGGCGACAGTGAGGCTTTTGAGGTTGAGGTCCTCTCGAACCGGACCACGGTGTCGATCAAACCGGTGATCGGCGGCGCGGAAACCAATATGACGATCTACACCGGGCGGCGCACCATCACGCTGGCGATCAGTGAAGGCCGTTCGCAGAACCCGACCTTCCGGCTGGTGCTGCGCTATCCCGAGACGGGAGGGGGCAAGGCCACGAAGCCCACCGTCGCTTCCGGCACGCGGGATATCGGCTATGCTTGGTCGGGCGACGAGAAGCTGAAGCCCGTCCACATCTGGAATGACGGTCAGGCAACGTATTTCGCCTTCGCGCCCGGCGTCAGGCCGTCGATTTTCGGAGTCGACGCCACCGGGCGCGAAGTCACGCTGAATTCTGGCACTCGCGGCAGCATCGTGCGTGTGCCGGGTATGCGCGAGGAGTATTCGATCCGGATCGGCACGGAAGTGCTCTGCATCGAGCATGCGGAGGGCGGCATCACGACTGATCCGGCCCTTCTCGCCAAACTTCAAGGCTGGGAGTTCTGACATGACCGATCCGCAGAAAACCGATGCACCAGCGAATCCCGAGACCGAATACAAGGTCGAGCGGCCCAAGCCGAAGATGTCTCGTCCGCAAAAGATCGGCATGGGTGCCCTGCTGGCCGGGGCGAGCATTGCTGCAATTTGGACGATTTGGCCCGCGACCCCGGCCATCCCGGAGGTCGAAACCTCGGCGGTAGAGGAGTTCCAGGATCAGGAAGGTGGTTCGCCGTTCGGATCCATCGAATCCGCGCCGAAGACAGATGGCGGCGATGGCTTCGCCAATATCGAGGGCGAACTTGCCGCTCAGCGTGAAACGCTGGAGAGCCGCAACGCTGCCCTGAAAGGGGAAGTCGAACGGCTGCAAAAGGAACTGTCCGACCTCGCCACCCGTGCAGATTCCGAAAAAGATGCAACGGCCAAGGAACTGGCTCTCGCTCTGGAAAAGGCTCAGGCCCAGAACCTTGCGCTGATCGAAGACATGCGCTCGCAGTTCGACCGTGAGATCGCTGCCTTGAAGGCCGAAGCCGACAGCGGGAGTGCGGTCGACGCCAAACGAGAAACCGAACTGGCTGCGAAACGCGCCGAGCGGGAAGAGCAGCTGGCCGCCCGGATCGCTTCGCCCTCTGTCGTCTATGATGGCGGCGACAAGTCCGGGGCAGGGGACGCTGGGATGGGCATGCCCGACGAGGCAACCTCGGGCTCGCGCGATGCGGCTGGCCGGGACTTCGTGCAGTCGGGCCGGGAGGCGACCGAGGTTGAAGCAAGCCAGGTCATCGCCAACCCATCGAACACGGTGCTGCAGGGTACGATGATCGAAGCGACGCTTGAGAACGCCGTGGATTCGAGCCTGCCCGGGCAAATCACAGCCATCGTCACGCGGCCAGTCTGGTCTTTTGATCAGGCGCAGGTTCTCGTCCCTGCTGGTTCGCGGCTCTTTGGCGAGTACTCGTCCGAAGTCGCCATCGGTCAGGGCCGCATCCTCGTGGCCTGGACAAGGCTCGTGACGCCGGACGGTCAATCGGTGCAGATGGAAGCCTTCGGGGGTGATGCCCAAGGCCGGTCCGGCATCACCGGCAAGGTCAACAGCCGCTTTGCGCAGCGCTTCGGATCGGCTGCACTGATCTCGCTTCTGGGGGCCGCTCCGGCTGTTGCTGCCGCGAAATACACGACCGAAATCTCCTCTGACACCGCCGAAAACATTGGGCAGGATCTAAGTTCAGCCATGGGCTCTGCCGTCGAGGCTTACACGAGCCTGCCGCCGATCATCACCGTCGCCCCGGGCGCAGCAATCACCGTCATGGTCGACCGTGATCTGGAATTCTGGTGAGGACGCCTCAATGATGGACGGACAGCCTTCGTTCCTCGGCGCCTATCTCTCCTCTCTCGCGCCCATCTTGCAGCGCGAGGATCTGGTCGAGATCGCAATCAATCCTGACGGCAAGGTCTGGATCGAGTGCAAGGGTGGCAGCCACATGGAGCTCGTTCCGGATCTGCAAATCGACCGGGTGCTCTCAGTGAACCTCGGGCAGGCCATCGCTTCATCCGTGGGAGTGCAGTTTTCTGACAAGAAGCCGACTGTGTCAGGGAAGATCACCTGGGGAGCCATGGCGATCCGGGCGCAGGTTGTGGCGCCACCCATCGTCGAAGGTGGAATGGCGATCACCCTGCGGCCGTTCAAAGTCGCGGCCGATACGCCAATCAAGCCAACCCTTCTTCACGGGTCGTTGATCGATCTGGATCATCGGAAGCGCGAGTTGGGAAAGGAAGTCCTGGCACTGGCCGAAGCAGGTGATGTCGAAGCCGCGATGCGGCTTTGCGTTCGCAAGCGGCTGAATGTGCTCATTTCTGGGGGCACTTCGACGGGCAAGACCACTTTTGCGCGGTCGTTATTGGGGATGGTTGATCCGGCTGAACGGCTGCTGACCATCGAAGATGCCTACGAGCTTTTCCCGATGCAGGCGAATGTAGTGGCATTGAAGGCGGACCGGAACGCACAAGGGGAGCGGACACCGGCGCGCCTCCTTGAGGCTTCGCTGCGAATGCGGCCTGACCGGATCATCCTGGGTGAGTTGCGCGGTGAGGAGAGCCGAACGTTTCTGGAGGCGATCAATACCGGGCATGGTGGGTCGTTCACGACGATCCATGCCGATAGCGCAAGGAAGGCCGTCGACCGACTGGCGATCATGGTGATGGCAGCCGGTCTCGGAATGGGGTTCGAGGAGGTGAAGCGATACTGCGTGGGGTCTGTTGATTTGGTTGTGCAACTCGAAAGGCGGGGTGGCGTAAGAGGAGTGGCCGAAGTTTGGCTACCTTTTGCTTCGTAGCATTGAGCGTCTTGTGGCGCGTTCTTCCTCGCTAAAATTGGATCCTGCGGCCAAGAGGCGAAAGCCATGGGCCGAGCTAGTAGATCATGCTTGGAACGTCACAAGGGGCGGAAAGCAGTCTGACGCAAGCGCGGCAGTGTGTTTGCAGTTTTCGTGGAAGCGGCCGTTGGGTCACACTGAGAAGAATGTGTCAGACTGACGCCACTCACCTTGTGGCTGGGTCACAGCCAAGCGGAATGCCTTTCCGATCCATCACCCCTGACGAGAGCCGAATTCTTGTCGCGGGATTACCCACGGAAAGTCATCGGCGTGATCGCCGTTGAGTCCTTCCAGGCCCGCGTCAGCGGGTCGAGGCGCGGCTTCTTGGCGTGGATCACGGCCTCCCCGGTCCAGGCGACCAGCTGCACGGGCACAGCGATCATCAGGATCAGGGCGAAATAGATCTTGAACTCGGCCCGCGGCACGCGCGTCACATGATGGCCGTGGCTGTTGACGGTCTGGTCCCTCATGTCATCTCTCCTGTGTTGCGGACGGCTTCTGCACCGGGCAGTGCCTCCACGGTTTCACGCACGACCCGTTCGGCCCCGGAATCGAGCGCAGCCTTCTCGGCCGCGTCCCGCAGGGACCGCGCAGCACTGATCCGGGTCAGGATCGGGTGGCGGTTGACGATCCGGTCAAGCGCCTCCTGCGCATCGACATCCCAGGGGAAATCGCGCCGCAGGGTCGTCGGAGTCGCTGCGGCCGAGTCCATTTCGGTGCCCAGCGGCAGAATGTGAAACAGGGCGTCGAACAGGCTGTTGCAAACCTCCTGCAGCAGCCAGACCGCCCCGCCGTACCCATCACGGGGCTGCCGGTGTGACGGCGGATCGCGCTGGCAGAACTTCTTCTCACATTTTTGAGGTCTGCAACGCCCTCCCGCGGCATTCTGGTCAGGTGATCTTCAGCATTGGCAAACGTGTATCCCAGATCGATTTTTGGGTACTGTTCAATGGCGGCGTTGTCGATCCGCACACTTGCGACTAGGTTGAGGTCATGCCGAAGCTTTGCTGACAGGACTCATTAACATGACCGGAACGATCGCAAACCTCGATATTCAGATGACAGAGGTCTTGCGAGATCTTCGTGCCTTGGGATTTACTGACTACGAGGCGAAGGTTTATATTCAGCTACTACGTCAAAGCCCGGCCACTGCCTATGAAGTATCAAAGAATGCCGGGGTTCCGCGGCCCAATACCTACAACGCGCTCGAAAGTCTTGCCCAGCGAGGAGCTGTTCTGCCGGTAAGCGAGAGTCCGGCGCGCTACGTCGCGGCGCCCCCCGACCAGTTGCTGAACGAGCTGACGCGGCGGACGACCGCGCTTGCCGACCGGGTCTCGGCGCGGCTGGCGGCGATGGTCTGGCCGGTGGAGGATCAGCATGTCTGGACTCTGGCAGGCGAAGACCAGGTGCATGCCAAGATCGATGCGCTGATCGACGAGACCGAGCACAGCCTGATGATCAAGGCGGCCTCGGATATCCTGTCGCGCCATAAGCCGGCGCTGCAGCGCGCGGGCGAGCGGGGTGTTGAAATGCTGGTTGTGCTGTTCGGGCAGGATGCCGACGAGTTCCGGTTTGGCAACCATTGCAAGGTCTATATCCACGAGGGCAACGGCGTGCGGATGGGCACGGCTGACAACCTGTTCACCATTGCGGTCGATAATGAAGAGATGCTGACCGCGACGATCCAGAGTCAGGTCGTGGCCGTGCACACCCGCAATGGCCCGATCGTAACGATGGCGGAATCTTTGATCCGGCATGATTTTTACATGGCCGAGATCTTTGCCCGGTTCGGGGATGAGATCAATGCGGCGTTCGGGCCCTATCTGCGCGATCTGCGACTTTCGTGCTTCACGCCTGAGCAGGCCGAAAGTTTCAAGCGGAAGACCGGTCTGCAATAGGGGCGGGATGCCCCGCCCCATTGCAACGCGTCAGGCCCGATTTCCAAGCCGCTTTTCCAGATGGGCCACCACTGCCAGGGCGCCCGCCATTGCGGGGATCTCGTCAAAGACCGGAATTCCCAGAAGCCGCGCCTTTTCGCGGTAGATGCGGCGCTTGTCCTCCAGTTCGGGCGAGCCGTCCGACCGCAGGGCCAGCGCGAAATGCGCCACACCGGGGAACTTGCGCAGCCGGTCCTCGATCACCGCGAACAGATTGCCGATGGGATCGACGGCACCCCGCCCGACAAAGGCCGCGAGGTTCAAATGCATCGCGACGGCCTCGGTGCCCGCCCCTGCGAGAACGTGATCTAGGATTTCGCCTGCGATCCAGCCATCTTTTTCCTGCAGGGTGCGGACAGGGGTGTCGATTGGGTTCAGGACGCTGGTGCCGGGTGGCAAGTTCATCGCCTCGAGCGGGGTCAGAATGTCCGGACCGAAGGGGGCGACTGTCAGGCCGTTCTTTGCGAACACGTCGGTGCCGAGCACGCTCGATCCGCCGCCATTGCCGAAGAGCACGACTTTCTGGGTGGGCTTTTCCGGCCGCAGGTCGAACGACTGCAGCGCCAGAAGCGCGTCGATGAATTCGTCGACCGAGGTCACGAGAGCGACCGGAAGCTGAGCGGCCAGTGCATCCCAGGCCCGGTCGTCTCCCGCCAGGGCGCCGGTGTGCGATGCGGCGGCGGCGCGGCCCAGTGCGCTGCGGCCGCCCTTCAGGATGACCACAGGTTTTGGCGCGGGGTGGTTGCGCAACAGATCGAAGAACGCCCGGCCTTCGCGCACATCCTCGATATAAAGACCCACTGCCTTTGTCTGCGGATCGGCGAAGAAGTAGTTGACCAGTTCATGCGGCGTCACATCGGCGCTGTTGCCGATGGTGACCAGTCCCGAGAAGCGCAGGCCTCGCCACTGGCCGCGCTTGATGATGTCGGTCGAGAGCCCCCCCGACTGCGACACGATGCCGATGTTGCCGGTGTCGCGGGGCGCGCCCACCGGGAAGGTCAGCCCGCCGCGCGGCGAATAGGTGCCAAGGCAGTTCGGGCCCAGAACCCGCACGCCGGCTGTTGCCGCCTTGCGCACCAGATCATCCTGCAGGTCGCGGCCTTCTTCCAGCTCGCCAAAGCCCGACGAGATCACCTGCGCGATCTTCAACCGGCCGGCAGCGGCCGCGATCACATCGGGAATGCGCGCGGCCCCGATGGCGACATAGGCATAATCTACCGGTTCCGGCGCTTCGGCAATGGACGGGTAAGCTGGCAATCCCTCGATCTCGGTTGCCTGCGGATGGATAGGATAGATCTGTCCGGCATAACCGAAGTCTTTGAGCCGGCGGATGAAGGTGTTCGCGATTGCGATCTCTTTGGTCGAGGCCCCTAGCACCGCGATGGTCTTCGGCTCGAAAAGGGGGCGGAATTCCTCGAGCGGATCGCGCGCCGTGTGCGCAGATCTCGGGGCAGGCGTGCCAGCCAGGATGAACCGCGCATCCACCGCAATGGCGCCATGGGCCGAGACGATCACTGGATTGAGGTCGGCCTCGGCAATGTCGTCGGCCAGCGTCATCAGCAAACCGCTCGGCCCGCCGATGGCGACCATTGCATCCACGAGGGCCTCTTCGTCCACCGCCGCCTCGCCACGCGCGCCTTGCAGGAGCGCCCGCCCCTTTAGCTCGGCCAGCATCTCTTTCGCCTCGGTGCGGCTGATCGGGCAGATGCGGAAGGACACGTCCTTGAGTACTTCGACAAAGATCCCCCCGAGCCCGACCATCATCATCGGGCCGAACTGCGGGTCGCGGTAGCCTCCGATGACCACCTCGCGGCCCTGGGGGACCATCTCTTCGACGAGCCAGCCGTCGATCTTGGCCGCAGCGATCTTGGGTTTTCGCGACATCTCGGCAATCGCGTCAGCCACCGCCGCGCCGTCGGCCAGATTGAGCGCCACGCCCCCCGCATCGGACTTGTGAAGGATCTCGGGAGAAACGACCTTGACGACGAAGGGGGCCGTCAGGCCTGCGGCACGCGCGCTGCCCTCACCGGGCGAGGTCACCACGACGGAGCGGGGTGCCCGGATGCCGAAATGGGCGAGCAGCGCCTTGCCGGTTGCTTCGTCCAGAGCCTCGCGGCATTCGGCGCGGGCGCGGGCGATGATCTGGGCGGGACTGTTGGATTGGGTGTTCATAGCCATCTCCTCAGAAGCTGGTCGGCCAGGTGCGCATCAGGTGCTGGCCCACGCCCCCCGTCCGCCGCCGCTGCTGGATCTCTAGCATCCGGATCAGATAGGCACGCGTTTCCTGCGGTTTGATCACGTCATGCGCCGAGAAGATCGTCGCCATGTCCCAGATCTCGAGGTCCTTCTGGATCTCGCCAAGAGCGGCCTCGAACCCCTCGTCGCCGGCCTTCAGGTTGTGGACGATGGTGGTGGCGAACACCGGGTCCATGAACGAGACTTCCGCCATCGGCCAGGCGACGATCGCGTCGTTGTGCGCCCCGCCGCCCATCGCGACATAGGCCCGGCCGTAAGCCTTGCGGCAGATGACCGTGACTTGCGGCACCGTCGTCATGCAGGTGGCGTTCATGAAGTTCATGATGTGCCCGGGCGCGCCACGCCGCTCCGCATCTGTGCCGACGACGAAACCGGGGGTGTCCATCAGCCGGACCAGCGGGATGTTGAAACTATCGCACAGCACGGTGAAGTCGATGATCTTGCGGCAGGCTTCGGCCGACAACGCGCCGCCGCCGACCTGCGGGTTGTTGGCGATGACACCCACGACCTTGCCATCGAGCCGCGCCAGCGCCACCACGGCAGAGCGGCCGAACCGCGCCTTCAGCTCGAAGATGCTACCGGTGTCGAATATCACCTCCATGACCTTTTTCATGGAATAAACCTGCGTGCGCTTTTCCGGCACGATGTCGAGGATGCGTTCCTGTTCGGCACCCGAGCTTTCGGGCACCGCCGCCGCCGGGGGCAGCTGGCCGTTGTGCGAGGGCATGTAGGACAGGAAATGCCGGATTGCCGCCATCGCCTCTTCGTCGGTGTCGACGAAGTGGTCGATCAGACCGGTCTGTTCGGCGTGCAGACGCCAGCCGCCGAGGTCTTCCAGATCGACCTTTTCCCCGATCGCCATCGACACCAGCCGCGGGCTGGAGACGGACATGATCGAGCCCTTGCGCATCACCGCAAAGTCGGAGCAGCAGCACAGCCAGGCGGACGAGCCGAACGAGGTGCCGAGGGCCGCCGCGGCCCAGGGCGTGTCACGCATGCGGCGGAACTGGCTGGTGTCGTTGCCCAGCATGGTGCCCATTCCCTTGGACCCCATCGCATCGGGCAGGCGGGCCCCCGTGGACTCGCCGACATGCACGAAGGGCATTCCGCGTTCGGTCACCGTTTTGCGGATGTAGCCGATCTTCTTGGAGTTGGTCGAACCGGTCGAGGCACCCTTGACGGTGAAGTCGTTCACGACAACGCCGACGTCGCGGCCGTCGATCTTGCCGAAGCCGGTGATCTTGCCGTCGCGGGGGGTGCGGGCCCCTTCGGCCGCCGAATAGCTGGAGGCACCGAGAAGCCCAGTTTCAAAGAAACTGCCCGGATCGACCAGCGCGGACAGCCGCTCTTCTGCGTTCAGCTGGCCCTGTTCACGCCGTTGGGCCAGCTTCTTTTCGCCGCCCATCGCCGAGGCCGCGGCGCGCCGTTTGTCCAGCGCCGCCAGAATCTCTTCGTGTGCCATCAGGTTCTCCCTTGAGATGTGTAGTCGACCCGCTCTGCGGTCATCCGGTTCAGCGTTTCGCGGTTGAGCCGGGGGCTGTAGCCTGCGGCCAGATCAATCGCGCCATTCGCAAACTGCAGCGGATTCTCGAAAATCCGCTCTTTGGCCTTGATGAAGCCGTTGAATTCACCGGCATTGCGGATGGTTGTTCTGGCGACGCAGGCCTCCATCCAGGCGTGGATTTCGGATCCGAGCCCGTCGCCCAGCACCGGCTCCATGCCATGCGCGCGCACGGCGTCGAGGCCGTCTTTCAACCGGCCCAGGCCACCGAAGCGTTTCAGCTTCAGCTTGCAGAAGCCGACACCCGGCATCGCACCGGCGCGTTCGATGTCGGCCAGCGAGCAGATCGGCTCGTCCAGCATCAGCGGCACGGTCGACACTCCGGCGACCGCGCCATTGGCGTCCCAGTCGTCGGCGTCGCAGGGCTGCTCGAACAGCTCGATGCCTTCGGGGTTCAGGGCGGCGGCAAAGCGCATGCCCTGCTCGCGGCTGTAGGCGCGGTTGGCGTCAAGCCGCAGGCTGGCGCGGCCCTGCACTGCGTCCTGGATCCAGCGGACCCGGGACAGGTCCGCATCGACATCCTTGCCGACCTTGACCTTGAAGGTGCGAAAACCTTGGGCGAGCCAGCTTTCGACTTCTGCACCGATCTTGCCCTCTTCGGTTTCGTTGACCGGGGTCAGAAGCGGCAGGGCGATTGTTTCCGAGATCGTCAGCAGGGGATCGCGACCGAGATGTTCGAGCGCCGTGACGAGGGCCGTGCTTGCCACCTTGCTTTGCTCGAACTCGGCGAGCGTGGCCGCGATGGCCTCTGCCGGTTCGGCGCCGATGGCGGCGCGCAAGTGGCGGTCGAGGAAGGCCCAGCCATCCTGCCGCGTTTCGCTGCTCGATCCGGGCGAGATATGCGCGTCGGCGAAACCAGTTCTGCCTTCATCATCCTCGACTTCGACCAGGAAGGGCTCGAACGTCTCGAATGTGCGATACGACAGGCGGTAAGGCCGGATCAGCGGCAGGTGCAGCCGTCTGAGAGTGATCTTCCGAATCGTCGCCATCCTGTTCTCCATGACTCCGTGCAGACCTGGATTTCCGTTGCATCTTCCGGCGTCAGGCAAGGAAAACGGGTGCTTGATGCCGTGAAACACTCAGGAAAAATAGTAGTTGCTTAAGCGACTACGCTTACCTAGTCTTTGCCATGCGGTCGCCGCCAATGCAACAGCGATCTGCCGCAACACCAACGGGAGGAGAGACGATGAAAAACGGTAAGGTAGCGGTTGCGACCGTTCTGCTTTGCATGGGCGCGCCTGTAATCGGGCAAGCCCAGGAATTTCCGACGGGGGATCTGCGCTATCTGCTGCACGTCGAACCCGGTGGCGCGACGGACGTCATGGCACGGCGGCTGGCAGAGCAGTTGCAGAACCAGCTTGGCGTCAACGTCATCGTCGAAAACCGGTCCGGTGGCAGCGGGGCGCGGCAGATGGCGCAACTGGCGCGTGCAGACGCCGATGGCCTGACGCTCGGGTCGGTCACGGCCTCGCATCTGGGGATGTTCGAGCAGTCGGGCCAGTTCACCAGCGACTCGGTCGAGTGGGCCTGTAACCTTGTGCTGGAACCCTATCTGCTGGCGGTCCGCACGGACAGCGGCATCGATTCACTGGCCGATCTGGTCGAGACTGCAAAGGCGGCCCCGGGGACGATCTCTGTCGCCGGTTTCGGGCAGGCGTCGGGCGGGCATGTGGCCTGGCTGATGTTCAACGAGGCGGCCGGAATGGAAGACGGCGTGGTCAATTGGGTGCCCTACGACAGTGTCGGGGATGCCGTGACGGCCACCCTGGGCGGCCACAACAATGTCGCCATCGGCTATATCGGGCTGGTCAAGCAGCACGTCGAGGCAGGAACGATGAAGGTGATCGGCATCATGTCCGACGCGCGGTCCGAGATCATGCCTGACGTTCCGACCTATGCAGAGGCGGGCTACACGGTCGACACCCGCTGGCAGCAGTTCCGCGGCATCATTGTGCCGCAGGACACGCCGATCGAGGCGCAGGAAGCCCTGTGCGGTGCCGTCGAGACGGCCCTGAAGACGCCGGAGCTGCAGAAATACATCACGGATTCCGACCTGATCGAAGGCTTCATGCCTCCGGCAGAGTTCACCGAATTCGTGAAGGCGCAGGAGGCCGCGACGAAGACCTGGCTCGCGCGGCTCGGCCAGTAGGCGCTCCGTTCCAATAACATCAGCTCCGGCGCACAGCCGGCGCTTCTGTCATCCGGCTGGTCTTGCTGTCCCTTGCCGGGCGGCGGGCTTCTTCCGATCGGGCAAATGCCTGCGATGAGATTTTGGGACGCCATGAAAAACCGGTGCGACGGCTGTGCAAAAGTGTCGGGCAAACCAGCGCGACCGGCACGATGACGGCGACGGCAAACTTGCTGCTGGCCATCACGGCTGCGGCCGTAGGGGGTGGACTGGCGCAGGCTGCCGGTCTGCCGCTGGCCTGGCTTGTGGGGGCAGCGGTCATGACGGCCGTCTATTCGCTGACCGTCGCACCTGTGGCCGTTCCACGTCCGGCCTACCGCCTGGCGCAACTGGTGGTGGGCACATCGGTGGGGCTTACCGTCAGTTCCGACATCGCTGAGCGGATCGGCTGGCACATCGCGGCGATCCCGGTCGGGGCCTGCGTCTCGATCGCGATAGGAATGCTGCTGACCGGCCCGTTGGTCCGGCTCGGCGCGGTGGATCGGGCGACGGCGCATTTTGCGATGGTGCCGGCCGGAATCTCTGAAATGGCGGATCTCGCGGGCCGGCATGGGGCGGATGTGGGCGCAGTCGCCACGTTTCACGCCATGCGCGTGATGCTTGTTGTCTTTTTGCTGCCGCCGCTGATCTTCGCGTTTGACCAGGACGGAATCCTGTCGGTCACACGAGATCCGGGCGCGTTCACGCTGTCGCTTGCTACTGCCCTCGGCTGTGCGTTGGCGGCGGGGTGGGGCGGGTCGCGCCTGGGCCTGGCATCTGCATGGTTTCTTGGACCGATGGCCGCAGTAGCCGTCCTGTCGGGCACCGGACTTGTCGCGGCGACCGAGCCCCAGGGACTGCTGGCGGCGGCGCAGATCGCGCTCGGGCTCAGCCTTGGGGCCAGGCTGAAACGCGACACCGTGCGGCGGTTGCCCAGGGCGCTGGCGGCGGGTGCGGTCTTGATGCTGGTGCATGCGCTCGTCATGGGGGCCCTCGCGCTGGCGCTGGCGCTGCTGGCGGGGGCGGAGCCGGTCACGATGGTGCTGGGGCTGGCCACGGGGGGCTCGGCAGAGATGGTGCTGACCGCGCGCGCGGTCGGTGCGGATGCGGCGATCGTCGCCGCCTACCAACTGAGCCGGGGTCTGTTGGGAAACGCATTCGCCGAGCGGCTGCACCGCAGACGGGCCGGTCAGGCCGCAGGGCCGCAGGAAAGGACAAAGCGTGACGACGATTACTGACCATCCCCGACTCGGGCCGTTGCGGCAGACCCTCGCGCGCCTCTTTCCGGGGATCGCGGTCGCGGGCACGGTGGCTGCCGCCGCCACGTTCCTTTCCGAGCATTACGGGGCGCCGGTGATGCTGTTTGCGCTGCTGCTGGGCATGGCGCTGCACTTTCTGGCGGCGGACGCCAAATGCGCCCCCGGGATCGACTTCACCGCCAAGAAACTGCTTCGCTGGGGGATCGCGCTTTTGGGCGCGCGCATCACCTTCGGTCAGATTTCGAGCCTTGGCGCGGGGCCGATCGCGCTGGTGATGATCTGCCTAGTCGCCACGATCGGCTTCGGGCTGTTGCTGGCGCGGCTGCTGGGCCGACGCTGGACCTTCGGCGTGCTGACAGGGGGGGCGGTTGCGATCTGCGGCGCCTCTGCCGCGCTGGCCATTTCCGCCGTGCTGCCGAAGGATGACGATCACGAGCAGAACACCCTCTTCACGGTCATTGCCGTCACCTCGCTTTCGACGGTTGCGATGATCCTCTATCCGATGATCTTCACCGCGCTCGGCTTCGGGTCGGACGATATCGGTGTGCTGCTGGGAGCCACGATCCACGATGTCGCGCAGGTCGTCGGGGCGGGCTATGCGGTGTCGGACGAAACCGGCGATATCGCCACCTATGTCAAGCTCCTGCGCGTGGCGATGCTGCCGGTGGTGGTCGTCGTGCTGGCCGTTCTGGCGACGCGCAGCGGGCGGTCGGACGGAACGGTGGTGCCTTGGCCGCTGTTCACCGTCGCCTTCGTCGCCATTCTGATTGCCAACAGCCTGGGGCTGATCCCGGCGGTGGTGGCCGCGCTGATGGTCGACACCTCGCGCTGGTTCCTCGTCGCGGCGATTGCGGCGCTTGGCATCAAGACCTCGCTTCAGGCGATGTTCGCGCTGGGTCCGGTGAACCTGGCCGTTGTCGTCGGAGAAACCCTGTTCCTCGCGGTTCTTGCCGTGACCGTCCTGACCCTTGTCTGAAAGGCCATCCCATGAAGTTTCGTCCCCGCCGCAGCGCGCTTTACATTCCTGGGTCGAACCCGCGTGCCCTGGAAAAGGCGCGCAGCCTGCCGGCCGATGTCTTGATCCTTGACCTTGAGGATTCCGTCGCCCCCGAGGCCAAGGCAGAGGCTCGGGCCAATGTGCTGCGCGCGGTGGCCGAGGCCGGGTTCGGCCCGCGCGAAGTGGTCGTGCGGGTCAACGGGCTGGACACCGCTTGGGGGCGCCACGACGTGGCGGCCTTTGCGCCAACGCGGGCGGATGCGATCCTGATGCCCAAAGTCTCGTCGCGGGCGGATGTGCTGGCGACGCGGGCGGCTTTGGGTTCGGACAGCGCCTGCGCCATCTGGGCGATGATGGAGACGCCCGCCGCGATGCTGGCCGCCGCCGACATCGCGGCGGCGCGGGCCGAGGTGCCGGCGTTTGCGGTGATGGTGATGGGCACCAACGATCTGGCCAAGGATACAAGGGCCAGGCTGCTGCCCGGTCGGGCGGTGTTCCAGTCCTGGCTTGCGACCTGTCTGATCGCGGCGCGCAGCACCGGCCTGGATATTCTGGACGGCGTGTTCAACGACCTCGACAATGACGCGGGCTTCGAGGCGGAATGCGGGCAGGGCAGCGACATGGGGTTCGACGGCAAGACGCTGGTTCACCCGCGCCAGATCGCGCCGTGCAACCGCGCCTTCTCGCCCAGCCCGGACGAGTTGGCCTGGGCCGCCCGGATCGCCGATCTGTTCGAGCAGCCCGAACATCAAGGGCTGGGCGTGGTGCGGGTCGATGGGCGGATGGTTGAACGGCTGCATTCCGAGATGGCGCGGCGGGTGCTGGCCGTCGGTCGGGCGGGGTCGGCGACATGACGCCCTGCGCCAATCCACAGTTCCTGCGACCCCTGGCGGACACCGGCCTGACCTATCTGTGCCTGCTCGCCGCCGAGGCCGAGGTCGGCCCGCTGGCCCGCCTGCCCGCATCACTGAAGGTGCTGGCGGAAGACATCCTGTGGCGGCTGCCGCTGGCCGAGGCGCGGGCGGAAATCGCGGCGCTGCGCGGCGAGAGCCCCGCGCAGGCGATCAGCTTTGCCCCCGGCCGCGCCCTGCTTCAGGATTTTCTGGGGATCGCGGTGATGACGGACCTCGCCTCGATCCGCGATGCCGTTGCGGACGAAGGTGGAGACCCCCGCAGCCTCGACCCCGTCATCCCGGTCGATTTCGTCGTCGATCACTCGTTGGCCGTCCAGTTCAGCGGCACCGCCGAGGCACAGTCGCTGAACCGCGCCGCCGAGCTGGAGCGCAACCGCGAGCGGTTCGCCTTCATCAAGTGGTGCCAGTCCGCGTTTGGCAATTTCCGGGTGATTCCGCCCGGTCGCGGGATCATGCATCAGGTGAACCTCGAATGGCTGAGCCATGTGGTGCGGGTGCAGGATGGCGTGGCGCGGCCCGACACGATGATCGGCACCGACAGCCACACGACGATGGTCAACGCGCTGGGGGTGCTGGGATGGGGGGTGGGCGGGATCGAGGCGCAGGCGGCGATGCTGGGCCTGCCGCTGGAATTCGCGCCGCCCCGGGTGGTGGGCGTCCGTCTGACCGGCGACCTGCGCGCGGGCACGACCGCGACGGATCTGGTGCTGCACGTCACGCAGATGCTGCGCGGGCTGGGCGTGGTCGGTGCCTTCGTCGAGTTCCATGGCGAGGGGGTGGCGCGGCTGCCGCTGGCCGACCGGGCCACCATCGCCAACATGGCGCCCGAGTTCGGCGCGACCTGCACGTTCTTTCCAGTGGACCGGTCCACGCTGGACTATCTGCGCATGACCGGGCGCAACGCCAGCCATCTGGCGCGGATCGAGGCCTATGCGAAGGCGCAGGGCCTGTGGTCCGACGCAGAGCCGAAGTTTGCCGAAAACCATGTCTTTGACCTTGCAACGGTCGAGCCCAGCATGGCCGGACCCGAGCGGCCCGAACAACGGGTGGCGCTGGCGCAGGTGCCCGCCTCGTTCCGCGACCGGATGGCGCGGCTCGGCATCGAGGGCGGGGTGCAGCGGCAGGACGGGCATGGCGCGGTCGCCATCGCGGCGATCACGAGTTGCACGAACACGGCCAACCCGGCCCTGATGATCACCGCCGGTCTGCTGGCCCGCAATGCCGTCGCGCGGGGCCTGAAGCCTGCGCCCTGGGTCAAGACATCGCTGGCCCCCGGGTCACGGGTGGTGACCGACTATCTGAATGCGGCGGGGCTGACGGCGGACCTTGATGCGCTGGGGTTCCAGACCATCGGCTATGGCTGCACGACCTGCAACGGCAACTCGGGGCCGCTTCTGCCGGACATGGCGCGGCGGATCGAGGCGGACGGTCTGGCCACGGTGGCCGTTCTGTCGGGCAACCGCAATTTCGAGGGGCGAATCCACTCGGCGGTCAAGGCGGCCTATCTCGCCTCGCCGCCGCTGGTGGTCGCCGCCGCCCTGGCCGGGAACATCGCGGTCGATCTTGTGACCGACCCGCTGGGCCGCGATCCGCAGGGCAGGCCCGTCTTCCTGCACGAGTTGTGGCCCGATGCGGCCGAGGTGGCCGCCCTCGTCGAGCGGCATGTGACGGCGGGCCTGTTTCGCGCCTCTTACTCCGCGGGGATGGAGACGACCGAGGACTGGCAGGCGCTGGCCGCGCCGGGCGGGGACCGGTTTGCCTGGAACCCCGACAGCCTGTTCATCCAGCCCTCGACCTTTCCCGTGCTGCCGCCGGCGTTCGGGATTGGCGGTCGTCTGCCGGGATTGCGACCGCTGTTGTCGCTGAAGGACGGCATCACCACCGACCACATCTCGCCCAACGCGGCCATCCGACCGGAAAGCCCGGCGGGGCGGTGGCTGACCGAGCGCGGCACGCCGCCGCAGAAGCTGGGCAACTATGGCCTGCGCCGGGGCATCCCCGAGGTCTGTGCGCGGGGCATGTTCGACAACCCGCTGCTGGAGAACGAATTCATCGGCGGCGCGCGGGGCAATCTGGCGCGGCTGGGCCGCGAAACCGGCAGCGTCTGGGACATCGCACAGCGCCACGCCGAGGCGGGCACCGGGCTGGTCATCCTCGCCGGGCGCAACTACGGCGCGGGGTCGTCGCGGGACTGGGCGGCCAAGGGGCTGCGGCTGCTCGGCGTGGTTGCCGTCCTTGCCGAAGGGTTCGAGCGCATCCACCGATCGAACCTGATCGGGATGGGGGTCTTGCCGCTGGTCTTTGCGGATGGCGCGACGCGGCATGATCTGGTGCGGTCGGGGGACGAGACGCTGATCATCCAACTGCCGGACGGCGGCCTTGCCCCCGGCGCCCTGCTGGAGGTGGCGTGTGAGGGTCGGCGCCTGCCGATGCGGCTCGACTGCCATTCGCCGACCGAAGTGGCGCTGTTGGCCGAGGGCGGGCTGTTACCGATGATCCGCCGGAAGTTCCGGCCCGCGTCCCATGCGACCGCCTGATCTGGCGCTGCACCGCACCCGCCACAGCGGCGGATCGCTGGCTTGGCGGGTCGGCGGCATCGGCCCGCCGGTGGTGCTTGTACATGGTGGCTCGGGTTCGTGGACGCATTGGATCAGGAACATCCCGGCGCTGGGGGAGAGCCATCAGATTTTGCTGCCGGACATGCCCGGGTTCGGAGAGTCGGAAGGTCTGCCGCTGTCCGACAGTCTTGACCCGCTGGCCGGGGCGCTTCTGGACGGTCTTCGGACGCTGATCGGCGAGAGATCGTTCCACCTTGTCGGGTTTTCCTTTGGCGGATTGGTGGCGGCCCGCATGGCTCTGCTGGCCCGACCCCACGTGCACCGGCTGGTTCTGGTCGGAGCAAGCGGCTTTGGGTTGCCTACCTCCCTGCGACTTCCGCTGAAAAGCTGGCGTGGGCTTGCTCCATCGGAGCAACTGGCGATCCACGCGCACAACCTGCATGTCCTGATGCTTGCCGGCGGGGTCGATGACGATGCTATTCAGCTTCAGGCCGCAAATGCTCAGCGCGCGCGCCTGAACAGCCGACCTTGGTCGAACCGGCCGATCCTGCGCCATACGCTTGGCGAGCTGTCGCTTCCGTTGGGGGCGATTTGGGGTGGCTGCGATGCCATTCTGCAGGACGATCTCGACCGCCGCATCGCTGTCCTGCGCAAATGTGATCCGGCCTGCCCCGTCGAAATCATCGAGGGGGCAGGCCACTGGGTTGCCTATGAGGCGCCTGACCGCTTTGCGGCGGCCCTGCTGCCGATGCTTACCTGACCTTGGAGACCAGCGCCCAAACCTGCGGCAGGATGACCATCGCGATCCCAGCCTTGAGCAGGTCGCCGACCAGGAACGGGACCACGCCAAGCGCCACGGCCTGATCGGCCCCAACATGGACCGCCAACCACCCCGCGCCGCAGGCATAGAAAAGGGCACTACCGATGGCTACGGCGGCAAGCGTGCCGAGACTCGACCGATGCCAGCCCCGATCGGCAAGATGGCCGACGACCAACGCACCCACCAGAAATCCAAACAGATACCCCGCGGTCGGGCTGAACAGATAGGCGAAGCCGCCGCCAGTGGAAAACACCGGCAGGCCGACAGCGCCCTGCACCAAGTAGGCGGCAAGCGTGACCGTCGCGAGCCGCGCGCCAAAGCTGAGGGCGATCACGAGGACCGCCAGTGTCTGCAGCGTCATCGGCACCGGCCACATCGGCACTTGAATCCGCGCCGAAACGGCAATGACCGCCGTTCCCCCCAGCACGAGAACCGCCTGTCGCATTACGCCCGTCAGGCCGTCTTGGGGCGTCCAGATATGGTCCGCGATGGACTGTGAAGTCATGCTTTGGTCTCCTCGGTTGCCGCGGCCAGAAGTGCGTTTTTGTGGTCGTCGATGAAACTGGTGTAGACATCGCCAGCTGCGAAGCGGTTGTTTTCGAGGCAGGCAATCAGAAAGGCACGGTTGGTCTGCAACCCCTCGACGGCCAGGTCGCGCAGGGCCCGGGCCGCCTTAGTGCGGGCCTCGTCCCGGGTGGCCCCATGCGCGATCAGCTTGGCGATCATCGGGTCATAGAACGGCGTGACGGCGTCACCTTGACGATACCCGCTGTCGATGCGCAGGCCCGGGGTCTGCCCGGGCAGTGTGAAGACCGAAAGCGTGCCGGGGGACGGCATGAAATGCTTGGCCGGGTTTTCGGCATAAAGGCGGCATTCGATGGCGTGGCCCTGATTGCCGATCTCGGATTGGGGCAGACTGTGCAAAGCGCCGGAGGCAAAGCGCAGCTGCAGCGACACCAGATCTTGCCCGGTCACCATCTCGGTCACCGGATGTTCGACCTGGATGCGGGTGTTCATTTCGAGAAAGAAGAACTCAAAACTGGCGGCGTCCACAATGAATTCGACTGTTCCGGCACCCTCATACGCGGTGTGGCGGCACAGCGCCACGGCCGCCGCCGTCATCCGGGCACGGACCGCCTCGGGCAGGCCGTGGGCGGGGCTTTCCTCGATCACCTTCTGGAACCGGCGTTGTAGCGAGCAGTCCCGTTCGTAAAGGTGAATCGCCCCGGCCTCGCCAAAGCCGAAAACTTGGATCTCGATGTGCCGAGCCTTGGGGACGAACCGTTCGAGAAAGACCGAGCCGTCGCCAAAAGCCTTGGCGGCCATCGACTGCGTCGCTGCCACGGTTTCCAAGAGCTTTGCCGGATCATCGACCCGCTTCATGCCGATACCGCCACCGCCTGCAGCCGCTTTGACCAAAAGGGGATATCCGACGGCCATCCCAGCCGTCTCGACCCCGTCAATTACGCCAGAAAGGATCCGGCCGGACCCGGGTACGATCGGGACGCCCGCCGCTTCGGCCAGCGCGCGGGCGCGTTGCTTGTCGCCCATTGCCCGGATTGAATCCGGTGCCGGACCGACCCAAGTCAGTCCCGCGGCCTGAACGGCTTCGGCAAAATCCGCGTTCTCGGACAGAAAGCCATAGCCGGGATGGACTGCATCCGCGCCGGTCCGCAAGGCCGCATCCAGAACCTTGGCCACATCGAGATAGCTTTCGCGGGCAGGCGCGTGGCCGATGGCCACTGCCTCGTCCGCGTCGGCCACATGGGCTGCGGCGGCGTCGGCCTCGGAATGGACGGCGACGGTCGCAATTCCCAGATCGCGGGCCGAGCGGAACACCCGGCGCGCGATTTCGCCCCGGTTGGCGACGAGCAGCTTTTTCATGTCAGGCCTCGATCCGGGCAACCACCGTGCCTTCGGTCACCGTGGCACCTTCCTCGGCCAGGATTTCGACAAGGACGCCATCCTCGGTGGCCGAAACCGGGATCTCCATCTTCATCGACTCGAGAATCATGATTGTGTCGCCTTCCGCCAGTCGCTGTCCGGGCTTGGCCTCGATCTTCCAGATATTGCCCGTGATTTCGGTCTTGATGTTGATGATCGCCATGGGATCCCCCCTTTGCACGCAGTCTTTCGATTGGCCCCACCATAGGCCACACATTTAGTAGTTGCAACAACAACTACGAGAGGGCAAAGAAACCCGGAAAATGGAGGAAACGCCTGATGGATATCGCAACACTGATGCCATGGATGAATCGCACCGAGTCGCGCGAGGCCACAGCCGATGCCTGGCCGGTCGAGGGACTTCGCGCCTTGCTTGACGATCCGGTAACCTGCGCCAATGGCATGACGGCGCCGCTCTTGGTGCAGTGGCTATACTTCGGGCCGACTGTCGGCCAGTCGGAGATTGGCGAAGACGGCCATCCCCGGCGCGGTGGTTTTTTGCCCCCGGTAGAACTTCCCCG
Source organism: Pseudomonadota bacterium (assembly GCA_020161975.1). Classification (GTDB taxonomy): domain Bacteria; phylum Pseudomonadota; class Alphaproteobacteria; order Rhizobiales; family Beijerinckiaceae; genus JAIUNP01. The sequence goes on from JAIUNP010000002.1 coordinate 60,948, forward strand.
CCGGATGTGGGCCTCAAGCGACATTACGTTCCATGCCCCCATCCGGCTGGGTGACCCCTTGAAAAAGACCGCGCAGATCGCCGACATTTCGCTGAAACAAGGCGAGACCGGCGCTCTGGTGTTTGTGAAAGTCGCGAACCGGTATGAAAGCAACGGCACTCTGATGCTCGAAGAGACGCAGACGCTGGTTTACCGCGATCACCCGCCCGCAGGGGCCGCAACGCCGGTCGGCAAGCAGGCACCGCAAACTGCCCTGTGGTCGGTGCCGCACCGCCCGGACGAGGCGATGGTGTTCCGCTATTCGGCGGTCACTTTCAACGCCCATCGCATCCATTACGACCTGGCCTATGCGACGGGCGTCGAGGGATACCCCGGTGTCATCGTCCAGGGTCAGCTACTGGCCACCTTGATGCTGCGCGCCTGCGAGGCTCATGGCAGCAGCAAGATTCGTCGGTTCAACTTCCGTGGTGTGCAGCCCGTGTTCGCCGGTGAAACGGTTCATGCAGAGGGTCAGGCCCGCGCCGGGGGGTATGATCTTTGGATCCGGGACGCGGCGGGCGTTCTACGCATGACGGGCAATGCCGAGATTGATGGCTGAAGATCCCGCCGCGATGGCCGCAGCGATTCTGGCGTGTTGCAACAGAAAATGTTCGGGCAGGCGGTCATCTCCGCCTGGCCGCGCGCCATTCACGGGAAAGATCGCGACCTTCGCCTCGCTGTCGCGGGGCGCAAGGTGCGGCCTGCCGACTTCCAAGTGACCTGTGTCGGGTGGGCCGGTCTTTCGCAGCCCATTATTTCTGTTTGAAAATCTCGGCGCTCTGGCCAACTTTCAGACATCTTCCGCAGATATTTCGATCCGGCCGAGTCAGATTGAATTTTAGTAGTTGCTTTAGATACTACGTTTACCTAATCTCTTCGTTGCGTCTTTCATTCATGCCATGCAGATTTGCGGAAAGACCAACGGGAGGAGACAGCATGAAACATCCAGAGTCACCGGCTTCGGCCGCACTCGCGGGGCGTGCCGGTTTTCGGGCCGCGCAGGGCCAGACGCGCCGGACTGTTGCGCCTGTGGCCAAGGTCGTTTGAGGTGGCAGAGCACACCCCGCCGCGCAGTGCACCGCCGCAGGACGACAATGACGATGCGATGATTGCCGTTCAGACGGTTCAGGTTCCCAATGCCCTCTTCGAAGGGGCTGTGTTCCTTGGGACGGCACTCTTCGGGGTCTGGTTTGTTGCAGGTTCGTTCGGCATGCGAGAATCCGCCTCGGCGTTCGGTCCCGGCACGTTTCCGTTCATCACGGGAATGGCCCTGATCGTCGTATCCCTTGCGCAGCTGTGGTTGACGGTCCGTCCCCGCGAAAGCCGCCCGACGGTCGATCTGGAACGACCGGTCGCCGTGGCCTTGGCGGCGGTGATGATCCTGATCTTCCCGACGGCCATCGACCGGCTGGGTTATTTCGCGGTCGCTGCCGTGTGGACGCCGCTATTCGCGATCCTCGCCGGACTCAGAACCCCGTTGAGCGTGATCGGGGTCACGGCGGCCGTGCTCGGCCTTGCCTGGTTCGGCTTCGTCAATCTCCTTGGAACCCCGCTGCCGTAAGGACATCAGGATGATCAACAATCTTCTCGAGGCTGCGGAATTCGTCTTCACCCTAAATGTCCTGCTTGCATTGGCGATCGGCATAATCGTCGGCTATTTCGTCGGTGCGTTGCCGGGCTTGTCGTCGAGCATGGGCATGGCGCTTCTGATCCCCTTCACCTTCGGGATGGACCCGATCCCGGCCATTGTCATGCTGGTGGCCATTTACATGGCGTCTGATTACGGCGGAGTCATTCCGGCGATTCTCGTCAACGCCCCGGGTGAGCCGTCGTCGGCCGTCAGCGCGATGGACGGTTTTGCCATGAGCCAGGCGGGCGAGGCGGGCAAGGCGCTGACGCTGTCGATCATGGCCTCGGGGTCGGGTGCGCTGATCAGCACCATCTTCCTGATCGCTACGGCGAGCGTCATGGCCGACTATGCCCTTGCCTTCGGCCCATCCGAGTTCTTTGCGCTGTCTGTTGTGGGCCTTGCCCTAATCAGCATCCTTGGGGCGGGGACGCCGCTCAAATCGCTGATCGGGCTTTTGCTTGGGCTGTGCGTCGTCACGATCGGGCTGGACCCGATAGGTGGCACCGACCGCTATGTCTTCACGATGTATCTGATCGACGGGGTGCCTTTCGTGGCAGCGCTGATCGGCCTGTTCGCGATTTCCGAGGTCTTCGTGATGATCGAGGAGGCGCACGGGCCGCGCCCCAAGATAGTCAAGCTGAACGTAGCGAGCGGAGCGATTTCGACGATCCTGCCGCACTGGTTCGTCGTTCTGCGGTCGACGATCCTCGGCTACATGGTCGGGCTCATCCCCGGTGCCGGGGCTTCGATCGCCTCGCTGGTCAGCTATGCCGTCGCCCGCAAATCCTCCCGCACGCCCGAGGCCTTCGGCACGGGCAGCGAGGAAGGTCTGGTGGCCTCCGAGGCGGCCAACAATGCTGCCCGGTCGGGTGCGATGGCGCCGCTGCTGTCGCTGGGCGTGCCTGCTTCGGCCAGTGCGGCGGTTCTGGTCGGGGGGATGACCATTCAGGGGTTGCAGCCCGGGCCGCTCTTGTTCACCAACAACCCGGAAATCCCTTATGCGATCTTCGTGTCGTTGCTGGTCAGCCTGCCAATCATGGTCCTGATCGGGCTGTTCAGCGCGCCCTTCTGGGTTCGTGTCACCAGCGTGCCCCGTGCCGCGATCGCCACCGTCGTCGTGTCGATCTGCATGCTCGGCGCCTATTCCGCCGCCAACGACACGTTCGAGATGATAGTGGCCGCAATCTTCGGCATCGTGGGCTACATTCTGCGCAAATGCGGGATCCATCCGGCCCCGATCGTTTTGGCGCTGGTGCTGGGCGAGCTGATGGAAACGAGTCTGCGTCGCGCGATGATCATCTCGAACGACAACTTCCTTCAGGTCATCAGCCATCCCATCGCCGCCGGCCTCCTGGTCGTCGCAGTCGTGGTACTGATCTCGCCCCTGATCAAGCGACGGTCGCGGCCGGCCTAAGCAGTGACGTTGCCTCCAACTTTTAACCAGCGTGAGCGAGACTCCGGGTTTTGGTTTTCAGCGTTTGGATGGGTTGGGCAACGGGGGCTGGCGCGGAACTTTGCGGGTTGTGCAACGTCAGGCGCCGTTGCTGGGTGAAGGTTGGGGCAAACTCGGCTGGAGTCTGCCAGCCGAGGAGGGAGTGGGGCCGTTCGGTGTTATAGTCCTTGCGCCAGGCGGCCAGCGTGACGCGGGCATGGTGCAGGGACGGGAACAGGGTTTCGTTCAACAGCTCGTCGCGCAGGCGTCCGTGGAAGTTTTCGGCGAAGGCATTCTGGGTCGGTTTGCCGCGGGCGATGTAGTGCCCGTCAAACTTGCGGTCATCGGCGAAGGTCAGGATCGCGTTCGAGGTGAACTCGGTCCCGTAGCATGTTGGGAATGAAGCGCCGTTGAAGGTTATGGCCGCCTGCGCAGCCTCCAAAATTGCGCAGCTGGCGGCCATAACCGGGTCTCGGGTCTCTATGGTGGTTTTGCGAACCACACCACAGAGGAGACCGGCCATGGCCAAGGTTGAGCATACTTCAGATGCCCGCATTCTGGTAGGCATCGACATTTCCAAACACCGGCATGAAGTGCTGATAGCCGTTTCCGGCAAGACACGCCGGCGGCGCCTGACGATCACCAACAGCACCGACGACTTCATGCGGTTGATCGCGATCTTGCGGGAGTATGGCCTGCCGGTCCGGATCGGTTTTGAGGCCACGGGCAACTATCATCGCGTGTTGATGTATCATCTGGGCGTCGCCGGGTTCGACCTGAATTGGTGTCGTCGATTGCCCTGGCCCGTACGCGGGAGGCGCTGCACAACAGCTGGGACAAAAACGATCCGAAGGATGCGCAGGTCATCGTGCACATGCTGCAAATCGGCGCGGTTCAGATCTTCCAGGACCCGATGGTTGCCGGGGCGAACGACATTCAGGAGCTATCCAAGACCCATGATGCCGTGTCGCGGTCCAAGACCGAGCTGTGGCACCGCATCCTGACCCACTACCTGCCGCTCTACTTTCCGGAAGCCGACCGTTTCCACCGCAGTTCCCGCACCGATTGGTTTCTGGCCTTCCTTGAGATGTTCCCGTCCCCTCACATGATCTCCGCCATGACCAAGGAGAAATTCATTGTGGCTGCATGGGAGGTGGTTGGTCGGAAGGTGGAGAAGTCTCTCATGCTGTCAGACATTTACGAGACGGCCAGGACGTCAGCAGGATTGCCTGTGTCGCCGGAGTCGGACGCCATCCGCATGTTCCGCCTCATGCTGGCCGAGGGCAGAAGCCTGATCCACCAGCGCAATGCCATCGAAGACCGTGCCATCGAACTGCTCGGCGAACGGCCTGATTACCTGCTGCTGCGCACCATTCCTGGCATCGGGCCGATCAACGCCCTGACCATTCTGGCCGAGACCGGCAATCTGCGCCGCTTCCATCATCACCGGCAGTTTCTGAAGTTCTGCGGCATGGATCTGGCGACGGTCCAGTCCGGCATGTTCCGCGGCCGAAGCAAGATCTCGAAGTATGGCAATGCCCGTCTCCGACGCACTTTGTGGCTGGCAGGGCAAACTGCGGTCCTGAAGAAGGCTAACAGCTTCCGCGACAAGTTCGAGCGCTACATCGCGCAGGACCGGCACAACCCGGATCTGCGCCGAAAGGCCTACACCGCCATCGCCGCAAAGATGGCGCGCACCATTCACGCCGTGATCAAGTCCGGCGAACCCTATCGCCCCTTCTTCGAGGGGACGAGCCCAGGCGGAAGGACCCCTCTCTGTAGAGCCGTGGAGGCAGCTTCCTGACCTCGTAGATAATGTTCGGGCCTTCCGCTTGGGATTTAGGATCTCGTCTTCAGGACGGTGAGGGCGGCAACGAGGCCGGCCCTGTATTTGCTATGGAAGAGACCACTTCTTGACGGCGGAGCCCGCCTGGGCAATTCTTCCAAAGGTATCCGGTCGCTCGGATGCCCCGTGATCTGACGACCTAAACCGCGTTTTGTTCCCGAGCTAGGACGTTGTCGCTGACCACCGTCTGCGGCTTGTCGCTGGTGTTGAACAAGGCCGCCAATTCACGCGCCACCCCTGCGCCTGACAACGAAGTGTCAGCGATCAGCGCCAGGCATTCGCGCGTGCAGTCATCAACCACGATCGGCATCCTGAACCGGCGGCCATCGGTCAGCTGGTCCGACACGAAGTCCAGCGACCAGCGCTGGCTCGACATCAATGGCAGCACCATCCGAACCCGCGTGACGATGTCCCGTTTGACCGACAGCTTCTTCTGTATGGCTGTCATACTGGCCGGGTGCTTGCTGCGAGGCAAGGCGAACGGCAGCTTAAGGAGTGCTGCGAAGCAGCATCCTGTCCATGCGACCGGCAGCAATGGGCCGATCACGTCACCCACACTCGCTCTTTGGCCCAGACTTTGCTGCTTGCGAGAGATTGGCGAAGGCTGCGCTTGCTTTCCCCAAGGAGTCGCCGAGATCACCGTTTGGGATGAGGCTTCTCATTAGCGCCACACCTGGTGTGCCCACTGTCGGCGTAAGGAAGTTGCGATCATGCAGCACCACGCCTTTCCTTGCTCGATCAATCGGCCCAAAATGCCGATCCTCGTAGTGCCGCACATGCCTTGCCCGGATCGGATACTGCCCCTCCGCCAGCACCAGCACTTCATCCAGCGGGAACCGCAGCACTTCGTTCGCCGAGATCAGCGGCCGCTCTTCTGACCGCCGACTGACATTGGCGCTATCCTCCAACGTCCGAATGCGCGACTGACTTTCTGTCACCGCAGTGACGGTCGACCGTCCGAGGGCGTTGGACAACACGTCAGCCGTCCGATCATCCTGCGGCGTCATGTAGATCTGCACCCCGGCACCGCCCTGCAAGGAACGCCGTCCCGTCTCGCCATAGATGTCATCCAGACCGGGAATCGTCTGCGAGATGATGAAAAACCGCCCCCCGAAACTGCGGATGGTCTTGATCGAGGACAGCACCAGCGGCTGCCGCCCCAGTTGGTCGAACTCGTCCATAAGAAACATCACCGCGTGCGGTTCGTCTGGCCCGGGTTCCTTCCGCTGCAGAGACGCGATTGCATCCGCAAATAGGAGACGCACCAGCGGAGCCAGGGTTTTCAGATGCTCCGGCTGGACGACGATGTAGAGGCTCTGCGGCTTGGCTCGAAACGTCGAGAAGTCGAAATCGCTGGCGGAGGTCACTCGATCGACCGCCGGGTCATTCCACAGTTCAAGGCCAGAACCTTGGATGACCGAGACATACGCGCCGAGGGTCTTTTCGGGGACGTCGGCCATTTCTAGGAAGGTGCGCGAGACGATCGGGATCTGCGTGTCCTCGGCAATGGTGGTGTAGGTCTTCTTCTTGTCGCCGCCCCCGGCCATGATCTCGCCGGCATAGCCGAGCGTCGGGCGACGCTTTTCAATCGCGTAGAGGCAGGAAGCGATGAAGAGCCGCTTGCCGGCGTTGAAGAAGCTCTGTGCGCTTTCGCCTTCCGGGATGAGGAAGAGATCGGCCATAGAGTTCAACGCCGTATATTGGCGCTCGGCCGAGGGAAGGGCGGCGATGCGGGCGAGGGGGTTGAAGCGGTGTGAGCCGCGCTCTTCGTCGAAGGGCGAGAAATACCAGATTGCGTTCTTCAGCCCGTGCTGACGGTGGATCGATGTCTTGGCGAAGTTCTCACCTTTGACGTCGAGGATGATGCCGGACCCGGTGAAGTGCAGAAGGTTCGGAATGACAAAGCCAACTCCTTTGCCGCGGCCTGTGGGCGCGATCATCATGGCATGAGGGAAGCGGTCGGGCGGCGCCATAACGAAGGGGGCGTCGGATTTCGGGGAGCCGAGCTTACCGAAGATAAAGCCGTTCTCGTCGAGACTGCCCATCATCTTGTTGCGCTTGAGCTCGCGCTTGGTCTGGAAATGTGCGTCGTCATACTGGTTGAGCCGTCCGCGATGGACTCCGGCCAGCCCGACCAAAGTGAGGGCGACGGTCACTGCACCTGTAATGATCAGCGCGCCTTGCAAAGTGGCGGGTCGTGCTTCCAAGTCAGCCCAAGGATAGCGGAAAAACCATAGGCCCAAGGGGCTGAGCGTATCGAGGTTCTCGCGAAAAGCCACGATCACATAAATCGTGGCCAGCATGCCGCCGATGTAGAGGCCTGTCCCCAGACCCAAGGCTACAGCGAGCGGATACCGCCAGGCGGATTCAAGGTTTGAAAGCATCGCTGAGTGTCCTTCAGAGTTCGTGGCCTTGATCGCGCTCGACTCTGCTCTCGCGCTGACCGAGATCGGCCGCTCTTGACTGGCTGCGCGCCAGATCGGCCCAATGCCCGACGGTGCCGGTCTGGCCAAGGTCGCCCTCGTTCTTCAACTCGTGTGCCACCGCGGCCCTGAGTGCGGGATCGCGAACTTGTTCGGCCAGAGGTGCAAGATCACCGGATCGCACGCGATCGAGATCCTCGGGCCGCAAGCTCTCTTGCATCCGGTCCACGATCGCCTCGAGCGCAGGAACCTCAGATAGGCGAAGATGCCGATCGGCGGAAAGCATCTGCTCGCGCGCGACGGCCTCGGTCAACTCCGGCGCGAGATTGAAGGTGGCGAGTTCTGCTCGCACCTCCTGGCCGATAGCGCGCTCCGTTTCCATCCAGAATACCTTTTGCATTGTGTTCGGCTGGTCGGCGATCCAACTCGCCCGCTGGCCTTCGCTGCGTTCGGCCAGACTGAAGCGGGCGACCATTTCTTCGACGGATGTACCTGCGGTCCGAAGTTCGTCTTCTCGGATTGAGAACAGGGCAGTAAGCCGTTCGCCGATCTCGCCCCGAACATGCGAGAGAGTGGCGCGCAGACCCTCATCAAGCGCGATACCTTCGGTCATGCCCTGATCCAGGCGCGACAGAGAGGCGAGGGTCGGGTTGTGATAAGGATCGTCGCTGCGCTCGGCGGCGCGGGCATGTTCGGCCAGAAGCAGGCTGTCGGGGGCTAGCTTCAAAGAGGCACGGGCCTGATCGGCAAAGCTGCGTTCCAGTTCCACACGCTCGGCCGAGGGATCCATCGCCCGGATCGCCTGCCAAGCCTCAGTGGCCGAGGCGATCATCTCGGCCCGTGCCGTTTCGATACGGGCCGCGGCGTCGCCCTCTGCGTGAAGGGTGGCATCCGGCATCTGGGGAACTCCTTGTCTTAAGGCGGAAGCGGACGCGCCGAGCGCTGAGGCAAGACGGGTCATGAAACTTGTGGCCGTGGGTTCAGCGCCGGAAGCGGAGGCTAGGCCCGCGATCTGGCCCAACTCGTCATAGTCGCGGGCAAAGCCCTGCAAGGCATCGAGCCTGCGCGCCCGCTCGCCATCCGACATAGGCGGAGGAGGAGGTGGTGCGGCTTTGCCGGAGGCATGGGCTGCCCGCATTTCCGTTTCTCGCGGGGCGTTCTCGATCAGGCCACGGGACAGCCGCGTCGAGGCGACGATGTTCAACCCGTGTTCCTGAGAAATCTCGGCATGTAGTTCACGCATCACATCGAAGTTCAGCGCCGCATGGCGACAGATCGACATGAACCGGCCCTGTTCGATGCCGTGCTTGTCCACCACGAAATGCGCGTGAAGATGATCGGTGTCCTTGTGGAGCGCCGCGACATAGCGCCAGACATCGCCGAACTCGCCTGAGCCAAAGACGGCCTGTCCCCAGTCGCGCGCAACGGCTTCAGCGCGATCAGTATCAACACCGCGCGGAAAGCTCAGGATGATGTGGTCAGTATGGCCGCGCTTCGGCGCGCCGTTCCACGTCGACGACCACGTCTGGGCAATCCGGCCCGTGCGCTCGGGATCGAAGTCGCGATCGTAGCCTGCAAGATTGCACCAGGTGCTCTGCACGCCTTCTTCTCGGGCGACATAGTCCAAGAGCCGCTTCAACTCCTGCGGCGTGCGGGTGCTCCCACCAACGATGCGCTTGACGACGGACTGCCAGCTGCGCGGGGCTGCCGCATTGCGCAGTAGGGCCCGCGACCGCCGTTCCTTCGGCGAACCAAGGCGACCCTCGGCACCGCCGCCCCCTGAACGGCCCCGGCGTTTACCGTCCAGCACATGGCCCAAAACCAGATCTTCAACGCTCGTGCTGGTCATTTGGCCGCCGCCTTGGTCGGGGCAACAGCGGGGTCAAAGCAGGCACGCCCCTGCGCTTCAGCGATCAGACCCACCACTTCGTCGACGAGATCGTTAACGCGCGCGGCGACCTTGCGGACGAGCGCGGCGTCCCCGGCTTTCCAGTGCAAACGGCCCACGGCTCCGAGCCTAGCCAACTGGTTGAGGTTGTTGCCGACTGCCGCGAGATCGCGGCGCGCGGCGGCAATGGCTTCGATCTCGGGTGACTGCAGAGCAAGGAGGCTGGTTGCTTGCCTGACAAGATGCCTGATTGCCTCGGAAACCGTCAGGTCAGTTGACCGGATGGCGGCCAGCAAATGTGCATGTTCAGCCTCCGTCACCCGGAAGTTCAGCTTCACTGCCAGTCGGGTTCCGTCCTGGCGCTCAAGGTCTTCCTTCACCCGTGACACCGTCTGGCGATGCCGCCCGAGGGCGCGGGCCACGGCCCCGACATTCTCGCCAGCGGCAAGGCGGGCGCGAATGCGGGCCCGGTCGTCATCAGAGAGGCGTGAACCATTCATGTTATTGAAACACCATTATCAGCATCACAACACCCGTGTACCACAGGTCACCGTTCCAGCCAACCGTCCTCACCGGCCGGTTTCCGCTCCTCCAAAGAGGAGCCCGCGTGCGGAAACCGGACAGCCGGTGAGGACTCCATATGGCGTCAGGGGTCGGCGGCCTGCCCGGCGACAGAAACCCCTGCGCCCGGCCGCCAGGCCTCTGCTAGGTGTGAGCTCACGGACGAGTGCATTGATATAGCGATGTTTTCTGGCGCGCGGTGCTGGCGGTGCGCTAGTGGGTCGATGAGTTGGAGTGTGGCAAGCGGCTAGAAATTTCCGGGACGGGGGAAGGACGGGAAGGCGCTTGGCTTCGGGGTTAGCCTGGGCATGTCATTCAAGGGGAAAGGCGGGCGACAGGACGCGCGGAGGGTCGGTCGACGTCCCAAAATGGACGCCTCCTGCCCTGACATGCGAACAGGCGGACAGGCACAAATGCAGACATGCAACCGGCTAACCCGGCAAAAGCGCTGCCGGTTGTCCGCCCTTGCGGTCAGGCAGGCAGACCGTTGGCTAAGCACTTTGGCAGGGTGTCAAACTGGTCACCATGCACGCTGTTTTCCATGCTGACAGGCAAACATGCAAACAGGCAACAAGGCCAATATGCAGGCTGCCGTGCCTATCCATTTAGACAGGTGGGGCGCATGACCAAGCGTAGGACCCCAGTCCGAGAAAATTCTTCAACAAAGATGAATATTTCGGCGGGACAGGCGCAACCACAGGCATAAGACATTTGACGTTTTCACAACCCTATGCCTAAAGAGCCGCCCGGAAACTGGGGATATCCAAGCTCTGCCAATGGCTCCGGCATTAATGCTCAGACTCCGGCGGGTTGCTTTCGCGCCTCCACGGCGCGGCCCGCTATTGGGAAGGCGTAGTGATTTCGAAGGGTCGGTTGCATGCATGTCATTATCATCGTCCAGACAAAGGGTGGCAGCGGCAAGACCACGTCCGCCATGCTTTTGGCCTCGGCTGCGCTGGATGCCGGTCGGCGCATCACGCTGATAGATGGTGACGTGAACGCCCAGCTCGGCCGTTGGCGCGACAGCTTCGAACTGGCCGCTTGGGAGGCCGTCAAGAAGCCGACCTGGCCCGAGGCCTTGTCCATCCTTTCGCCGCCCGAGACGGTCGAAGGGCTGCTGGCACTCCTTGAAGAGGAAGAGGCTCGGGGCGTCGACCTGGTAGTGATCGACACGCGGCCGGGCACCCATGCCGACACCGAGGACTTTTGCCTCGTCTCTGACCTGGTGCTGATCCCTGCGCGGCCTGTCTTCGCCGAATGGGAAATGACCCATCGTGCCGTCCTCTGGATGGACGATCTGCGCGCCTCGATCGCGGCAGGTGAACGCTTCCCGGCGGTACGGGTTCTGGTGATGGATGCGGGGCCGAAGATCATTGACGCCGCCACGCGGGAAGGGGGCCTAAGCCTCCTGCCAAAGCGCGATCAGGATGTCCTTATGGAAATCCTGCGGCTCGATCATCTCGATGTGATTGTTCCACATTCCAAGATCCTGGAGCAGTTGGGCTTCCACGGCCCCCTCGGCCCTGCGGCGGCGGCCAATGCCCGCTCGCCGGGCGGCAGGCTGGTCGCGGATGCGATCACCCGCCAGCTCGAGGTGGCGCGACTGATCCTCGCCGGTGTCGACGAGGTGATTGTCGATTGAGCCGTTTCCGCATTCCACCCCGCATCGCTCCCTCACCTGCGGATGAGGAGCCCGGGCAGCAAAACGCCGTGGCCCGTCTGCGCTCGTCACGCGAAGCTCAGTCCCGCCTCCTTGCCGAACGACGGGGCAAGCCAGCTGAGGATGATATAGAGCGCGAAGGTCTCGATCCGATGCCGACCGCCGACACAGCGGAAATGGCAGGAAATGCCGGGAAGAGGGAAGGGGAGGCGGATCGGTCGCTTTCAATTCGGCCGCTGGGTGGGCCTGTGGCAATAGGCAAGAAGGTGAAGTTGGTTCTGCTCTACCGTTTGCCACTGACGCTTGAGCCAGACCTGGCCGACATTGCCGCGCGGGATGGAGTCACGATGGAGTACGTTCTGGCCGCTCTTGCGAGACAGGGTCGCGAGCGCCTGAGAAAGTTGGCAAGCGAGACCGATGTCAGACACCTGACTGAGGAAGCCGCTGGCTTCGAGCGGTTGACGGAGGGCATCAAAGTCATCGGCAATCCGATGACGGTTTATGTTCGGCCCGAAGCGTTGGAGGCCATGCATCGCGCAGCGGGGGATCCTTGGTGCTCGCTGCCACGCGCCACGGTCGTTGGGGGTTATTTCACGGCGATCGTGGCGCGCCTGATCAAGGCGCGCCGGGCCGGATAAACTGCGATGGTTCAGAGCAAGTTTTGGAAGCGCCCGAGATCACTCGCAGGCGAGGTCGGGCAGAGGGGTTGTCTCGAAGCTCAGGCTGTCCGCGCTGGACACCACCGCGAAGGCGCCGCCTTTGCGCAGGATCTCGACCATCTTGGCCCATTCCGCGGCATCGATCTTGGCCTGCGCGGCGATGCCGGCGGCGACAGCCAAACGAGCCTGCTCTCCGGTTTTCGCCAAGAACACCACGGTCGTCGGCGCCTTGTCCTTGGGCAGTGTCACAAGGACCGCGCCATTCGGAGTCGGCCCAAAGACGCGATCGGGATCGCAAACGATCCGGACCGACCCTTCGCCCTGCGTGAGGCTCAGAACCGGGAGGCCGCGCTCCGCCGTGGCCGTCCAACTGTCGAGCGCCAAAGCCGGAGCAGAAACAGAAATCAACGCCAAAGCGCAAAGTGTGGGAGACAGAACATGCATCGACAGGGAAACCTTCCGAACGAAGCGCGGCGACATCATATCACCACTATCAGCAACGCTAGATATGTTTTGATGGGCGGCCTGTCCATCGCGGCGAGCCAAGTTTTCGGCCGGAGGCGCGAGCATGCGCGATGAAAGCTCTGGCACATTGGTGGCACGGGTCTGGATCAGAGAGCCAAGCGGGCAAGTGCTGATCGGCGAGCGGTTTCGCAGGCACGATGGCCGCATCGCCGCGTCCTGGCTTGTCGACCCCGAGACCATCCTCGTCGTGATGTGGGTCGAGGCCGTCGGCGGCGATGAAGGCAACTCATCAGCTTCCTGAATCGGTGACCCACCAACGATTCAGATTTCTGATTGGACAGAGCAGGGCTGCGGGAACATCCTGATGACAGGAGGTCCCAATGTCCTGCCAGTTGCTCTACCGCGTCGATCCCGATCTAAACATGGCCCGGTTCTACCGGGTTGAGGTGCTGCCCGATCTCTTCGGCGAAATCATCGTCGAACGACGTTGGGGCCGGATCGGGGGCGGGGGGCAGTTTCGGGCTGCGTCCTATCGGTCGACCTTTTTGGCGGAAGCGGCGGCCTCTGCGTTGTTTCGCGCAAAAGAGCGGCGCGGATACCGCGTCGCTTCCTGAAGCCAACCTACGATTGCCTGAAACAGGAAGCTGCGCTATGGTGGTCCAATGGAACACCATGCGAGGGCCCTCGATGACCGTGCACAAGCAGAGTGTAAGCTTCACCGACGCAGCCTTCGCTTTCGCCCGCGAGCTGGTCGAGGCTGGCGAGTATCCCAATGTCAGCGCCGCAGTCTCTGGTGAAATGGCCCGTGCCAAGGCCGCGCGGGACCGCGAACGCAAATTGCTGGAAGCCGAGGTGCAACGGCGTCTGGCCTTGCCACCTGACCAATGGGAACCTGTGGCAGCGCTTGGCACCTTCACATCTAACGCGCGCGAACACCTGGCCCGGCTCAAGGCCGCCCAAGAGAACAGCGCTACGTCCTGATGCGCCAGAGTAAACACCCGCTTGTCGAACGAGACTTGGTCGGGATCGTGGAACACATCATCGACGTGACGCAGGGCGATTTCGACGCCGCCGCACGCCGGCTTGACGAGATCGACGCCCTCATCCGTGACATCGCGGCAAACCCGACGTCGGGCATGCGCCTTACAGGGCCGCTGGACGGATGGCTGGTCCGGCACGGCGGCCGAGGTCATCGCCTGACCATCGTTTTCCGCGCCGACCTCGAGCGCGAGGTTCTACAGATCGCGCTCGTTGCCTTTGGTGGGCAGGATTGGGTGTCACTTGGAACGGAAAGGCAGGGCGCAGAGTTCTAAAGTGCACTTTTATATTCTATTTCAATATGTTAGTAAAATACCGATAATAGTAATTATGTAATACTCTGCCAAGTTAGCCTCTCAGCAGGCTGGGCTTCATGAGGCATTTGTGCTCGGAGGATCGCTCAAGCGATCCAAAATAGATCTGCTCCAACATCATAGTACGTCAAAGACGTCCCATTGGAGAACCAAGAGCATAGATCCGCATCAAACAATCTCGTCGGGGACGGTTCACTGTCTCTTGTGATTTGAGGGGCTTTTCGGATAGCGTGAAGCGGAAAGCAACGTAAAGGTGCGCCAAGCCTTCGAGCCAATGATAAAATAGAATGATAGGAGTTGAAGTCTTTGCGGGCGCCGGCGGCATGTCGCTGGGTGCAGAATCCGTTGGCATACGGGTAAGGTATGCTATTGAAATCAACAAGTCAGCGTGTGAAACTTTCACACAAAATCATCGCGACGCAACTGTAATAAATAGCGACGTCCGTCTGATTCACCAACTTGACATCGGCATACGCAACGAGCCTGTGGTCCTCTTTGGAGGCCCTCCCTGTCAAGGCTTTTCCACGTCAAATCAGAGGACGAGAAACAAGGACAACTCAAGCAATTGGTTGTTTCTTGAGTTCTTCCGCATCGCTGATTTAATAAAACCAGATTGGATTGTTATTGAGAACGTTGCGGGCATCACTCATACTGAAAAGGGACACTTTCTAATATTGTTGCAGCAGCAACTCAGCTCAAGAGGATACAATTTTCAGTCAGGCCTGCTTCAAGCATCAGAGCATGGCGTTGCCCAAAAGCGACAACGGTTCTTCCTTATAGCCAGCAACTGCAAAGACCTTTCTCCGTTCGAAACCATCAAAAAGTCAGATGAAGAATTCACAGTCTGTGACGCCATCTCAGATCTTCCCGCACTCAGCAACGGCTTTTCAGCAGGCTCTCTACCCTATCGGAAGCCTGCGACAAATCAGTATGCCACAAGTCTACGTGGGAATCTCACAGATTGCGAAGGCCATCTGGTAACGAAAAATGCACCGCACATTGTCGCTAGATATAGTCATATTCCCCAAGGCGGCAACTGGAGTGACATCCCAGCTGAACTTATGGACACCTACAAGGACCGTACACGCTGCCACTCTGGAATATACCATCGACTAAAACTTGATCAGCCATCAATTGTGTTGGGTAACTTTCGTAAAAATATGCTCATCCATCCAATTGAGGACCGGGGCCTCTCCGTGAGGGAAGCTGCTCGGTTACAGTCTTTTCCAGATAGTTACACGTTTGTCGGATCCATCGGCTTGCAACAACAGCAGGTAGGAAACGCTGTTCCCCCCAAGCTTGCAGCAGCGGTCTTTTCCTTCTTGGCGGAGCATTACCCAGCATGACTATCGCCGTCACCATCGACAGTCCGCTCGAGCGCCTCTTCGTTGAGGAAGCGAAGGCGAATCCATCCAGCTTCCCAAGTCGCAACAAAGACTACGTGGCAGCTTACAAGACTATCAAGGAGCACCTTGCAAACACTTACTATCAAGTGACAGGTGCTTCACTTGCTCAAGGCGGCCATCGCTTTACGAAGCACGACATCACGCACGTCGATGACGTCATAGATACCGCTGGAAGAATCATAGGCTTAGACAAGAAAGATCATCAGCCCCCTGAGACTACGGCTTATGAACTCTTTGTGTTACTTATGGCCATCCTTGTGCACGATGCCGGAAACGCCTATGAGCGGCACGGCCACGAGATCCAGGCCGCCAAGATATTGAAAGACATCGGGTCATCTTCTCCACTTAGCGATATCGAACGACGCCTGGTTGCCGGTATCGCCAGTGCGCATGGGGGGAAAACCACCACTGGCAACCGCGACACGATTGACGACAGAGTGCCGCAAGAAGTTGCTGAGATTGATGGATGTAAAGTTCATGCCCGGCGACTAGCAGCACTAGTAAGGTTGGCGGACGAATTTAGTGAGCGGAGTCGCCGCGCAGATAGCATCGCGATTTCAACGCAAACCCCGCCTCAAGCCTACCTTCCGAATTTCTTCTGCAAAGCAATTAATGTCCGTATCGATGCAACATCGCGAACTGTCAGCATGGACTTCCATCTTGAAAAGTCTGATCTGCTTACTGAGCACCCCGATCCCGAAAATGACGACCTCCCCGCATTGATCGTTGACTACATTTCGAAGCGACTTGCCAAGGCTGACCTAGAAAGACGCTATTGCAACCGATATCTAGCGGGTTGGCGATCACTTGACGTTTTTCGCTCAACAATTGCAATTCATGAGGATGACATCCAGATCGGTGAGACAAATACTGCAACTCTATCTGACACCGGATATCCGTCAGTTCAAAGGCGGCTTGCCTTCGTAGGATCAGAGCTACAGCAAAAGTATTGCGGGAGTGCCGACAATGATTGAGAACCCGTTTGGTGTTCGGAATCCAGAGCAACTTGGCCACGACTATATTGCGCGATACTTTGTAGATATTTACACTGATCTGCCGAGCATAAGTGAGCAGAACAACAGTTTTATTTCTGGTGCCCGCGGAACTGGCAAGAGCATGTTGCTACGAAGTCTTGAGCCTGGAGTACAGATCGCATCTCAGAAGGCACAAAGCCTCCGCGAATTGGCATTTCTAGGAATTCATGTTCCACTAAAAAAGGCAGAATTCGCTCCGCCCGAGTTTAGAAAACTAAAGGGCTACGCTGCGGTCGCAATTGGCGAACATATGCTCTGCCAGCATGTGATGTATCGGATAGTCGAATTTGTTAGATCAATTGAACTACAACTATCGCCTGAAAGCAAAGAGGATTTCTGTAAAGCATTTGCTAAGTATACCGAGTTCGCAGGTGGCAAATCCAACCAATTATCTGAGGGGAAGAGTAGTTCAATTCAGCATTCGCTGGAGGAAGTTGAGCGCGAGATCATTCAGGTAAGGCAGCATTATACAAGAGCCGCGATGAAATCGGAACCTCCGGAGTATGAGGGGGCGCTTACTGGCTTTCTTGACTATGTCGTGCCAATTTGTCGGGTGATTTCGAGCTTGTCGGAGTTCTCTTCCCCGAAACTGTATATCATGATGGATGACGCCGATAATCTCCCGTTGTCGCTGCAACGCGTTCTGAATACTTGGGTTTCGACTCGCAGCACGGACAGCGTATGCCTGAAAATAAGCACGCAATTGGGATACGGCACTTACCGAACATTGGACGGTCGGGTTATCGAAAGCCCGCATGACTTCTCCGAAGTGAATATCAGTACCCTGTATACCAGCGACTCCAACAGATACTTCAAGAAGATCGAAAGTATTGCTCGTAGACGACTCGATTTAGCCGGCATTGAAGTTCCCCTTGCTGATTTCTTTCCGGCTGATAATGCACAAGAGGTGAGGCTGGAGCAGATCAAGAACCGCATTCGTGATGACTTTGCTGCTGGGCGAACCGAAGGCTATGGCGGAGCAACTAAGGTGGGTGATGCAGTAACTAGATTTGCCGTTCCGCTCCTGATGTCATCGATGGCCGGAAGCTCCAAGTCTTCTCATACATTTAGCTACTCTGGCTTTGAATCTCTGGTCAACTTATCTTCTGGGGTTATTCGTTGGTTTCTTGATCCGGCAAGCCGGATGTTTGATGAAATGCTATCCAATAGTTTGAATGAAGAGGTCACCCGCATCTCTACCAGCGTTCAGGATAAGGTAATCCGTGAGTGGTCGGAAGAATTTATAAGTAAGCTGGCGCCCACAGGGATCGAGCCAGGGTTCGATTTTGCGGACAGGAGCGATGATGACGACGCCAGCCTGCACTCTCTGGGACACGAAGGACGCCAGTACGAAGACTTGCGTAGCCTTCTCGACTCACTGGGTGATTGGTTTCGGCATCGGCTGCTGGACGAAAATCACGGTGAGCGAAGGGTGTTTTCCTTTGTTTTGACAGGTGAGCCATCAGACCGACTGAGAGGCGTACTTGGGTTGGCAGTTAGGCTGGGCTACCTTCAGCTAACCTCTAGCGCTCCAAAAGAACGTATAGGTCAAAGACGACCGCGCTACATTCTGGCGAAACGCCTCGGGCCTCACTACAAACTTGATATTTCAGGATATGCAGCACACCCGTCTGTGACCGCAGGCGATCTAGAAATTGCGATGTTTAGCCCGAAGAAGTTCTTGGCCTCTCGTGAGCGGATTAAGAGTGGTGATGCGGACCAAATGACGATCGAATTTTAGGGGGCAAAGGATGAGCAAGTACTTCATCGACACGTTGCGACCTATTGTAAAAGATAAGCGCCCGACCCTTTTGCACAAGATTGGGTTCGAAGAACGATCTTTGGTAAGTGTGGCCGGCTGCCCAGATTTTGAGTGGAATCAAATTCTGACGCTTGCTTCGACGGATCGTAGCGAGAAGGCTCGTTTAAACCTAGCAACACTCCAAAAGTCTTTGTCGGAAAGGGGGGTATCGCTGAATTTAGTTGGCGAACTTAATCAGTCTGACCCGCTTGAGACGCAAACGGCACTCTCCGCGGCGCTCAACTCTGTTGTGTCGGCCTGGAGCGAAGGTGAGCTTTGGATTGATTTTACCGCTTTGAGACGCGAAGAACTCTTGATATTGGTTCGACTGCTTTTGGACCGTTTTGATCGCAGCACACTAGACCGAATCTATGGATTGTACGTTTCAGCTCGCAAGATGGGTGAGTGGCTTTCTGGTGATGTTGTAGACATCCGGTCTGTTGTTGGATTTCCGGGCGAGATATCACCTGCTCGTTCGACGACCCTTATTGCACTGATGGGATTTGAGATAAATCGAGCTCGCGCGATTATCGAGTCCTATGAGCCATCCAACGTTCTTTTAGGCATTCCATCTCTTGAAGGTTCAATCAATCACGAGCTCTACAGCAGGAATCAGGAGGTTCTCCGGAAGGTATCCGAAGACTTTCGACCATTGATTTCTGGTACATTTGAATTTTCCGCGAACGATCCAACTAAGGCGTTTAATGATCTTTCGAAAGTTGTGAGCGAGTGTCTAGAAACAAACATCATCTTGGCACCTCTGCACACTAAATTGTCGACGCTAGCTGTCGGCGCAGTTGGTAGGTCTGATCCGAGGATCCAGATTTGTTATGCTGCTGTTGATGAGTATAACGAGGAAACCTATTCCCAGCCGAGCGGTGAGTTCTATTTGGTGCCGTTTTCATTCATGCCCTCTGGAGTTTCATGATATCGCGATGCGGGGGTCTGTAGATTTACCGGTCTTTCGATCTTGGGGGTGATCGATCCGAAAGATTTCGGGTTGTGTAGTTGCTGATAGTTCTTGATCTAGTGCGTGGTGGGAATATGCAATTTGGATATTTCAGCCGGCTTTTCGGGGATAACTAACTCGGTGGATGACGGCAGCGCTCACGCGCTGCCTGTCGCCATGCGATATACCGGGATGCCCATTTTGCGGGCTTTGTCGGCGAGGTTGTCCTGGATGCCGGTGCCCGGGAAGACCACGACGCCGATCGGCATGCAGTCGAGTATCTGGTCGTTGCGTTTGAACGGCGCGGCTTTGGCGTGTTTGGTCCAGTCGGGCTTGAAGGCGACCTGCGGCACCTTGCGGTTCGAGGCCCAGGTGGCCGCGATGCGCTCGGCGCCCTTGGGCGATCCACCGTGCAGAAGTACCATGTCGGGGTGCTTGGCGTGGATCTGATCGAGACGGTCCCAGATCAGCCGGTGATCGGTGGTGTCGCCGCCCGAGAAGGCAACCTTCGGTCCCGGAGGCACAAGGCTCTCGGTCTCTGCGCGCTTCTTGGCGGCGATGAAGTCCCGGCTGTCGATCATCGCAGCGGTCAGGTGGCGATGGCTGGTGCGCGAGCCCGAACGCGGTGACCAATGGGTTCCGGTTGCCTTGAGGAAGAGGTCGGCTGCGGTTTCGCGGAAGAGTTCCATGCTTTCCCGCCGGTCGATCAGGCCCTGGCCGATGTCGATCAGGGTTTCAAGCTGGACGGATTTCACCTCAGAGCCGTCCTGTTCGCGCTGAAGGCGCTTCTGCGCTTGCTCGTTGTCGTCGAGTTTCGTCTCGATCCGCTCGGCGGCACGGTGGAAGGTGTTGACGGTC
>JAIUNP010000205.1 GCA_020161975.1 Pseudomonadota bacterium
TGGCTTTTGCCGCATCGCTGTGGCCCCTGCTGCGTTGGCGGCCGCCGGCCCTTACCGAAGCCGCGACCCGGCTCGATCTTGCCGACCCCACTCTTCATCGCCCGCTGGCCACGCTTGGTGATCAGGTCGTCGGCAACGACCCCGTCGCCCGGGTAATCTGGGACCAGCATCGCGCTCGCGCCGAAGCCGCAGCAAAGGCGCTTGCCGTTGCTCCGCCGAAAAGCCGGATGCCGTCCCTCGACAGTTTCGCGATTCGCGGATTTGCCGCGGTGGCCGTGGTCGCCGCCGCCTTCTCGGCCGGAAACGAGCGACGCGAGCGGCTGGCGGATGCCTTCGCCTGGGGCGAACTGCGCACGCCCGCCATTCCGCCGCGCCTTGATGCCTGGATCGACCCGCCCGCCTATACGGGCCGCGCGCCGATCTTCCTCAGCGGCGGCAATGCCACGACAGGCCCGGTGCACGTTCCGGCGGGCAGCATCGCCGTCATCCGCGTTTCTCCTGCCGACGGCGTGAACGTGAACGCCCCGCTGACGCTCAGGGAAAAGGCGAGGGAACAGGAGACGGGGCGCCCGGTCACCACGTCGGCATCGGTACCGGCGACAACGGCCCAGGCCCCGTTTGAAAAGCGCTACCTGCTTGATCATGATGCTGTGCTCGATGTTCGCAAGGGCAGTGCCAGCCTTGGCAATTTCGACATCCGAACCATCCCGGATATGCCACCCCGCATCGTTTTTTCAGAAATCGAACCGGAAGAAAAAGGCGCCGGCTTGCGCCTCAAATACATGCTTGAGGACGACTACGGCGTCGCAAAGGCAGAAGCCATCATCACCCGCGCCGACAAAAGCTCGGCCAGGACACTGGTGCCCCCGCCCGAGATCGTGCTGGGCGGTCGGCTGGGCGAAACCGAATCGCTGCTCTCCGTGCCGGAGCACCCCTGGGCCGGCGCGCGCGTTGCGATCCGCCTGCGCGCAACCGATGATCTCGGCCAGATCGGCGAAAGCGATGTGCTGGAGGCGACGATCCCCGCCCGCCGTTTCGAAGCCCCCGTTTCGCGCGCGCTCGTGGAGCAGCGGCGCAACATCGCCCTCAATCCGGACAATCGCCGCACCCCGCAGGTGGCGCTCGATGGCCTGCTGGTTGCCCCCGAGCGCTTCACCCGCAAGTCTGGCGATTTCATCATGTTGTCGATGGCCGCCCGCAAGCTGCGCACAGCCCGCACCGACGCCGATCTCGTCGCGCTGATGGACTATCTCTGGGAAACCGCTGTCGCCATGGATGAGGGCAACCTCACCGCGGCCGAACGGGCCCTGCGTGCCGCCGAGGATCGTCTGCGCGAAGCGCTGGAGCGCGGCGCGAACAATGACGAGATCAGCAAGCTCATGGACGAAATGCGTCAGGCCATGAACGAAATGCTGCGCGAATTGATGGACCGCGCCGACCGCAATGCTGATCGCAATCCCGGCGATCCTTCGCAAAAGACGCTGAACTTGAGCCAGCGCGATCTGAACGACATGCTCAAGCGCATCGAGGAGCTTTACCGCCAGGGCGACACCGCCAAAGCGCAGGAAATGCTGCGTCAGTTCCAGGAAATGCTGAACCAGATGCGGTCTGCCCGCCGCAGCGCCGACCCGCGCATGAAGGAAATGGGCGAAGCGATGGATGAACTGGATCGTCTCCAGCGCGAGCAGGAGGCATTGCGGGACGAAACCTTCCGCAACGAGAACCGCCGCCGCATGGGTCGCAACCAGCAGCGCCCGCAACAGGGGCAGCAGGGCCAGCGCAGTCAGCAAGGCCAAAAAGGCCAGAAAGGCGAGCAGGGCCAGCAAGGCGAACAGGGCGAGGATGGTGATGAGGGCGAGGAGCAGGCCGACAACAGCCAGGGCCTGACCGAGCGCCAGCAGGCACTGCGCGATCGCCTTCAGCAGTTGCGCGAGAAGATGCGCCGGCAGGGCCAGCCCACTGACGAGGGCATGGATGGCGCAGACGAAGGCATGGGCGATGCAGAACAGGGGCTGCGCCAGCGCCAGGGCGGCCGCGCCACACAGGGCCAGCAGAAGGCCATCGACGAATTGGGCCGGGCGGGGCGCGCACTCAGCCAGCAGATGCAGCGCGAGATGGGCCAAGGCAACGAGCCGGGCGAGGGCGAGGGCATGGGCCCGGGGGATCCCAACCGCAACCCGCGGGGCCGCGCGGACCAGAGCACGGATCCATTGGGCCGCCCGCTTTCATCAAGCCGCGATCAACTCGACAATTCGCGCGGCACCATGTTGAACAACAAGGAAACCGAGCGCGGCTCGATCAGTGAGCGCGCCCAACGGGTGCTGGAGGAGTTGCGTCGCCGCTTCGGTGAAATTGAACGGCCCCGCGAGGAACTTGACTATATCGAACGTCTGCTCAGGCGGAATTGACCTCGGCGCTCCGGCGCGCGAAAAGCAACGGAGAACCAGCCGGAGCACCACCATGCAGGGAATTCTGACCTTTCTCATCCCCCTCGCCATCGGCGCGGTGACCCTCGTTCTGGGCCTCGGTCTGTTCAACATGGTGCGTGCCGGCAGTCCAAACCGCTCGCAAACCCTGATGCGCTGGCGCGTCGGTCTCCAGGCCGTCGCTGTCCTTTTGATGATGCTCGCCATTTTCATCAAGACGCGCTGATGGTCCGTCTCAACCGCATCTACACGCGCACTGGCGACGGCGGCACCACCGGCCTCGGCGACGGCAGCCGTGTGCGCAAGGACAATCTCCGCGTCGAGGCCTTTGGCACCGTGGATGAAACGAACGCCTGCCTTGGCCTTGCGCGCCTGCACCTGTCCGACCAGCCAGCACTCGATGCCATGCTGAACCGCGCACAGAATGACCTCTTCGATCTCGGCGCCGACCTCTGCACCCCGGAGACCGGACAACCGCTCGGCTACGAACCCCTGCGCATCGTCGCTTCTCAGGTCAAACGCGTGGAAGAAGATATCGACACGCTGAATGCCGGACTGAAGCCCCTCCGCTCCTTCGTGCTGCCGGGCGGCACTGCTGCGGCGGCCCACCTGCATCTGGCGCGCACCACCTGCCGCCGGGCCGAGCGGCTGATGGTCGCCCTTGCCGCGCAGCCGGGCGAGACGATCAGCGCAGCTTCGCTCGAATACATCAACCGGCTCTCGGATTTCCTGTTCGTCGCCGCCCGTTTCGTAAATGCTGCCGGCCCGGGCGATGTCCTCTGGGTACCCGGCCAGAATCGCTGACGGGAGTGCCGGGTGATCTTTTTGCCGCTAAGCGATGACGCGCCGCTGGACCATCGCTTCACGCCCTATGGCGCCTGGTCTGCCATCGGTTTGTGCACGGTGATTTTCGTGCTGTTCCAGGCCGAAGTGATCTTGTCGCTTGAGCCTGCCTTTTCGCTGGGCTTCGGCCTCATCCCGCAGGTCTTTTCCGGCCATGCGGAACTTTCGCCCGACATCCGTTCCGCGCCCACGCTGTTCACGCCGATCACCTCACTCTTCCTCCATGGCAACATCCTGCATCTCGTCGGCAACATGCTGTTTCTCTGGATTTTCGCCGACAATGTCGAAGAGGCCATGGGCACGCCGGCCTTCATACTGTTCTATCTGGCAACGGGCGCAGCCGCCGGCATCGCCTATGCGCTGGCGACGCCAGAATCTTCCTCACCGCTCATCGGCGCGTCCGGCGCGGTCGCCGCGATTCTCGGCGCCTATCTGGTGCTCTATCCGGAGGTAAAGGTATTCGGCCTTGCGCTGAACATCCTGCCGGTACGCATTCCAGCCTTCTGGTTCATTGCTGCCTGGTTCGTCTTCCAGATCGGCCATGCGCTCTATGATCACGACCGCTCGGTGGCCTGGGTTGCCCATATCGCCGGGCTCGTGATCGGCGCGCTCGCGGTTGTCGCGCTGCGTATCCGTCCGTTACGCGGGTTGCGCGCCCGGCCTGCGCCCGCTTCCACCCGGCAAAGGTAGGATAACTTCGGACAAGGCACGGCGGCCAATCGGCGCGTGCGCGCGTTGACGCTGCCCATTGCTGCCGTTACCGTCGCTACCGAGCACAGAAGGGTCCAGCCACGTGGGAGTGAAGACCAGATGAAGATTCTCGTGCCCGTGAAGCGGGTCGTCGATTACAACGTGAAAATTCGCGTCAAGGCGGATGGTTCGGGCGTCGACCTTGCGAATGTGAAGATGAGCATGAACCCCTTCGACGAGATTGCCGTCGAGGAGGCGCTCCGGATGAAGGAAGCCGGCAAGGCCAGTGAGATCGTGGTTGTCTCCATCGGCCCGCAGCAGGCGCAGGAGACGATCCGTACGGCGCTTGCCATGGGGGCGGACCGCGGCATCCTGGTCAAGACCGATGCGGTAATTGAACCGCTCGCGGTCGCCAAGATCCTGAAGGCGGTTGTCGGAAACGAGAACCCGGGCCTCGTCATTCTCGGCAAGCAGGCCATCGACGACGACACCAACGCCACGGGACAGATGCTGGCCGCGCTGCTCGGTTGGCCGCAGGGCACCTTCGCCTCCAAGGCGGTGCTCGGCGACGGCAAGATCGACGTTACCCGCGAGGTGGACGGTGGCCTTCAGACCGTCTCGCTCGCGCTGCCCGCGATCCTGACCACGGACCTGCGCCTTAACGAGCCACGCTATGCCTCGCTGCCGAATATCATGAAGGCCAAGAAGAAGCCGCTGGACGAGACCGCGCCGGATGCGCTCGGCGTCGACATCGCGCCGCGCCTCACCGTACTCAAGACCGCTGAACCCGCCAGCCGCAAGGCCGGCGTCAAGGTGGCTGACGTGAACGAACTCGTCTCGAAACTCAAGAACGAAGCGGGAGTGCTCTGACATGGCCGTTCTGCTGATTGCCGAACATGACAACGCGGGCCTGAAGGACGCAACCGCCAAGGCGCTGACCGCTGCTGCTGCCATCGGCTCGCCCGTACATGTGCTCGTCGCGGGCAAGGGCTGCGAAGGCGCCGCCAAGGCGGCTGCAGCGCTCGCCGGCGTCGCCAAGGTTCTGGTGGCCGATGATGCCGCCTATGCCCACCAGCTTGCCGAACCGACCGCCAAACTCGTCGTCAGCCTCGCCGGAGGCTACGACGCCATCGTCGCCCCTGCGACAGCCAATGGCCGC
This sequence comes from Pseudomonadota bacterium, assembly GCA_020161975.1. GTDB lineage: Bacteria > Pseudomonadota > Alphaproteobacteria > Rhizobiales > Beijerinckiaceae > JAIUNP01. The sequence continues at coordinate 5,119 of JAIUNP010000205.1, forward strand.
AACATCGCCCCGCGCGTCGCGGCCCTGCTCGACGTCATGCTGATCTCCGCGATCACAAAGGTTGTCGCTGCCGATACGTTTGAGCGGCCGATTTACGCTGGAAACGCCATCCAGACCGTGAAGTCGGGCGATGCGAAGAAAGTCGTCACCGTGCAGACCGCGTCCTTCCAGGGCACGGGCACCGGGAGTTCGGCCACCATCGAGGCGGTTGCCTCGGCGGGAGCGGACGCCGCCTCGACCTTCGTTGGCGAGGAATTGTCGAAGTCGGATCGTCCGGAGCTCGCATCCGCCAAGATCATCGTCTCCGGTGGCCGGGCGCTCGCCTCGAGCGAGAACTTCGGCAAATACATCGAGCCGGTGGCCGACAAGCTCGGCGCGGCAGTCGGTGCCTCGCGTGCGGCGGTCGATGCCGGTTATGCCCCGAACGACTGGCAGGTCGGCCAGACCGGCAAGGTCGTCGCCCCGGAACTCTACGTCGCGGTCGGAATCTCGGGCGCCATCCAGCATCTCGCCGGCATGAAGGATTCCAAGGTAATCGTCGCGATCAACAAGGATCCGGATGCCCCGATCTTCCAGGTGGCGGACTACGGTCTTGTCGGCGATCTGTTCCAGATCATGCCGGAACTCGCCACGGCACTGGACAAGGCCTGAGGCAACCAGAACTGAAAAGGCGGGGGTAGCCCCGCCTTTTTTATGACAGCGAAAGCGCAGCAGCCATTCGTCGGTATTGACGGACAGGGTCCCCGCGTCGGAAGCTGACAACAACAGCTGGCAATTCCGGAGCGGCCAAGGGTCCTCACCGTGACATTGCTGACATGATACCGGGTAACGGGGCAGGCGAAATGTCGATCGAAATCAGAAAATTGGGAATTGTTGGCGCCGGCCAGATGGGCAGCGGGATCGCTCATGTCGCCGCACTGAACGGTTTCAGCGTTCTGGTTCACGATGTTTCGGAAGAGCGCATCAACACAGGTCTTGCCACCATCAACGGCAATCTCGGGCGCCAGTTGCAGAAGGGAACCATCGACGAGGCAACCAAGAAGGCCGCCGTGGACCGGATCGACGGCGCTCCGACCCTTGCCGATCTCGCTAGCTGTGACCTGATCATCGAGGCGGCGAGCGAAAACGAAGCGATCAAGCGCAAAATCTTCCAGGATCTGTCGAAAATTGCCAAGCCGGAGGCCATTCTTGCTTCCAACACCTCCTCGATCTCGATCACACGGCTTGCCTCATCAACGGATCGGCCCGAGCGGTTCATCGGCATCCATTTCATGAATCCAGTGCCGGTGATGCAGCTTGTCGAATTGATTCGTGGCATCGCGACCGATGATCCCACATTCCGTTCGGCGCGCGAGTTCATCGCCAAGCTTGGCAAGACCGTCACGATGTCGGAAGATTTTCCGGCCTTCATCGTCAACCGCATCCTGCTGCCGATGATCAACGAGGCGGTTTATACGCTCTATGAAGGCGTCGGCTCGGTCGAGGCCATCGATACGGCGATGCGACTTGGGGCGAATCACCCGATGGGGCCGCTCCAGCTGGCCGATTTCATCGGCCTCGACACCTGCCTGTCCATCATGCAGGTACTGCATGATGGCTTGTCGGATTCAAAATACCGCCCCTGCCCGCTGCTGGTGAAGTATGTCGAGGCCGGCTGGCTGGGCCGAAAGGTCAAGCGCGGCTTCTACGATTATCGCGGCGAAAAGCCCGTACCCACCCGTTGATCCGAACACACTCTTCACAAGCTTGTCGCAGCCTGCTTTCATAGCAAAACAGGTTTGACGACTTCGATTCGGCTTGTCGAGAGGTGGTGGTGTGACGATACACGTCGGCCTGCCAGTCTCGCCGGATGCGTGTCCGGCGCTGGTGCTTAACGCGGATTACCGCCCGTTGAGCTATTATCCTCTGTCGCTGTGGTCCTGGCAGGACGCACTGAAAGCGGTCTTTCTCGATCGGGTGAACATCGTTTCCCATTATGACCGGGTGGTGCATTCCCCCTCATTTGCGGTACGCCTGCCTTCGGTCGTCTCGCTGAAAACCTACATCCGCCCCACACGCAACCCCGCCTTCACGCGGTTCAACGTCTTTTTGCGGGATCGGTTTTCCTGCCAGTATTGCGGCAGCCATGACGAACTGACCTTCGATCACGTCATTCCCCGTTCGAAAGGTGGCCTGACCGTGTGGGACAATGTTGTCGCCGCCTGCTCGCCCTGCAATCTGAGAAAGGGCGACAAGCTGCCAGCCGATGCC
>JAIUNP010000206.1 GCA_020161975.1 Pseudomonadota bacterium
CATGGGTCATCACATTGATCTGGGTCGCGACGGGATTGGTGCCCCAGATGACGACACAATCGGATTTCGCGATCTCGCGCGGATCGGGGCCGTTCAGGCGCCCGGTGCCGGCGATATAACCGGTCCAGGCCGGATTGACGCAGATGGTTGAATAAAAGCCGGAATAGCGCTTGGCATTGCGCAGGCGATTGATGCCGTCGCGCATCACCAGCCCCATCGTGCCGGCGTAATAATAGGGCCAGACCGCCTCCGGCCCATGGGTTCGCTCGGCCTCCAGCATCCGCGCCGCCACTGTATCGAGCGCCTCGTCCCACGAGATGCGCTGGAACTGGCCGCTGCCCTTGGGGCCGGAACGTTTCAGTGGGTACAGCAGCCGGTCGAGATGGTGCGTGCGCTCGGCATAGCGGGCCACTTTCGCGCAGATGACGCCGGCGGTGTAGCGCTGATCCTTCGCGCCGCGAATGCGCCCGATGTGCCGCGCATCCAGCACCTCCACCTCAAGCGCGCAGGTGGAAGGGCAATCGTGCGGACAGGCAGAGGCTTCAAAGCGGTGGGCGGCGTTTGTCATTGGCGGAAGGTGCCGTCCCGCGCCACCCCAGGCAAGCGATAAGTTACGCTACTTCACCGTAACGTTGAACACGATCGTGCCATCGCTGCGAACTTCGCGCTTAGTGCCATAGAGCCGGATGATGAAGCGATCCTGCCCCCGGAAGCCCTTGAACGGGCGATAGCGCCAGACGAGCGTTTTCTGATCGATGTTCACGAGGCCGCGGGCGGGCTGCTGCACCACTTGTGCCTGATCGATCTTGATGTTCGGCATCTTGAAGTCACCCGAGCAATATTCGCCCGAGCCGATCTCCATATTGGCGCTCATGTGGTTGGTGAAGTCGAACATGATCTGCGGCAGGACGCATTTCGCGGCGGCTGGCGTTGCCGCCAACCCCACCAGAATGGCGCCTGCCATGAGGACTTTCTGCATTCTGCTCTCGCCTCGTTGTCTTATTGCGTCAGTTTCAGGCGCAACACGGTCGCCGCGATAATGTTCAACACGTTCTGCAACTGCGCGGCGTCTACACTGAACGCGCGTTGCGCACTGCCGGCGCAATTCTGCAACTGCGCGATCGCCGCCGGGTTCGAGAAGTTCACCGCGATGGTATAGAGCTGGACCTTGTAGGTGTTGCGGATGGTCCAGCACCACTCAAGCATCCTGCCGTCGAGCGCTGCCTTGTCCGGCGTGGCGGGGCCGGTGGTGCAGCCGGGGTTCTGATAGCCCTTGCAGCCCCAGTAGCCCGGATAGTCGATGGCTTGCGTGTTCTCGCCGTCGGTGATGAGGATCATGACCTTCTGCTGGTTCGGGGCATTCCAGGCCTGGGGCGGGGTCGTCAGCCCGAAAAAGCCTGGCCAGCCACCGGTCGCGGCAAGGCTGCGGAGCCCCCAGCGCAGGCCGACGTCCGCATGGGTACCGCCCGGAATGGGCGTCATGCGCTCAATCGTCTCGATGACCTGGCGGCGGTTGCCCGAAAGGCCGAGCATCGGCGTCGGGCAATTGATGTTCGGTCCGGTGATCGGATTCGGCGAGCCGTTGGGCGACAACGCACTCCACGTCGTTGTCGGCACCCAGGGGCACCATTTTGTCTGCGAGGTAATGATCTTCTTCTCGTTCGGATCACCCACACAGCCGTTCGGCATGTTGACGTCGCCCGTGTAGGTGCCACGCAGATAGCAGCCCCAATAGGAGTTCGCGCAACGCGAGTTCGGCGGCGCGTAAGGGTTGAGGCGACCGTAGCTGATATCCTGGTAGCAGGACATCATGGATAGAGAGGTATCGCAGACGAGTTCATTCACCGTGGTGTCTGTGCAGACCGTCTGGCAGACCAGGCAGGCATTGTCCGGCTTGTTGCTGCCATAGCGTCCAGGCACGCGGTCGCCCATGATCGCAGCGGGCGACACCTGCGGCGTCGTGCGGCGGATCAGGTCAAGGAAGCCTTGGGTCCCGCTCGGCGGCGGGGGATTCGTCGGCGGCGGCGTATAGGGCGGCGGCGTATAGGGCGGCGGCGTATACGGCGGCGTGTAGGGCGGCGTATAAGGCGGTGTCGTTGGCGGTGTCGTTGGCGGCGGCGGCGGCGGCGGCGGACAGGGCGTACCGTCGTCAACCCAGTTACAGGAGCAGTTTGTGTACGTGACAGGCTGCACGTCGCCTTCCATATTGGATGTCATCGCCAGCGCTGGCGACTGCACGTGCAGCGCGTTCCAGTTCATGCCACCGTTGTCATTCGGCGAGACACCTTCGGTCGACCCCGATATGCAGCCGCGCCAATCAACGGGGCTGAAAAGCGCCGAATTGAGATTGACCCGCCCCGAGCGACCCAGCGGCGTCGCCACAAACGTTTGCGAGCCCTTGTCGGGCATGTTGGTGACCGCTGTCTTGCCCGAGAAATCTGCGGCGCGCGGCGCTTCCGACAGTACGTTGACCGATGTGACCCATGGAATGACCGACAGGCGCAGCCAGTCCGCATCACCCGATTGCTGGGCTGCATCGAACAGCGTGTGCGTGAAGCGCTTGGCGGCGTTGCGCAACTCCGTGAAACGGGTCGAACTGCGGCCGGGGTCGATCTTGAACATCGACGCCGTGTTGTCGAGCACCAGCGCCACCTCTGTCGGCAGCGGAGTACCGAAGCCGACAACGGCCGTGGCCTGGACGTCGTTGAAGCCGGTCGGCAACAGATTGCCAAACATCAGGTTGATGGAACCCGTCGCCGTTGCCCGGACATCGTTGTTGCCCAACCAGGTGAAGGTCACCGTGGCCGAGCCCGGCGGGAACATCTTGGCGTTGTCCTGCAAGGTCTTGTTGAACAGCGCCCGGCCATCCGCCTCGCCCTGGATGCGCGCGACCGGCACAGTCGAAGTGGGGCGCAGATCAGCTTCGCGACGCTTGGCGGCCAGCGCGGATGCGTCAGCCGCCTTCTGCAACATCGCCTGCGCCAGCGAGCGCCGGTAGGTTTCAATGCCACCGGCGATCAGCAGCATCAGCACCATCGCGGCGCCGGCAAACATGACGGCTACCGAGCCCTTCCGATCTTTGGAAAAGGCGCGAAACCTCTGCAACCAGTTTGTTTTCATCTTTGGCATGGCGACAGAAACCCCGAACCCCGATTCGCACGTATCGGGATTGCACGTCAGTTATCGGCGAGTGTAAAGCGCCGGTGGCGGGATCGACTTAATGTTTTCGTTAAAGTCGATCCCAATCCACCAGTTTTTTGGCAATCAGCTCGTAATCCTGAGCTTGATCACTGAACCTGCGATAACATTGAGCACGCGTTTGAGCTCCGCGGCATCGATGTTGAAGAAGCGGCCTGGCTCCGGCGCACAATCATTCACAAGCTGCACAGCCTGTTTGTTGGTGAAATTCACTGCCACAGCATAGAGATCAACGTTGTACTGGGTGCGGATGGCAGTGCACCATGCCTTCATCATGCGGTCGAGTTCCGCCTTGTCTGGCGAGCCCTTGCAGCCAGGATTCTGATAACCTTTGCAATCCCAGTAGCCGGGATAGTCAATGGCCTGGGAGTTCTCGCCGTCGGTGATCAGCACCATGACCTTGCGCTCGCGGCCGCTGAACTGGACGGGCGGCTTGTCGAGGCCGAAGAAGGCCGGCCAGCCGCTGTTGGGCGAGAGTGTGCGCAGCCCCCAGCGCAAGCCGACATCGCCATGCGTACCGCCCGGCACAGGCGTCATGCGATCAATGGTTTCAAGCACCTGCTTGCGATTGCCGGAGAGGCCCAGAATGGGCGTCGGGCAGTTGATGTTCGGGCCCGTAATGGGGTCCTGCTTGGTCCAGTTGGTCGCCGGGACCCACGGGCACCATTTGACCGAGCCATCTTTCAGGCCGGGTTCGTTCGGATCGCCAACGCAGGGGCCGATGTCTGTTGTCGGCTCCCGAGCTCCGGCCTCGCTGGCAAGGTAGCAGCCGCCGCTGGTGCATTTTTCCGCCGTGGTCAGATACGGATTCAGCCGACCTTGCGCGATATTCTGAGCGCAGCTCTTGTAGGTTTTCCAGGTCGTGCAGACCAGTTCCTGATACTTGACCGTCTTGCAGTCGGTCGTCGTACGGCAGACCATGCAGGAGTTGGTCACGTTATTGTCGACGGCACCATTGAGGCGATCGCCGAAGATATGCGCGAATTCAACCGTCGGCATGGTGCGCTTGAAGAGATCGTAGAAGCCCTGCGTGCCACCGCCACCTCCGCCGCCTCCTCCACCGCCGCCGCCGCCGCCGCCGCCGCCACCACCGCCGCCGCCGCCACAGGCAAAGCCATCATCCGTGCACTCGGTGCGACATTCCTGCCGCTCGCGATCCACCATGGAGCCAGAACCGATGGAGGCGTTGGCCAGTGGCGGCGAGGGAATGTGCAGCGCTTTCCAGGTCGCAAAGCCGTGGTCGCCGGGGTCTTTCGTCTCACCTTCGCCGCTGATGCAGCCGCGCCAGCCAATCGGCCCGAACTGGGCGGCAAGCAGGTTCACGCGACCGGCATGGTCAATCGGGTTGGCAATCCGGGTCTGTGTGCCCTTGTCGAGAATCGAAGTGATTGGGCCGCTCCCGGTGAAGTCGGCGGTACGGGGCACTTCGCCTCGCACGTTGACGGTTGTCGTCCAGGGCACCACAGAGACGCGCAGAAAGTCGACGTTGGCCTGCTGGGCAGCATCAAACAGGGTGTGGGTGAAGGTCTTGGCCGCATCACGCAACTGCGTGAACCGCGTCAGCGCGCGCCCGTCCTTCTGGAACATCGATGAGGTGTTGTCGAGCACCAGCGCCACCTCGGTGGGCAGCGGAACGCCGAATCCGACGGTTGCATTCGCCTGAATCTTGCTCAGGGAATCCGGCAGGAGCCCTGAAAAAATCAGGTTGAACTGGCCTTCGGCATCAACCCGGAGGGAGCCGTCCTGCGTCCAGGTGAAGCGCGGTGTCGGCATGTTTTCACCGAACATCCGCTGGCCTTCGGAGTTTGGCAGGGCCGACTGGAACATCCGCAGCGCCTCGGATTCACCCTTGGCGCGCGCCTCCGTGGCCGTCGACGTGCCACGCGCATCGGATTCGATGCGCTTGCCGGCGAGCGCGGCGGAATCCACCGCCTTCTGCACCATCGCGGTCGCAAGATTGCGGCGGTACATCTCGATACCGCCTGCGACCGTGAGGCTGAGCCCGATGCCAGCCGCCGCAAATATGACGGCGACACCACCGCGCCTGTCATTCCGGAAACGTTGCAGAGCCTTCAAATCGACGGGAACCATGACGAGACCTCAAATACGGCGTGCCGGCATTCCGGCTGTGGTCTCGAACCATGCTGAACGGGCGCTAACATGCCCTTAAATCGAACGTCTAAACAGCAGGGTACCTGCAATTTTCTCGTTATTTGAATCAAAAAAAGGAGGGCTGGAGCCCTCCTTGAAAACGACAGTGGGTTAAAACCCGAAATCAGCCGACGATTTCGTTGCCCGAGAAGAACTGCGCAATCTCGATGGCGGCGTTCTCGACCGAGTCCGAACCATGGGCCGAATTCTCACCCACCGACCGGGCAAACAGCTTGCGGATCGTGCCCTCAGCAGCGTTTGCTGGGTTCGTCGCGCCCATAACGTCGCGATAGCGCTGCACGGCGTTCTCGCCTTCGAGAACCTGCACCACTACCGGGCCGGAGGTCATGAATTCCACCAACTCACCGAAGAACGGACGGGCTGCATGGACGGCATAGAAGGTCTCGGCCTCCTTGCGGGTCATCTGGATGCGCTTCTGCGCCACAATGCGCAGGCCGGCCTTCTCGATCACCGCATTGACGGCGCCGGTGAGGTTCCGCTCGGTGGCATCGGGCTTGATGATGGAGAAGGTACGCTGGATGGTCATGATCTTTTCCTTGCTGGACTGTAGGGCGTGCTCATAGTCCATTTTTATACAAAGGAAAGCCCCCACGTCGCGCGTGGGGGCTCAACTGTCGGGATCTTGCGCTCAGTCTTCCGAGCTGAACAACCCCGAACGGAACAGGAAGCCCGAGATGACGCCGCCGACCATCGGGGCGACAATGAACAGCCAGAGCTGCGATAGGGCCTGACCGCCAACGTAGATGTTCGGCGCAATCGTGCGGGCCGGATTGACCGATGTGCCGGTGACTGGGATCAGCAGGATATGGATCAAGGTCAACGTGAGGCCGATGACGAGGCCGGTCGCAAAGCCCGCGCCGGTCTTGCCATGCGTCGCCCCCAGAATGGCCGTGGTGAAGATCATCGTGCCAATGACCTCGCAGAGGAAGGCCGAGAGTGTCGAGTAGTTGGTGTAAACGTTCTGGCCGAGACCGCCGGCCTGGATGTTATAGCCCCCCGTCTTGCCTGAAAGCACGAGCGCCAGGATGCCCGCGCCGATGAAGCCACCGATAATCTGTGCGATGATGTACTGGATGGCATCCGATGTCGGCATCCGGCCGGCGGACCACACCGCAGCCGTCACGGCAGGATTGATGTGACAGCCCGAAACCGGGCCGATTCCATAGGCCATAGCCGTCACTGACAGGCCGAACGCCAGCGCGATCGGCAGAGCGCCAAGCGGCATGGCGCCGCCCCAACCTGCGAGCACGACGGAGCCGCAGCCGACAAATACGAGCACTGCGGTGCCGAATGCTTCGGCGATGAGCTTCTTCATGATGGTATCCCTTGTTCAGCGCGCGGTAAGGACGCGCCTTTAGCCCCCACGGTTTTTTAATGCTCCGATTATGAACAAGCGTTGACCAAAAGTTGAATAACACCGGAAGTTGCAAATGGGCGCCTGTCGCGACCGGTCAATCCCTCGCCGCAGTTTTCTTTTGCGCGATGGCGCCCGTTCGGTCATAGCGAGCCATGCTTCGCATCACCGACCTGACCTATCGCCTTGGCGACCGCATCCTGTTCGAAAAGGCCTCCGTGACCCTGCCCGAGGGCGCGCGCGTCGGCTTTGTCGGACGCAACGGCTCCGGCAAGACCACCCTCTTCCGCCTGATCGCCGGCGAGACCGCTGCCGAGGACGGCAGTATCGATCTGCCGCGCGGCGTGCGCATGGGGCGCGTCGAGCAGGAAGCGCCGGGCGGCCCCGAAACCCTCATCGACTTCGTGCTCGCGGCGGACACGGAGCGCGCTGCGCTGCTGGCCGAGGCCGAAACCGCGACCGATGCGCACCGCATTGCCGATATTCAGCTGCGGCTTGCCGACATTTCCGCCCATTCCGCCCCGGCGCGTGCGGCGGCCATCCTGCACGGTCTTG
>JAIUNP010000207.1 GCA_020161975.1 Pseudomonadota bacterium
CAAAGCCGGCATTGCGGCATTGGGTGAAGTGGCGGGCGCGGCGATCCTGCTGGGCGATATGCCGCTGGTTTCGGCTGCGCTCATCATGCGGCTTGCAACTGTCCTTCAGGATAGCCCCGGTGCGCGCGCCGTGGTGCCGACCACGCTTGGCGAGCGCGGCAATCCGGTGTTGATCGGGAAAAGCCTGTTTGATGCGGTGGCAACGCTGGCGGGGGATACCGGTGCGCGCATGCTCTTCGCGGCTGTGGATGATCAGGTGATCGAGGTGCCGGTGGATGATCCCGGCATCCATCTCGATATTGATACCCCCGAGGCATTGACGGGGCTTCAAGCTCAATAGCGCATATACGCCCCGCCGCTGACATAGCCCGTCGGGCGGAGGTTGTGGTCCCACATCACGCCGCCGGCAATGTCGATGGTCAGCTTCCAGAGTTTCGCTTCGCCCAGATGCAGCCCCAGCTTCACCTTGCCGGAATCGCGCGAGGTCGAGGCCACCACCTCCGGCCCAAGGGCAAACGGCAGTTCGGCGAAGCGGTAGCCGAGGCGGGCGCGGCTCCACCAGTTGCGCGCGGCGACATCGGCGGCGGCATGAAGGGTGATATAGGTGTCCTCGCGCGGGCGAATCCAGATGTCGAGATTCATCGCAACGCCGTAGACAACATGGCCGCCGCCCCAGCGCTTGCGCACCTGCGCCATTGACGGGCCAAGGCCGAATGCGGTGAATACAGGCCCGGTGCTGCGCTCAAAGCCGAAAATCAGCCGCGACTGCTGGTCGATTTCATTCATGAGCAGGCGCCCGCTGGATGCGCGCCGCGCATCGCTGAGCGAGATGCCGGACGCCATCAACACAAAGCCGCGCGTCCCATCCTGCAAGGGCAGACTGAAACTGCGCCTGCCGCCGCTGGCAAGGAACGATGATCGCGCATCCGCCTCGATCGCGGAAAACACGGTATCAAAGAACAGCATATCCTTGAGGCTGAGCGCGCGGGCGGGCATTGCGAGGCACACACTCGCGAGCATTGCCATTGCCATTGCCCGTCCCACACGGCAATGAAGCGGAACGGGGTGGCGTGTTGCTACCGATCAGAGGTTGCGCCATGTCTTGTCATGCAAGATTCCTGAACTCACTGGGCTTCCAGGCTCCTGCGCAAGTAAATCTGCTGTGAAACACATTGCTTCGATCCAGATTCTCCGTGCTGTCGCCGCGTTCTCGGTGGCTTATGGGCATGTCGCCCATGATGCCGGAATAATCGCGTCCCGGCAGGGCACGCAGTTTTATGCGCCTTTCGCGGGGCTGAGCGGCGTTGGTGTTGACCTTTTCTTCGCGATCTCCGGTTTCGTGATGATGATATCTGCAGCGCCGCTGTTTGGCACACCGGGAGCGTCGCGGCATTTCTTTCTCAGGCGGCTGACACGGATCGTGCCGATCTACTGGCTCGTGACCTTTGTTTACCTGCTCGCGATGGCAGTTTTGCCGGGAGCAACCAGTTCAGGGCCGCCCAGTACGCTCGATATTCTTCGGTCATTGTTCTTCATTCCCTACCAGCGTGCGGACAGCGGGCTGATCCAGCCGCTTTATGGCCTTGGCTGGACGCTGAACTATGAGATGTTCTTCTACACGCTGTTCGCCGGCGCGGTTCTGCTGCCGATCCGTCAGGCGGTGCCGGCGATTATCGGCCTTTTGCTTGCGCTTGCGACGCTTGGTGCGGTCGTGCCGTTCCAATCGGCGCCACTGCGCTTCTGGACCGATCCGATCATTTTGGAGTTCGCGTTCGGCATTGTTGTCGGTGTGGTGTTTCTGTCCGGCTGGCGGCCAGGCCGGACGGTTGGATTCTGCATGCTGGTGGTGGGGATTGCGCTCTTTGCGTGGCTCAACCGGTCAGGAGACATTCCGGGAGGCTGGGGGCGTGCGCTGATGGCCGGACTGCCGCTGGCGCTGGTGATGGCGGGAGCCCTGTTTGCTTTTCCGGGACCATTGCCGCGGCTCAGACTGCTCTCGGCTGTGGGGGATGCGTCCTATGCGCTCTATCTGTTTCACCCGATGGTGATCCGGTCGCTGTCGATCCTGTGGGGGCGGTCGGGCTTTGCGTCCGGATGGCTCTATGTCGGAACCGCGCTGGTGCTGTGCATCGGGCTGGCGTTGGCGCTGTATCGCTTTTTCGAGCGTCCGGTCACACGGTATCTGCAACGACACGTGCGATAATGTCACGGCGTTGACCATTCGGCGAAGGGCCACTGGCAAATTCGGCCAGAATGGCTACATACGAGGGCACCGTCGTCAACCATTTGCCCAAGCGTGTCAATTTCAGTTCCCGCCCACAGCATCACCGGAATTCTGACCGCTCTGCTCAATGCCAGTGACGGCACATCCGACGGCAAACTGTCGCTTGACGAGATGGTGGCTGCTTTCGGCAATCGCGCCTTTGGCATCCTCTATCTGCTGTTCGGACTGCCCAACTGCTTTCCCATGCCGCCCGGCATTCCTGTGCTCTGCGGGGTCGTGGTCATTGTCGTCTCGGTACAGATGCTGATGGGGCAGGAGATGCTGGTTTTGCCGCGATGGCTCGGCAAGCGGCGTGTGGACCGGGCCTTGCTTGCCCGCGTTGTCGACAAGGCATTACGGCCATTGCAGGCGCTGGAGCGCGTCTCGCGCGAGCGTTATCTCGGCATGTCCAGCGGACTTGTACGGCGTGCCATCGGCCTTGCCGGCTGCGCGCTTGGGGTGGCACTGATGGCGCCGATTCCAATTTTCGGTGGCATTCCGGCAGGCATTGCCGTCACGATCCTCGGCCTTGCGCTGGCCCAACGCGACGGAGCGCTGATCGCTTTCGGTGTGGCGATTGCGACGCCGGTGGCGCTGACGGTGACATCGGCGATGCTCTTTGCCCTGTTCCAGGGCGCTGCCGCCATGTTCTGATGTTTCTTTGGGCCTTCTGAGGTCTCAGGCGGCGTTGACCTTTGCGTCCTCCAGGCGGACGTTGCGCGCCCTCACCAGCTTCAACGCATCTTCCAGCGGTGCCGGGCGGGCGAACAGGAAGCCTTGCAGATGGTGGCAACCCACGGCTTGCAGGTAGCGCATCTGCTCGTCTGTCTCGACGCCCTCCGCCGTCACCTTCAGCCCGAGTGCGCGGCCGAGATGGACGATGGAGTGGACGAGGATCGCCGATTCACCGGTTGCTTCCATGCTGTCGAGGAAGGACTTGTCGATCTTGATGCGGTCGAAGGCAAAGCGGCGCAGGTAAATCAGGCTTGAGTAGCCGACGCCGAAATCGTCCATGGCGAAACGGACGCCGATGGCATGAAGGTCCATGATCGCTGCTTCCGCCTTGTCGGCATCCTCCACGACGACGCCTTCGGTCAGTTCAAGTTCGAGATGTGTCGGGTCCATCCCGGTTTCAGCGATAATGCGCTCGACGGTGGCAACGAAATCGGCCTGCTTGAACTGTACGGGCGAGACGTTGACCGAAACGCTGATGTCCGGCCAGTTCTTTGCATCAAGGCAGGCGCGCCGCAGCACCCACTCGCCAAGCTGGCTGATCAGGCCGCGTTCCTCGGCGATGCCGATGAACTCGTTCGGTGGAATCATGCCACGGATGGGGTGCATCCAGCGCACCAGCGCCTCCACGGAGGCAACCTCGCCAGTGTCTGCGGTCACGACCGGCTGGTAGAACAGCACAAGCTGGTCGTTGTCGATGGCCGAGCGCAGGTCGTCCTCGATCAGCTTCTTCAACTGGAGCGAATCGTTCATCTGGTGATCAAAGAACCAGTAGCGGTTGCGCCCCTCATTCTTGGCGCGATAGAGCGCGATATCAGCAAAGCGCATCAGGCTGACCGCATCGAGCCCGTTGCCGGGCGCGACGGAAACGCCGATCGAACAGCCGATCTGCACTTCATGCCCGTCGATATCGAAGGGGCGGCGCAATTCGTCGAGCACACGGCGGGCGAGGGCCTCGGTGTCGGCCAGCGAACGGACGCCGACCTGAACGATGGCAAATTCATCGCCGCCGAAGCGGGCCACGGTGTCGGCACCGCGCGTCAGCTCACCCAGGCGGGCAGCAACCATGATGATCAGCTTGTCGCCGGCAGGGTGGCCGTATTTGTCGTTGACCTCCTTGAACTTGTCGAGGTCGAGATACATGACGGCCAGACCGCCGCCTTCACGCGCGACGCGGCTCAGTTCGACGTTGAGTGCCTTGAAGTAGAGGACCCGGTTCGGTAGCCCCGACAGCATGTCATGACCTGCCAGATGCTGGGCCTGAGCTTCGCTCTGTTCGAGTTCGCGCGTCACACGACGGATATGCAGGAAGACGAGCAGGCCGTAGATGCCTATGACGGCGATGCCCATCATGCCTATGCTGGCAAGGCTCTGAAGCGTGAATGAGCCGTCGTTGACCTTGTTCCAGACGACGTTTGTGGTTGCCACCTCGGGGGATGCAGCCGAGACGGGCACCGAATCGGCAAAACGCAGGTTGTCCAGCAACAGGCGAGAACCGATCTGCGCGAGTGTTGCATCTTCCATGCGCCGGGTGATCACGACATCGAAGCGATCCGCGACATTGACCGCCGCCATCGAGACAATCGCCTTGGGGTCAACCAGCGTGGCGCTGGTGCCAAGCCGGCGCACGGCGAAAGGGGTGGACTGTGCCCGTCGCTCGGTCATCAGTTCATCGGCGGACGCAAGGCGGCGCTTCAGCAACTCGTCACGGGCGGCAGAAACCGACAGCAGCTTGCCCGCCTTGTTGTAAACCGCAACAAAATCAATGCGATATTCGCTGGAGAAATGGTTGATGAGCGCTTGCATGTCGACCGCATGACTGGGGGCGGCCCGGACCATCAACAGGGCTTCGCGCTGGATGTTGTCGGCAAACTGCTGCGCCTCGTAGTCGAGTGCAAGGTCGATGCGCCGCTGCTCCATCTGCGCGATTTGTTTTTCGTTCTTGTCGAACCCATCCTTGGCCAGAAAGGTGATCGAGCCAATGACCGCGAAGGTCACGATCAGGATCGGAACGATAGACAGCGCCGCAGAATGTGTGCGGGGCCCCATTTTTGAGATGATCGACATGCTTATTCCGAACTGTGTTCAACACACGTCCGGCGAGATTGGCATGGGGAAGTTTACCATTCGTTGACAGTAAATGTATTTGTGATGCTCTTTCATCCTCTGCCAGAACTTTTCGGGAGAGGTGCTGTTACGCCATTTGTTCAGAGAAGTCCGAGGCCGCGAAAGCTTGCGTGTCCGTTCCGCCCGATGATCACATGATCATGGACCGCGATGGAAAGCTGCTTGGCGATGCTCACAATATCCTGAGTCATCCTGATATCGGCTTGCGAGGGGGCGGGGTCGCCGGAGGGGTGATTGTGCACCAGAATCAGGGCGGTTGCCGACAGTTCAATGGCGCGACGTACCACCTCACGCGGGTAAACCGGGGTGTGGTCCACCGTACCGGTCTGCTGCACCTCATCGGCAATCAAGCCATTCTTCTTGTCGAGAAACAGTACGCGGAAAGCCTCGCGTTCCTCAAATGCCATGGCGATGCGACAGTAATCGATAAGGGCTGCCCAGGACGACAGGACCGTGCGGCGGCGCACCTCCCCCTTCACCATGCGTTGGCTTGCCGCCGCAACGATCTTCAAATCGAGCGCTGCGGAAGGCCCCATGCCTTCCACCTCCGCCAACCGCTCGACCGAGGCGCCGAGCACCTCGGCGAAGGAGCCGAAGCGGGCGATCAGGGTCTTGGCCAAGGCCTTTACATCCCGGCGCGGGATGGCGCGGAACAGGATCAGTTCCAGAAGTTCATAGTCGGGCAGGGCATCGGCCCCGCCGTCCCGGAAGCGCTGACGCAAACGGTCGCGATGGCCGGCGGTATGATCCGGCGCGCTCATGCGGGGTAGGGCGGCAGGGTGTAGCCCTTCGGCGATAGGGTGAAGATCTCGCAGCCGGTTTCGGTGACGCCGATCGTGTGTTCAAACTGCGCGGAGAGCGAACGGTCACGCGTGACGGCGGTCCAGCCATCGCTGAGGATTTTCACCTGCGGTTTTCCCAGGTTGATCATCGGCTCGATGGTGAAGAGCATTCCGGGCTTCAGCGCGGTGCCTTCCCCCCTGCGGCCATAATGCAGGATGTTCGGCTCGTCGTGGAAGAGTTGGCCAAGGCCGTGACCGCAGAAATCGCGCACCACCGAACAACGCTCGCTTTCAGCATATGACTGGATGGCATAGCCGATATCGCCGGTGGTGGCGTCCGGCCTGACCGCGGCAATGCCGCGCAACAGTGATTCATAGGTGACTTCAACCAGACGCTGGGCTTTGCGCGGCACATCACCGACATAATACATGCGGCTGGAATCGCCGTGCCAGCCATCGACGATCAAGGTCACATCGATGTTGACGATCTCGCCCTCGCGCAGGGGCTTGTCGTCCGGAATGCCGTGGCAAACAACGTGGTTGATCGATGTGCAGATCGACTTTGTGTAGCCGCGATAGTTGAGCGGTGCGGGATAGGCGCCGTGATCCATGGCGAAGGCGAAGGCGAGGCGGTCGAGATGGCCGGTGGTGACGCCGGGCTTTACCTCGGCGGTGAGCATGTCGAGTGCTTCGGCGGTCAGCCTCCCGGCCTTGCGCATGGCTGCGAAGGCTTCGGGGCCATGAATGCGGATTTTGCCGGGCTGGCGCTTCAGGTCGCTATCTGTCTGCATCGGTCCTGTCTGTCGGCTGTTCGTTCTTCTATTTAGGCTTCCGGCACCGCCACGCAACCACTTTCGGGGTTTTTGCGGTGATGGGGCTTTATCGGTGGGGGCGAGGCCAGTATGTAGACAGCGCAACTGATTTGGCTTTGCGCACCACCAATTCCGCGAGGATGAATGTCGGACAGGGAACTGCCCTTTGGCGCCTATGCCCCTGCCGGCGCGATTGCCCGTATTCTGGCAGCAACGCGTGCCCTGCCGGTGCATGGTGTGGGCAAGACCATCGGCTTTGGCCTCAGGCGGCTCGCTATGGTGCTGATGGGTGGCAAGCCACTCGATGTCGAGGCTTACGGCGTTAAATTCCGGCTTTTTCCCTATAATAACGTTTGCGAGGGGCGAATTCTGTTTTTCCCCCGGCAGTTCGACGAGGAGGAGCGCAAGCTGATCCTCGAACGGCTGACGCCGGATTTCCGCTTTGTCGATGTGGGGGCGAATATCGGCGGCTATGCGTTGGCAATTGCCGCCAAGGCCGGGCCGGACGCGCGGGTGCTCGCCAT
>JAIUNP010000208.1 GCA_020161975.1 Pseudomonadota bacterium
CTGCCACGCCAACCAGACTGACCATGCGCAGATGCAGCCGCGCGCCCGCCTTGCCGGTACTGCGGGCGCGATAAAGACCCCACAGGCGCCAGGCGACAAGGCAGGCCAAAATAAGCGCCAGAATG
The DNA here is from genome assembly GCA_020161975.1 of Pseudomonadota bacterium. Taxonomy (GTDB): domain Bacteria; phylum Pseudomonadota; class Alphaproteobacteria; order Rhizobiales; family Beijerinckiaceae; genus JAIUNP01. The sequence continues at coordinate 126 of JAIUNP010000208.1, forward strand.
GAATCGATGGCCAGCATGACCACGATACGCCGCTCTGTCACGGCCACGCCGAACCCCAACAGCACCACGAGCGTCGCCACAGCAGCCGTCAGCGCCACCAGAAACAGCAACGGATCGGTGATCCGTCGTGTGCGGCGCTGGATGTGGGGCAACGCCGTCGTTGCCTTTTTGGGTTCCGCTAGGGTCATCAAGTGCCGTCAGGATCACACAAATCGTGGCCGGGAATCGGACACCACTGGCTTAATCATGCAACACTGTTGTTGGAATGTGACATTTCTTTGTTACACTCATGCACATCGAATCGTGGAAATGTACGATGCAGTCAAGATATCATTCATCGGAATATCCGAGTATAATTAGAAAAAACCTCAATACTCCATCAGATATACAAGAGGATGATTATGATAAAATTCTAGCAATTATCACTATCATTGAAGACGCGAAAAGTCATATTTATATAATATTTATAATTATATCTATAATTATACCATTTTTGTTTATTAGATATAATACAGCATTTCTTGAATATACGATCAAGGGAACATTTAAACAGAATGAGCGAGAGTATATTGTTTTAATTATGATTTTTTTGGGACAGCTTGGCATTATAGGACTTATCTATGATACATGCAGATCGTTTAGACGCGCAATGAATATTTCACTTGATGAAATAATGACATACTGGAATTTAACAACAACAAGCAAACACTGAATGAGACATTTCATTTGGAGGGATTTATGGAATTCATAGCCTCTGTAAAAAATACACTTCTTTCAAAACTGGCTGGACCAAAGGATTATTTCGAGAGACAAAAACGCAGATATGCTCTGACGCTTTTTTTTCCTGCATTTACCCTTTTGGCAGGACCAAGCATTGTTTCCAACGTTCTTGGCGCCATTAAAGAAGGAACATTCACTGGAAGTGATTGGAATTTCAGAGTTTTAGGAGAGAGAGATTCCGATCAAATTTTTTATGTCATATTATTGATTTTCTTTGTATTCTTTTTGCTGGCCATCAATTTGTATTATTCGAGAATTTTACACAAGATTGAGATAAAAATGAAAAACAAATCATACAAAGAAGATGAAAAAATTTATACAAAATTTATATTTGAAATCAAGAGCTGCAATAATGAACGACAAAAAATCGCACTTATAAAACAACTTTTCAATTTATATCCGACAATGTGCGAGAATGATCCTATATTTATAAAAGAAGCCTCTGAATTTGGCTTGGATCCTTGCGAGCTTATGGCACCACCAAAGCAATTGACGTATAATAAGAACTAGACGGCCTCATCGCGCTGTCGAGACCATCTTGATGCCGAGGTCCTTGATCTTCTTGCGCAAGGTGTTGCGGTTGAGGCCGAGCAGATCCGCCGCGCGCACCTGATTGCCGCCCGTCGCGGCCAGCGCCGCCGCCACCAGCGGGCGTTCCAGTTCGCGCAATACACGATCATAAAGCCCCGGCGGCGGCAATTCATCGCCAAAGCTGCGGAAATAGGCGTCGAGATGCCGTTCCACGAAGGCGGACAATCCTTCCGTTGCGTATGAACCGGGCTTCGCGCTGGCCACGGGCGCGCTCGCCATCGCTTCCGCCGCCTGCCCGGCCATGACGGGGGTCGGGCGCTTGGCGTCGGCGAGTTCGGCTTCCACCGCCTCGCGGGTGATCACCTCGTCAGGGTAGAGCGCAACCAGCCGGCGCACGAAATTTTCAAGTTCGCGGATGTTGCCGGGCCAGGGGTAATCCTGGAGCCGGGCCAGCGCTTCTGTGCGAAACGCCTTGCGCGGCAGACCGCTCTTTTCGGCCAGCGAGAGAAAGTGGCGGGCGAGATCGGGGATATCCACCGCGCGGTCGCGCAGGGCCGGCAGGCGGATCGGCACCACGTTCAGTCGGTAATAAAGATCCTCGCGGAACAGCCCCTGCTCGATCAGGCCGGTCAGGTCCTTGTTGGTGGCGGCGACGATGCGCACATCGGTGCGGATCGGGGTGCGGCCGCCAACGGTGGTGTATTCGCCCTGCTGGAGCACGCGCAACAGGCGCGTCTGCGCCTCCATCGGCATATCGCCGATCTCGTCGAGGAACAGCGTGCCGCCTTCCGCCTGCTCGAACCGCCCGGAGGAGCGCTGCGCCGCGCCGGTGAACGCCCCCTTTTCGTGACCGAAGAGTTCGCTCTCGATCAGGTCTTTGGGAATGGCGGCCATGTTGATCGCAACGAAGGGGCCGCGCTTGCGCTTGCCGAAATCATGCAGCGCGCGGGCGACCAGTTCCTTGCCGGTGCCGGATTCGCCGGTGACGATCACGGTCAGGTCGGTCTGCATCAGACGGGCAAGAACGCGGTAAATGTCCTGCATGGCCGGCGAGCGGCCAACCAGCGGAATGTCCTCCTGCGGACGCTCGCCGCCGCCGTTAGGGGTCTTTTTCGCCGCCGCCAACGCGCGCCCAACGAGGCTGACCAGTTCATCGAGATCGAAGGGTTTGGGCAGGTAGTCGTAGGCGCCGCGCTCGGAGGCCTTGATCGCGGTCATGAAGGTATTCTGCGCGCTCATGACGATGACCGGCAGATCGGGCCGCATGTGACGGATGCGCGGCAGCACGTCGAAGATGTTTTCGTCCGGCATCACGACATCCGTGACGACGAGATCGCCCTCGCCTGCCGCCACCCAGCGCCACAATACGCCGGCTGTGCCGGTGGCGCGCACTTCATATCCGGCGCGGGTCAGGGCCTGCGTCACCACGGTCCTGATTGCGGCGTCATCATCGGCAACGAGGATGGTGCGTCCGGTGTCCTGCATTCAAAAATTCCTCAGCTTCGCGACCGTGTCGAGTCCCGATGCATTGGCAGGAGGATGCGGAAGCGGGTTCCGCGTCGTTCCCTGTCGCATTCGATGACGCCACCGTGATCGCTGACGATCTTAGCGACCGTAGCAAGACCCAGGCCACTTCCACTGCTCTTGGTGGTCATGAAGGGTTCAAAGAGATGTTCGAGCATAGCTTCCGGGATGCCGGGGCCGTTGTCGACCACGCAGACCTCCAGCGGCAGGCTGGTGCGGTCGCCAGTGTTCGGCAGGGTGACATGCACGCCGGGGCTGTAAGCCGTGGACAGGACGATCTCGCCATTGTCGGTCTCCGGGCCGATGGCCTCGGCAGCGTTCTTCACGAGGTTCAGCAGCACCTGGATCAACTGGTCACGGTTGCCGTGCACCGGCGGCAGCGAGGGGTCGAAGTCGTCGATAAAGCGGATGTGCCGCGCAAAGCCGCTGCGGGCGAGCCGCTGCACATGATCGAGAATTTCATGGATGTTGACCGGTTCAAGTGCGGGTGGAGCGCCTTCGGAAAACACCTCGAACCGCTCGACCAGCCGCACGATCCGGTCCACTTCGTCACGGATCAGCGTTGTCAGTTCGTGACTGCCGGCATCGGCGGGATTGTTGAGGAGTTGTGCTGCACCTCTGATGCCGGACAGTGGGTTCTTGATCTCATGCGCCAGCATGGCCGCCATTGCGGAAATGGACCGTGCCGCGCCGCGATGGGTGAATTGACGCGAGAACTTGCCGGCGATCGAGCGCTCCTGAATGACGACCAGCAGCGTTTCCGCCCTGCCCGCCAACGGGCCGGCATGAATGTCGAGCAGGTGTTCGCCGGGCTTGTATTCGGCGATGTTGCGCGGCGTAACCACCTCTACGCCGTGTTCGGCGATGCTTGCGCCACGCTCGCGCACCTGCTGGACCAGCGACAACAGCGGCGAGTCTGTCGTGACGACATCCTCCAGCCGGCGCCGGGCAAGCAGCGTCCGGCCCATGCCGAAGAAGCGTTCACCAGCCGGATTGACTTCGATGAAGCGGTTGTGGAGATCGAGGCAGAACACCGGACTGGGCAGGGAATCGACCAGAAGACGCAGATCCGGCGGGTTTCCGAAATCCATTCTGTCTTTCACGCGCTCACCCTTGCGGTTTCCATTTCGCCCCCTGCGGACCCCAGAAACGCCGCCTCAAGCCCCGTTTGCACAACCTCGGGCATATCGGATGTCAGCAGGCGTTCGACCTCGCCGCCTGCAAGCACCGCGCCATGGCGCTGCGCCTCTTCCAGGTAGGCCGCCACATGTTTGCGGGCGTGGCGCAGCCCCTTGTCGCGGCCCATGGCGCCAAGCAGCCAGTCATAATGTTCCAGCGCCGCATCCGCCATGTCCCGCGCGGTCGGCGCACGCCATTCAACACCGGCCAGCCGCGCGGAAATCTGCCCCAAAAGCCACGGACGGCCCATGGCCGCACGCCCGACCATGACGAGATTGGCCCCCGAAGCCTGAAGCGCCTGCCGCGCCGATTCCGGTCCGTCGATATCGCCATTGACGACCAGCGGCAGCGCAATCGCCTCCCGCACGGCCTTCACGGCGCGCCAATCCGCCTCGCCCTTGTAGAATTGCTGACGCGTGCGCCCGTGAATGGTGACAAGGCGAACGCCCAGTCCTTCAGCCCGCCGCGAAAGCTCCGCCGCATTCAAACTGGCGTGATCCCAGCCGAGCCGTGTTTTCAGTGTCACAGGCACGGAAACAGCGCGCACCGTCGCCTCAATCAATCGGCAGGCGTTGTCGAGGTCGCGCATCAGGGCAGAACCGGACCAGCCGTTCGTGACACGCTTTGCAGGACACCCCATGTTGATGTCGATGATATCCGCGCCCGCCGCTTCGGCCGCGCGCGCACCTTCGGCCATCCAATGGGCCTCGCAGCCGGCAATCTGCACGACATGCGGCGACACACCGTCGCCCTCGGCTCGCAGAACCGCTTCGGTCTGCCGCAGGGCAAGCTGATCCGACGCCACCATTTCGGAGACCACCATGGCCGCACCGAACCGCATTGCAATCCGCCGCAAGCCAGCGTCCGTGATACCCGACATCGGCGCCAGCACGGCGCATCCGGCCAGCGTTACACTGCCAACAGAAACAGCATCGGGTGAATTTTTGATCATTGTGCCTAAATTTTATGCACATTTGCGGTTTGGTTCAATCCTATCCCATTTGGTGCATCGCAGCAAACACAGCCCTGTGATTGACCGCCGCGCCCAACAAGACCACATAGGCGGACAAAGGAGACCACCATGACCAGCCTGCCCGCCGTTGCCCTGATTGTCGCCGCCGGTCGCGGCACGCGCATGGGCGGCGAGGTGCCGAAACAGTTTCTCGATCTCTGCGGCCAGCCGGCCCTGTCGCGGGCGCTCGGTGCCTTCCTCTGCCATCCGATGGTGTCTGGCGCCGTAATCGTCATCCATCCCGATGATCGCGCCCACGCGAAGGATGCCGTTTCCAGGGCCGCCAACCCTGAGGCAAAGCCCGTCACGCTTGCCGAAGGCGGCGCGACGCGCCAGCAATCGGTGGCGGCGGGTCTTGACGCTCTTTCTGTTGCCGAGGACGCGCTGGTGCTGATCCATGACGCTGCACGTCCGTTCGTCAGCGAAAGTCTGATCACGCGCGCCATCAGCGCCGGTCTTCGCCATGATGCGGCTGTGCCCGTGCTGCCGGTGGTCGATACCATCGTCACGGTCGATGCCGCCGGCCTCCAGACCGGCACCGCTGACCGCACGAGCCTGCGCGCCGTGCAGACGCCGCAGGTGTTTCGCCTGGGCGCTATCCGCGCGGCTCATGCTGCCGTAGTTCAGACCGGACGCGATGATTTCACCGACGATGCCGGCGTGATCCGCGCGCAGGGCGGTGTGGTGGCAACCTTCGCCGGCTGCCCCAACGCCTTCAAGTTGACAACGCCCGAGGATGTTGCGCGCGCAGACAGCGCGTTGAGGCGCAACCTGACCGATATTCGCGCCGCCACGGGTTATGATGTGCATCAGTTCGGCCCTGGCGATCACATCATGCTGGGAGGCGTACGCATTGCCCATGATCAGGGTGTCGTCGGCCATTCGGATGCCGATGTGCTGCTGCATGCACTGACCGATGCGCTGCTCGGCGCCATTGGCGATGGCGATATCGGGATTCACTTTCCACCGTCCGACATGCGCTGGAAGGGCGCGGCCTCGCGGGTGTTTCTGGCCGAAGCCGTGCGCCGCGTGAAGGCGCGGGGCGGCGAGATCCGCTGCCTCGATGGCACGGTTGTTTGCGAGGCGCCGCGCATTGGTCCGCACCGCGAAGCCATCCGGGCACTGATTTCGGAGGTTGCGGGCATCGACATCAGCCGCGTTGGCCTGAAAGCCACGACCTCGGAAAAGATGGGGTTCACCGGTCGCCGCGAAGGAATCGCGGCGCTCGCCACTGCAACCATCGCCCTGCCGGAGGTCTGATATGATTCAAGCTGCGCGCATCCGTCTTGCCACCGCTATTCTCGCCGCCGCCCGGGCAAAGGGCATCATGATCGCCACCGCCGAATCCTGCACGGGCGGGTTGGTCGCCGCCGCACTCACTGACATTGCCGGTTCGTCCGACGTGCTGGACCGGGGCTTTGTCACCTATTCCAACGAGGCGAAGGCCGAGATGCTGGGCGTTCCCCCTGCGTTGATTGCCGCCCATGGCGCGGTCTCGCCCGAGGTGGCAGGCGCGATGGCGCTGGGGGCACTCAAGCACAGTCGCGCGGGGCTGACTGTGTCGATTACCGGCATCGCAGGCCCGGGGGGGGGCAGCGCGGCCAAGCCTGTGGGGCTGGTGCATTTCGCGATTGCGGGGCGAGACGGCGCCGTCAACCGCGTCGAGCGGCGCTTCGGCTCGAAGTCGCGGGCGCAAATCCGGCAACTGGCGCTGGAAACCGCGCTCAACCTGCTGATGGATGCCCTCGCCGAGCCGCCATCGCAATTTGCCTGACCGCCATCGGCGGCACCGGCGAAGGCGCAAGTTTGCGACGCAGGTTCAGTCCGCCATCAGAAACAGTTGACAGCCCGGCCCGGAGAGTGGCTTCACTCGCCGCGGATTAAAGGGATCTTCCATGGCTCAGGCCCCGAAAATATCGTTTGTCTCGCTCGGCTGTCCGAAGGCACTGGTCGATTCCGAGCGCATCATCACCCGGCTTCGGGCCGAAGGGTATGAATTGTCGAAGACGCATCCG
>JAIUNP010000209.1 GCA_020161975.1 Pseudomonadota bacterium
GCCAGACGATCGCGCCACAGCGCCAGAGGCACATCCCCCGACGCCATTGCCTGACCCAAATGCGCCAGCGCGGCCCCGGAGCGGAAAGTCGCCGCCTCCGGCGTCTCGGACGGCGCAGAGACGATCCAGCCCGGCAGCGGGGGCAGCATCGGCAAGGTTTCCAAAGGCTCAGCGCGCGATTTTCCCATGTCGGCAGCCTATATTGTGACGGCGCTTTCTGCCAGATAAATGCACTTATAGCGCCGCAGCTTTGTCGGCCCCCCAATGTCCAATAAGTTTGCATTATCGGATGTTATGCTTCTTTATAGAAGAATGCACGTTCTGACCGCCAAAACAGCCGAAATTCACGCCCGGAACAGCTCAGCGAGGCGCTGCTGCACGGGGGATTTCGCGGGCCTTTCCTCTCTCGTGTCGGCAGGGCAGCCGACAGAAGAAACCGCGCCATCGGCGCCACAAGGCCAAAGGGCGCCAAATGGCCGATGATGCGACTGTCCGCGATGGTGTGGAACCGGACGCCCCCTCCCCTGCCCCGCCGGGTCACCAGCCCCCTGCCCTGCGGGATCTGGCCGAACGGGCACGCGGCTATGCCGAGGCCGCAAGTTCGGCCAACACCCGCAAGGCCTATGCCGCCGACTGGAGGCATTTTGCCGGGTGGTGTCGGCGCGAGGGGCTGGACGCGCTGTCGCCGGACCCTCAGATGCTCGGCCTTTACATCACCGCCTGCGCTTCCGGGGCGAAATCACTCGGCGGGCGCAAGAACGCGGTCTCCACCATCGAGCGGCGTCTCTCGGCGCTGGTCTGGGCCTATACCCAACGCGGCCTAAATCTTGACCGGCGCGACCGCCACATCGCCACCGTCCTGGCAGGCATCCGCAACAGCCACGCCGCTCCGCCGCGCCAGAAGGAGGCCATTCTGCCCGAGGATCTGCTGGCCATGCTGGAGACCTGCGACCGCGGCACCCTGCGGGGTATGCGCGACCGGGCCATGCTGCTGATCGGCTTTGCCGGGGGCCTCAGGCGGTCCGAGATCACCGGGCTGGATGCGGGGCGTGACCAGACCGGGGACGGGCGCGGCTGGATCGAGGTTCTGCCCGGCGGCCTGCTGGTCACGCTGCGCGGCAAGACCGGCTGGCGCGAGGTGGAGATCGGACGCGGCTCCTCCCCCGCCACCTGCCCGGTCGAAGTGCTGGAACTCTGGCTGAAGTTCGCCCGCATCAGCCGCGGCCCGCTGTTCCGTCGCATCACCGGCGGGGGCAAGGAACCGGGACCGGTCCGCCTCAATGACCGTGAGGTCGCAAGGCTGGTCAAGCGTGCTGCACAGGCCGCAGGGCTGCGGGGCGATCTGCCCGAGAAGGACCGCCCTGCCCTTTTCTCCGGCCACAGCCTTCGCGCCGGCCTCGCCTCCTCGGCCGAGGTCGACGAACAGCATTTGCAGAAGCAGCTCGGCCATGCCAGCGCCGAGATGACCCGCAGGTATCAGCGCCGCCGTGACAGGTTCAGGGTGAACCTGACCAAGGCCGCAGGCCTGTAACTAATTGTCCGGGGCTCCATACGGCTCCAGAGACCCCGCACGCTCGAGCAATTCGCAGAGTCGCTCGACCTCAGCGATGTTGTCAAAGCTTGCGACGAGTTTTCCCCGCCGTCCATCGCGCGACAGGGAGATACCAACGGGCATACCCATGGCGATTGATACACGACGCAGCAGTTCAGGGCTGATACTTTGAACTTGCCCGCTGACGTTTGGCTTCACGACTGGACGCAGATCCTCGCGCTTGACGAGAAGCTCAACTTCGCGAACCGAGAGACCTTGTTCCACTACCTGCTGTGCGAGATCAATGGGCAGCTTCGACGTTATCAGCGCACGTGCCTGCCCCATCGAGAGTCGCTTGTCACGCAACATCTCTTGCACTGGCTCAGGCAGCGACAGCAAGCGGAGAAGATTGGCGATATGGCTCCTGCTCTTTGACATCGCATCTGCGAGCTGCTCTTGAGTATGCCCAAATCGGTGGATCAGCAGTCTATACGCCTCAGCCTCTTCTAGTGGACCCAATTCTGCCCGTTGAATGTTTTCTATGAGTGCCACTTGAAGCACTTCATCATCGTCGAAATCTCTGACGACCACCGGCACCACGGAAAGCCCGGCTAACTGTGCCGCACGCCAACGGCGCTCTCCTGCAACAATCTGGTAGCCACCAGTTTGATGTAGCTGTCTCACTACCAGTGGCTGAATCACTCCCTTCTGCCGGATTGATTCCGCTAGTTGAGCCAGTGACTCGCTGTCGAAATTCTTTCTGGGTTGATCTGGGTTGGCAGAGATCTGCGAGACCGAGACAACTTGCTGCAATGGAACACTGGAGCCTTCAGGTACGGTCAGGGGCGCCTCGGCAGCGGCCAGAAACGTCGAGAGGCCACGTCCAAGGCGGCGGTGTTCAGGAGATTCGCTCACTCTTGCTTGCCTTTCTGAAAGACCCCAGCAGGACAGCAGCCGCACCTCGAAGGCCAGCAATGTGCGGCGACCGTTTACAACTGTAAAATGTTCGGGCAGCCTCGCCATGCATGTAGTCTCGGCGCGCCAGCGTAGACACTATATGCAGGAAACTCTTGACATAAGCCAGTGAATCACCGCCCTTGTCATCAAGTGGCGTGAAAAAGGCCACATTTTCGGATTTGAGGCAACCAGATGATTCCCGTGACACCGCTATCTGCGGATCGCCCGTCAGCACTTGCTACTGACATCTCTGAGCGACTGAACGCCGCGATCAGGGAGCATCTCCTTGCCGCGTTCGCTCCAGACAACACCAAGACACTTCGCGAGTTCTCGGCCCCAGAGGTTGCGGAACTGCTCGATGTCTCCGGTCAGTTCATGCGGAAGGTTCATGCAGACGGCGTTCTGCCAGAACCCGCAACCAACCGTGGAGGACGCCGCTACTACTCCGGTCAGGAGATATTGCAGGCGCGCGAGATTCTTGAGCGAACCTCCCGGAAGAAGGGGCACTACTTGCCACGCCGAATGGAGGGCGAAAAGCTTCAAGTTTGGCAGCTGATGAACTTCAAAGGAGGGTCGAGCAAAAGCACGACGACGATCCACCTTGCCCACTACTTCGCACTGCAAGGCTATCGGGTGCTCGCCGTTGACCTCGACCCCCAAGGCTCGCTGACGTCCATGTGTGGCATCAGCCCCGAGATCGAGTTCGATGGGCTCACGATTTATGATGCCATCAAGTATGAAAACCCTTCGCCGATGGCCGACGTGATCGTGCAAACCTATTTTCCCGGACTCGCGATCGCCCCTTCCCGGCTTGTCCTGTCAGAGTTCGAGACGGAATCCGCGGTTCATTCCAACCCCGAAAGGCCGTTCTACTTCCGGATCCGCGATGCACTCGCCCAGGTCGAGGCTGACTACGACCTGGTCCTGATGGATAGCCCTCCGCAGCTTGGCTTCCTAACGATTTCTGGCATGGCCGCCGCGACTTCAATCATTGTCCCGATGACCCCATCGATGTTGGACGTTTCGTCCACTGCGCAGTTCCTAGAACTCGCAGGGGCTTACATGGGCGTCATCGAAGATGCCGGCGCGGCGCTCGACTACGATCACTTCAAGCTTCTCATCACCCGCGATGAGCCCACGGACATCCCTTCTCAGCAGATCACCTCGTTCATGCGGGCCCTGTTTCAAGACCGCGTCATGTCGGCCACGGCCCTCAAGAGCACGGCAATCAGTGACGCGACCATGCTCAAGCAGTCTCTCTATGAGGTCGTTCGCTCAGATATGACCAGAGCAACATACGATAGGGCCCGCGGCTCAATGGACGCTATCGGCCGCGAGATCGAAACGATGGTCTGGCAAACTTGGGGGCGTAAGTAATGGCTCGCAAATCGCTCAGCGGAATGACGGGTATCGCAAGTACGATCGCGCGCTCCACCACCTCTCCATCCGAGCGGTCGACCAAAATCACCGCGCCCGCGCTCGGCGCCTTGCAAGGGTCTCTCGCAGCAATTCGCGAGATTGAACCTGGTTTGATCGACGACTGGGGACCCGTTGACCGGCTCACACCATTTACAGCTGTAAACGATGATGAAGCGGATGATGGCCTCGAGAGCCTTACGAACAGCATCCGTGATCAAGGGCAGCAGGTGCCAATCTTGGTCCGTCGGGCGAAGATCGAAGGCCGCTACGAGGTCATCTATGGACGCCGCCGCCTCGCCGCCTGTCGTGACTTGGGCATTAAAGTCCGAGCCAACGTCCAAGATCTGGATGATGCAACAGCCCTCATAGCCAAGGGGCTCGAGAACGCAGCACGACGAAACCTCTCCTTCTATGAGCGAGCCAGGTTCGCTCAAGCAATCCTCGATGCGGGCCATCAACCTGCTACTGTAAAGGCGGTACTTAACCTATCCTCCGCCGGCCTATCCCACCTGACGAAGATCACCCAAGCCGTACCTGCGGAGGTCGGATCGCTCATCGGCGCAGCGCAAAAGTCTGGACGACCGAAATGGACTGCACTGGCTGAACTCTTCATTGCAGGGAAGCTGACCGAGAGAACGGCTGAAGGGATCCTGAGGTCTGCAAACGAGCGCCTGACTTCCGACGAACGCTTGGACCACCTCATTCGCGAGGCGACAAAGCGCGGCGCAAGGCATGACGACATCGCCGAGAGTACCCCAGTCGACGGCGTCACGATCCGTTCTGGCCGCAGTTCAGTGACGCTGACGGTAAAGCGAAGCGGACCAAATGCCGAGTTCGCTTCCTGGCTGGACAATCGGCTTCAGGACCTCATCAAACAATCCTATGCGGAGTTCAGATCAAGGTCTCCGCAGGACGACGAGTAACCAACCGAGGCAGAGCAGAAAGGAGGAAAGGCTAACAAAACAAAACCCCCGAAGCTGTGAAGCTCCGGAGGCTGCCGCGCCGAAGCGCATTCTCGATTAGACACCCTGAATCTAGCAGCCCCCGAATCACGAATCAAGAGCAACGCTTCAGAGCGAACGGGATAGTTTTGTCCGCTGATCATTATGAAGCACATCACATCCACGGCCCTTGCGGCCGGGGCACAGGATATCTGTGCCAAATCCGCGGAGCACTCGCTCCCCGGCATGGGAGCGATCACCCTCCAGCCAGCATTCCGGCCCATCTCGCGTCGGGACATCATGGCCGCAGTCAACACATGCAGCCGCGACCTCAACATCCGGCAAGGGGCGGTCGTTGTCCTGGACGCACTTCTGAGCTGCTTGCCCTGCCAAGGCATCGATGGCCGCGAGACACCTGTCTCTCCGACCACCCTGCTCACAGTCTATGCCAGCAACGAAACCCTTTGCTTTCGCTCTAAGGGTCTCACCGACCGTCAGCTGCGTCGGCACCTCGAGACCCTCGAAGCCGCCGGGCTGATCCGCCGCCGAGACAGTGCAAATGGAAAGCGGTTTCCCGTCATGCAGCACGGCAAACCGATCGGCGCCTTCGGGCTGGACCTCTCCCCCCTCTTCGCGCAGTCCGACAAGCTGCTCACCCTTGCCCTACGCCGCCGCGAGGAAGCAGACGAGTTGCGCGGGCTACGGGCCCAGATCCTAAGGCTTCGCGCGGCCTGTGCCGAACTCCAATTGAGCGACGCTGTCGCCACGTTCATCGACGGCTTGCGGAACCTCGTGCGGCGCACCTCGCTGACCCTCATGGAGGCCCGGGCAGCTCTTTCAAAGCTGAGCGCAGTCCTCTCTTCTCATGCAGCGTCCCAAGCAACGATCGTTTGCGACGCTGTACAGGTTGAGCAACACCCGCCCTCCAATGCCGAAGCCGCTAACACTACATGCTGCACGGAGACCACCATCGACCGTGCCCCAGGCCAAGCCCTCCCCGAAACCTTTCAGACCCTCACCGCAGAAACCTGCAGCCTGCCGCCAACCGAGCAAAAGCCCGCCTCTGACGGACGGTATGTCCGCCACATAGAGCAAGACTCAGATACAAAAAAAAGAGAGCGAGAAGCCGATGAACCTCCAACTTGGACTACCCTGACCGAGGTCAGCGCTTTCTATGAAGAACCGACCAGCGCCCAAGAAGCCACACGTATCGCTTTCGAATTCGGGAAGATGCTGAGAATAAGCCAGGACATCCTCGCCAGCGCAGCGAGCAGGCTCGGGCTTTGGGAACTTCTCAAGCTTGAAAACCGCATGGCAAAACAGATCGGAACCATCCTCAATCCTGATGCCTATGTGAGATCCGTCCTACGAGCGTGATCCCTGACCGCGGTCGCATGGTCATGAAACACTCAGATAGACCGCTCGGGAGGAATCGGATAGGTTCGTTGATTGTTCTCATGCGGAACTGCTGCGAGGCCGAGTGATGTGCAACCTTTACGCCCAGACGAAAAGCCAGGACGCGATGCGTCAAGTCTTTCGGGACGTGCTGGAAGAGGATGAGGAACTGATCGATACCGCAGGCAATCTCGCGCCCGCATCCGGCATCTTTCCTGACTATCCTGCACCGATCATTCGTCGCAGTGAAGGACGGGACTGGGCGCTGACTACCGCCCGATGGGGGATGCCGACGCCACCCGTCTATCTGGCCGGCAAGCGCACGGACCCCGGCGTCACGAACATCCGTAATGTCAGCTCGCCCCATTGGCGCAGGTGGCTCGGCGTGGAACATCGCTGTCTCGTTCCATTCACCAGCTTTTCCGAACTCGACGCCCGACCCGGTGCGTCTCGTAACCACCCGGTCTGGTTTGCCCTCGGTCAGGATCGTCCGCTCGCGTTCTTCGCCGCCATCCGCACCGAATGGACCTCGATCCGGAAACTGAAAGAGGGCGAGGTGACAGCTCAGCTCTTCGGGTTTCTGACCTGTGAACCAAATGATGCGGTTCGCCCCATACATCCCAAAGCCATGCCGGTGATCCTCACACGCCCAGATGAATGGCGCTGCTGGCTGACCGCGGACACGAGCGAGGCTTTGAAGCTTCAACGGCCGCTGGCCAATGGTCTTCTCGAAATAGTCGCGGAGGGAACGCGTGCGGACCCTGCGTGACCGGCTGCAGGCCGGAAGTAATCATCCGCTTCATCTGCTAAAGGGCCGCGTCCACGAAGTCGAGG
>JAIUNP010000210.1 GCA_020161975.1 Pseudomonadota bacterium
ACCAGCAGGCCCATGTTGCGCTGGCCGGTGCCATAACCGAGGATGAACCGATCGGGCAGGGTAGTATAGCGCAGGCATAACAGGCCGAGCGTGATCCCCACCACTGCGATGCCGAAGGCCACCGCCAGAAAGAGCGCCACGAGTTTCGGATCGCGCAGCGCGGCCGCAGTCACACCATCCATCGCGGCAATGGCGAAGACGAAATACATGACAACACCGAAGCCATCGAACTCCGATTTCAGCGCCGCGATGCGCGTCGACCCCAACTGGTGCCGCAGGATCAGCCCGATCACCAGCCCTCCGCCCACGAACAGCAGCAGGCGGAACATCAGCACGGATGGATCGAGTGGCACGGCCTGGCCGGCGAGAAGGTCAACCAGAACAGGCGCGAGAATCGGGCAGAGCATCGTGACAATGAGCACGCTGGCAATGATCAGCGAGGGTTCGAAACCGTAAAGAATCGCGATGGCCGGCGATGACATGATCGGCGGCGCGGCGCCTAGTAACGCCAGCCCCAGCACGAGGCCGGGGTCGAGCGTGCCAGGCCCTGCCAGCACCAGAAGGCTGCCCACGATCAGCGGCGGCACGATCACCAGCCAGAGCACAGACGCTGCCAGCCGCGCCGGGCGGCGCGCCAGCCCCGCAATGATGGTCAGATCCGCCCGAAGAAAGACTGTGACTGTGAAGCAGAAGATCGTGATGGGCAACAGCGGGCGCGCCGTGGCGGCCAGTTGCGGCAGGGCAAGGCCCAGAACGATCGACAGGGCAAAGCCAATCGTGCCGCGTCGCCCGATTGCTCCAAGAACCGCACCGACAAAGGAAAGCATGGGCTCTGTGTGTCCCTTACTCGCTTTCGAGTTGCTTTCTGGCTTCCGCAAACGCGGCGCGCTCGGATTTTGAGACCTCCGGAAACTCAAGATCCAGCGTGTTGAGTTCTTTCAGCAGCGCGCGCACCACGGCGGCGCGCATGAACCACTTGTCGTCTGCCGGAATGACGTACCATGGCGCCTTTTTCGTCGCTGTCTCGCGGATCGCGTGCTTGTAGGCTTTCTGGTAGTCGTCCCAGAGCGCACGTTCCTTGAGGTCGCCGAGTTCAAATTTCCAGTTCTTGTCGGGCTCATCCAGCCGGGAGAGCAGGCGTTTCTTCTGCTCGTCTTTCGAGACATGAAGGAAGAACTTGATGATCTTCGTGCCGTTGCGGGCGAGATAATTCTCGAAATGGCGGATGTCCTTCAGCCGCTTGTCGAAAATTTCGTCGTCTTTCTTGATCTCGTCCGGCAGATGCTGTGCGGCGAGGATTTCCGGATGGACGCGAACCACCAGTACCTCCTCGTAATGCGAACGGTTGAAAATGCCGATGCGCCCGCGCTCGGGCAGCCGCCGAAGGCAGCGCCAGAGGAAATCATGGCTGAGTTCCTCGTCCGAGGGGCGTTTGAACGGAGTGACCTCGCAGCCCTGCGGATTGATGCCCGAGAGGACGTGCTTGATGGTCGAATCCTTGCCCGCAGCGTCCATGGCCTGAAAGATAACGAGCACGGACCACTTGTCCTGCGCGTAGAGCTTTTCCTGGAGTTTTGACAGCTGGGCGATGCCATCGCTCAGGAGCGCTTTCGCTTCCGCGCGCTCGTCAAGCGCCTTGCCCATGGGATTGCGCGTTGGATAGTCATCTGGATCGAAGCCTTCGCCATCCGTCACCCGGAACGACTTGACCAGCCGGTCAAGCTCCTCGGTGTCGATGGCAAGCACATCAGCTTCGGTCCTGATTTTCGATTTCTTGGCCATGCGGCATCCCCTTTGCCGGCACTCTCGCAGTTTGGCACCGCGCTTTCAATGGTGCCCGCTTGATCTGATGCCCTGTATCGACCATGTAGGGGGCATGTTGATGATCTATGATTGCGATGGAACGCTGATCGACAGCGAGGGCATTGCCTGTTCCGTTTGTGCCGAAGCGCTGACTGGCATCGGCGTTCCCTACACGACCGAAATGTTTGCGGCTCGCTATGCGGGGCGTACGGCGCGCGAGACATGGGCGCACATAACGCAAGTCTATGGCGTGGCTTTGCCTGATGGCTTCAACGGCGCACTCAATGCCGAGATCCACCGGCGCCTTGATGCCGAGGTGCGGGCGGTTGAAGGGGTTCGGCAGGCAGTGGGGGGCATCGGCGGGATGCGCTGCGTCGCCTCGTCCACCGGCATAACGCAGTTGAAGAAGAACCTCGTCACCGCCGGGCTGATCGACCTGTTTGGCGATGCCGTGTTCTCGGCAAGCCAGGTGAAGCGCGGCAAGCCGGCGCCGGATGTCTTTCTCTATGCCGCGTCGCAGATGGGGGCTGACCCCGCCGATTGCCTCGTTATCGAGGATACGGTGGCCGGCGTGACAGCCGCCCGCCGCGCCGGAATGCGCGTTCTCGGCTTTGCCGGCGCCAACCATGGCGGACCGGGGCTGGACGAACGGTTGATCGCGGCGGGGGCGCTTGGCGTCGTGCATCACATGGCGGAGTTGCCCGATCGCGTGGACGCATTGCATGGGGCCTGAGCTTGCCCGCTCCGTGCCCCTCCTGTAGGCAGGGCTGAAAGAGGGGATTTTCATGCGCAGCGGCTTTTACCCCGGATCGTTTGATCCGCTCACCAACGGCCATATCGATGTCATTCGGAGCGCGTTTCCGCTGGTGGACCGGCTGGTGGTTGCCGTTGGCATTCATCCGGGCAAGGCGCCGCTGTTTTCGAGCGAGGAGCGGCTACGGATGATCCTCGACTGCTGCGGACCGCTGGCGAAGGCGGCCGGTGTCGCGCTGGAGGCGACGACCTTCGACAATCTCACCGTGACCGCCGCCGAGAAGGCCGAATGCAACATTCTTATCCGTGGCCTGCGCGATGGCACCGATCTCGACTATGAAATGCAGCTTGCCGGCATGAACCAGACCATGGCGCCCGGCCTGCAAACGGTGTTCGTTCCTGCCTCCCCGCTTGCCCGCCCGATTACCGCCACGCTTGTGCGGCAGATCGCGGCCATGGGCGGCGATGTGACGAATTTTGTTCCGCCTGAAGTTCTCGGGAAACTTCAGTTAAAGTTGACCAAGCGTTGAGCTGATTCTCTTCTTACCAAGGACGCCTCCATGTTCCGCAGATCGCTGATTGCCCTGCCGCTCCTCTTCGCCGCCACTTTGGCCATGGCCCAGGCGCCGGCTCCCTCGACTGCGCCGGGCGCCAAGCTGGATCCCGACAACACGGTCTATCTTGATCTCAAGGACGGACGTGTGACCATCCGCCTCCGGCCCGATCTTGCCCCCAAGCATGTGGCCCAGATCAAGCAGCTGGTGAAGCGCGGCTTCTATGATGGCATCGTGTTCCATCGCGTCATCGCCGGCTTCATGGCGCAGACGGGCGATCCGACCGGCACAGGCACCGGCGGTTCCAACCTGCCGAATATCCCGGCGGAATTCTCTGTGGAGCCGTTCCGGCGCGGGACGCTCGGCATGGCCCGCGCCTCTGATCCCAATTCGGCCAATTCGCAGTTCTTCATTATGTTCGGTGACGGCTCGTTCCTGAACGGCCAGTACACCGTGTTCGGCGAGGTCGTGTCCGGCATGGATGCCGTCGACAAGATCAAGAAGGGTGACAGCAACGCCAACGGCAAGGTCACCAATCCCGACAAGATCATCCGGATGCAACTCGCTTCCGACGTGCGTTGATCCCTTCCCAACAGGACCTGACAATGACGACCTCCAACGAAGACATCCTCATTCTCGACACCACCAAGGGCGTCGTGAAAATCGAACTGCGGCCGGATCTCGCGCCGGGTCATGTCGAGCATATCAAGAAGCTGGTGCGCGAAGGCTTCTATGACGGCCTCAGCTTCCATCGCGTTATCGACGGCTTCATGGCGCAGGGCGGCTGCCCGCAGGGCACCGGCACCGGCGGCTCGAAATACCCCGACATCAGGGCCGAGTTCAACAACGCCCCGCATGTGCGCGGCACCTGCTCGATGGCCCGCGCCCAGAACCCGAATTCGGCCAATTCGCAGTTCTTCATCTGCTTCGACAACGCCCGCTTCCTTGATGGTCAGTATACTGTCTGGGGCAAGGTGATCGAGGGCATGGAGAACGTCGACAAGTTCGCCCGCGGCGAGCCGGTCCGCAATCCTGATCGAATCAACAAGGCGAGCATCGCTGCCGACGCCGCCTGAGTGGTCGCGATGACAGTCCGGGGCGGATAACACCGCCCCGGCTTTTGCCAGACCCCGGCGGGCGTCAAACCGCCAGCCGGTATCTCGGACCGCTCTGCCGGCCCTTGCCGAAGCGCCGCGCGTAGAAGTGCTGCGCGGCGAAATTTTCCGATGCGGTGCCGATGGCGACAAACGCGCAGGCGCGGCTTTTCGCTTCCGCCTCGACAGCCTTGATCAGCCGGCTTCCGATGCCTTGGCCGCGCTCGTTACCGCTGACGAACAGATGGGTCAGATCGAGACCCCGTTCGGCGCGCTGGACGTTGTAGATCGGATAAAAGAGCGCATAGCCCACGAGTTCCCGCTCCTTGGTCGCAACGAAGCCATCAAGGCAGCGCGACCAGCCGAAGAGATCGCGTTTCAGGCTGTCGACCGTCGTGGCCGCTTCCTCGCCGTGATAGGCGGCAAGGTCGCGGATCAGGGCCGCAAGCTGTGCAAGATCGCCCGAAACAACGGGGCGAATCGTAATGTCGGTGAGGTCACCGGAGAGAGGCATGACAGGCTCCTTTTGCCGTCATGCCAACAAAAAGCCGCCATGACGGCGGCTTGCTTTCAGACATGAAAATGCGCCGCGCTTATGTGAGCACGGTAAAATACCAGCCAGGACGGGCGACGACGCTTTTCATGTGCTGAAGATGCGCGTACTCCCTCGTTTCGTCAATGACATGAAAGCCACATGACCGGGACGCTCTCCGATTTCGATTTCGACCTGCCGGCGGAACGCATTGCGTTGCACCCCGCGCGCCCACGCGATTCCGCCCGGCTGCTGCTGGTCAATAGCGCCGGAAAGGGCAGCCTTGCAGACCGCATCGTCTCCGATCTGCCCGCACTGCTCCAGCCGGGCGATGCCCTGGTGTTCAACGATACGCGGGTGATTCCCGCCCGTCTCTGGGGCAGTCGCGAA
This sequence comes from Pseudomonadota bacterium, assembly GCA_020161975.1. Lineage (GTDB taxonomy): Bacteria > Pseudomonadota > Alphaproteobacteria > Rhizobiales > Beijerinckiaceae > JAIUNP01. The sequence goes on from JAIUNP010000210.1 coordinate 5,127, forward strand.
CGGAACGGCAGCACTGTGCGCGTCGAGGTGATGCTGCACAAGCGCATCGCCGGCGACCAGTGGCTGGCCTTTGCCCGGCCCGGAAAAAGGCTGGCGGCGGGCGACCGCATCAATTTCGGCGAAACAGGGCAGGCCTGCCTGCTGTCTGGCTTGCAGGCAACCCTTCTCGAAAAGCGCGAGGACGGTGAAATCCTGCTCGGTTTCGATTTTCACGGCCCGATGCTCGACGAGCAGATCGCCCGCTTTGGTGAAATGCCACTGCCGCCTTACATCGCCAGCGCCCGCGCGGCGGAGGCCGCGGACAAGGCAGACTACCAGACGATTTATGCGCGCGAGGAGGGGGCCGTTGCCGCCCCGACGGCTGGCCTGCATTTCACGCCGGAACTGTTCGCGCGGCTCGACGCCATGGGTGTTTCGCGCCATTTCGTGACCCTGCACGTCGGGGCAGGGACGTTCCTGCCGGTCAAGGCCGAGAACCTCGACGATCACAAGATGCATGCCGAATGGGGCGTCGTTTCCGCTGAGACCGCCGCAGCCCTGAACGCCGTGCGGGCACGCGGCGGGCGGGTGATCGCGGTGGGCACGACCTCGCTCCGGCTTCTCGAAAGCGCGGCGGATGAAGCGGGAATCCATGCCTTTTCCGGCGATACGGCGATTTTCATCCGGCCCGGCTACCGTTTCCGCGCGGTCGATGGGCTGTGGACCAACTTCCACCTGCCGAAATCGACGCTGTTCATGCTGGTTTCCGCCTTCGCAGGCCTTGAAACCATGCGAGCGGCCTATGCACATGCGGTGGCGAAGGGCTATCGCTTCTATTCCTACGGCGACGCGAGTCTGCTGTGGCCAGATCCAACGGAACAGACATGCGGATGAATTTTATTGTTGTCATAATCCTGATCGGCATTCTGATCGCGGGCGCGGCGTTCGTTTTCATGCATCATCGCGGCCGCGCGGCGATGCGTGGCGTGCACCTGAAATGGGGGGATATTTTCACCGGCGGAGTAAGGCCGGACTACCACGAAAGGGAAGTCGAACTCCGCCATGCCGCGGGCAGTGCGGTGCGCCGCCTGTTCGTCTACTGGCTGATCTTCTGCTTCGTGGTTTTCCTGGTCAGCACGTCGTTTTTCTATGCGGAGGCTGCCGTCCCCGCGCGTATCGAAATGTGACCATGACGTCGGCTTTCGCTTTCACTCTCCAGGCCACTGACGGCGCCGCCCGCACGGGTGAAATCACCATGCCGCGCGGCACCATTCGCACGCCGGTGTTCATGCCGGTGGGCACGGCGGGCACGGTAAAGGGGCTTTATCTCGATCAGGTGCGCGCGGCGGGGGCGGATATCATCCTCGGCAACACCTACCATCTGATGCTGCGCCCTGGCGCCGAGCGCATGGAGGCGCTGGGGGGACTGCATGAATTTGCGCGCTGGCCCCATCCGATTCTGACCGATTCCGGCGGGTTTCAGGTGATGTCGCTCGCCGCCCTGCGCAAGCTCGACGAGGATGGCGTCACCTTCAAATCGCATATCGATGGTTCGACCCATCGGCTGACGCCGGAACGCTCGGTCGAGATCCAGCTGAAGCTCGACAGTGATATCATCATGCAGTTCGACGAGTGCATCCGCCTGCCGGCGGAGGAACGGGACGTTGAGCGCGCCATGCGCCTGTCGCTACGCTGGGCGGAGCGCTGCAAGGTGGCGTTCGGCACGCGGGCCGGCAAGGCGCTGTTCGGTATCGTGCAGGGCGGCACCAGCGAACGCCTGCGCCGGGAAAGCGCCGAGGGCCTCGCTGCGCTCGATCTGCCGGGCTATGCGCTTGGCGGCCTTGCCGTGGGTGAACCGCAGGCCGAGATGCTGGCAACCATCGAGGCGACGGAGCCCTTCCTGCCGAAAGAGAAGCCGCGCTACCTGATGGGCGTCGGTACG
>JAIUNP010000211.1 GCA_020161975.1 Pseudomonadota bacterium
GAACCGGCTGGTGGGGCCCGAGGCCGAAAGCCTCGCCCGCGCCACTTGCGATGCGATAGACGAGCTGGAGGCGCTGCAGACCTCGGGCCAGATCGACATGGACCTGCGGCTGGGCGGCTGGCTTTGGACCGCCAGTTCCCGCGCGCAGGAGGGGGCCTGGGAAGGGGCACTGAAGGGCGGCGCGGGCCTCAGGCCTCTGGACGCCGCCCAGATCCGGGCGCGGACCGGGACCGACAGCTCTTACCTTGGCGTCATCGAGGACCGCGCGGGCAGCCTGCATCCGGCGAAACTGGCGCTGGGGCTGCGGGCGCTGGCCCTGCAACGGGGCATCACGGTTCATGAGGCGACCCCGATTTGCCGCATCGAAGGCGGCTCGCCCTGCCAGCTGATTACCCCGGGCGGCAGGGTCCGGGCCGACAAGGTGGTGCTGGCCACCAATGCCTGGAGCGCCGCGATCCGCGAGTTGCATCCCTATCTTTACGTGGTCGACAGCCAGATCATCGCGACCGAACCCATGGAGGATCTTGGCCTGAAGGGCGCCTCGGTCTGCGATGCCCAGGCTCATGTGCTTTATTGGCAGCAGACGCCGCAGGGCCGATTGATCTTTGGCCGGGGCAGCGGGCGGATCAGCCTGGGCGATCACCTCGGCCCGGGGTTCAACCGCAATGCAGGGGGCGTGGCGGACAATCTGGCCGAACTCGCAAGGGTCTATCCCGGCGCGCCGAAGAGGACCCATGACTGGACCGGGCCGATCGACTGCACCGCCCAGCATCTGCCGATCTTTGGCCGGCTGAACACCGATCCGAACATCTTCTACGGCATCGGCTTCAACGGCACGGGCATCGCCCAGACCCCGGTCGGCGCCCATATCCTGACCAGCCTCGTGCTGGGGCGTCCGGACCATTGGGCGCGATCCGGCCTTGTGGGGTTGACGGGCCGCACCCGCCTGCCGCCCGAACCGATCCGCTATCTGGGCGCGCGGATCGTGCGCGCCGCCATCTCGCGGCGCAACGCGGCCGAGATCGTGAACCAGACCCCCGGCGCCCTGGTGCGCTATCTCTCCACCCTGACCCCGGGAGGCTGACATGGCCGAACTCGCCCTGCGCGCCGTCACCAAAACCTTTGGCACCATGCCCGTCCTGCATGGCATCGACCTGGAGATCCGCTCCGGAGAATTCGTGGCCTTCGTCGGCCCCTCGGGCTGCGGAAAATCCACGCTGCTCCGCTGCATCGCGGGGCTGGAAGAGATCACCTCTGGCACCTTCCAGATCGACGGCCGGGTGATGAACAAGGTGGCCCCAGCCGAGCGCGGCATCGCCATGGTCTTTCAGTCCTATGCGCTTTACCCCCATATGACGGTCTTTGAAAACATGGCCTTCGGGTTGCAGGTCGCAGGCCTGCAGCGCGCCGAGATCGCCGCCCGCGTGGCCCAGGCGGCCGAGCGGTTGCAGCTGACGCCCTATCTGAAACGCTATCCCAAGGCGCTGTCGGGCGGCCAGCGTCAGCGCGTGGCCATCGGTCGGGCCATCACGCGCCAGGCCGGGGTGTTCCTGTTTGACGAGCCGCTGTCGAACCTGGACGCCGCACTCCGCGCCTCGACACGGGTGGAACTGGCCGCGCTGAAGAAATCCCTGCCGGGCACGACGATGATCTATGTGACCCATGACCAGGTCGAGGCCATGACACTGGCCGACCGGATCGTCGTCCTCCGCGCGGGCCGGATCGAGCAGGTGGGCCGCCCCATCGAGCTTTACCGCCACCCGGCCAACCTGTTTGTGGCGGGTTTCATCGGATCGCCCGCGATGAACATCTTTCCTGTGGGCTTTCAGGGGCAAGAGGCGGTGTTGAAAGGCGGGCTGCGGATGGCCACCGGCCTGGACCTGCCCGGACCCCAGGGCCACCTGGGCCTGCGCCCCGAGGACCTGGTCCTGTCGGAAACCGGTTGCCTTTCGGGCCAGGTGCGGTTGATCGAACACCTGGGCGAGGTGCAGCTTCTCCACATGACGGGCGCGGTCGATTTCATCGCCAAGGTCTCGGGCCAGGTCCGGATCGCCGAGGGCCAGACCTGCCGCTTCGACCCCGCGCCGGGGGCGCTGCATCTTTTCGACGCGCAGGGGCAGAGTGTCACGCACCCTTGTGGATTCATGCCGAAGCGCGCATTTGAGCGCGGGTGAGATTAGGGCAGGGTGGCTGCCTCGGCCAAGACCCTTTCTCGGAAGACCTCGGCGGGCGTTCGGTAGCCGAGGCACTTCCGTGGCGTTGTGTTGAGGCGCTGCCAAATCGCCGCCAAAGAGCGATTTGGCAGCGCCGTCGGGTCCGTGTCTCGTCGCAGGAACCGCCGGGCTCGGCCGTTGGTATTTTCGTTGGTGCCCTTCTGCCATGGGGCTTGAGGATCGCAGAACCATACCGCGACGCCCAGGCCCGCCTGTAGATGGGGCCAGGCCGAGACCTCGAAGCCGCGGTCGAAGGTGATGGAGCGCCTGGCGTGGAACGGGAGGGGCGATAGGCCTGCGATGATGCCCTCCATCACGGGCTTCGACTTGCGGTCGGCGTTCTTCAGGAGGACGGTGAAGCGGCTGACCCTCTCGACCAGGGAGGTCACATTGGCGGTGCCGAATTCCTTGCGGAATTGGATGAGATCACCCTCCCATGTGTGGATACCTCAGTCGGTGCAAGCTCTTTCTTGAACGGGTCGAACATGTGATCGGGTACGGTCATGTGTCAGGCCTCTGGGAGTGGACAAAACATGGGGGTCATGCGGCGCGTTTTCTGTTTGCGACGGTCAGCCGACCATCGAGAACTGCGGCCTTTGTGACGGCTACTCGGTGAGCCCCTTTGGGCGACCAACGCATCCTTCTGCGCTTTCCCATGCGAGCATTGGCAATGTCATCGACTGACCCTTCGGCACGAGATGACGAGATGGGCAGCCCGCTAAGGTACCGTCGGCCATAGTCGACAAGGGATTCCATGTTGTTCGCGAGATAGGTGTACAGTGTCTCGCATCGGGCCTGCACACGAGCGGCAGCGGTGCGGACAGCCAGTGTCGCGTTGCCCTTAAAGGCGAGATGACAAACCCAACAAAATCAATGGTGATGCTTTGCTGTTAAATGTGAGATTTTGCCTTTAACTCCGACATTCTTGCCCCTAAAGCTGAGACAACGTTCAAGCGGGCAAGTAGCGGTCGGAGAAGATGGAGGACGGGGATCCTGGCGAAGCGGTTGGCGCCGAAACCCATCGCAGGGCCACGGTCCTGCGCCCGCTCGTGGAAGCCTATCTTGCGGGCGCCGGCAGTCTGGAAAGTGGTGTTCGGGATGCTGTCTGGGAGCTCGGGGTAAGCCGGGCGACGGTGTGGCGCTGGATCAGGCGGCTGGCAGAGGATGGTGGGCGGACCAGCGCGCTGGCCGCACGAAAGCGCGGTCGGCGCTCGGGCACGACGGTTATCTCCGGCGATGTCGAGGCGCTCATCGAAGGCCATCTGCGCCGGTACTATCTGCGGCGGGAGCGAGCCAGCCTGGCGCGCGTAGTCAAGGAGATCGGCATCGCTTGTCGTGAACGTGGCCTTCAGTCGCCAACGCGCCGGACGGTGCAGCGGCGACTGGACGCGCTGGACGAACGCGAACTCATGAGGGCAAGGGAGGGCGCAAAGGCGGCGCGCCAGAGGTTTGGCCCGGTGCCCGGCAGGAAGAAGGTGGGCCTTCCCCTCGATGTCGTGCAGGTCGACCACACGCTGGCTGACATCATTCTTGTCGACAGTTTCGAGCGCAAACCCATCGGCCGACCCTGGGTGACGCTCACGATCGACATCGCCACGCGGATGGTGACCGGATACTACGTTAGCCTTGAGGCGCCGTCTCGCCTCTCGGTGGCGCTTTGTCTGACCCGGGCCGTCGCGCCGAAGGCGGCGCTTCTGGCCGATCTGGGCAGCAGTGCGCCCTGGCCCGCACAGGGCCGGCCGCGCAGCATTCACGTCGACAACGGCAGCGATTTCCGGTCGCGCACCTTCCAAGGGGCCTGTGCCGAATGGGGAATCGATCTCACGTACCGGCCCCTGGCCCGCCCGCATTTCGGCGGTCACATCGAGCGGCTGATCGGCACGATGATGGGGGCCGTGCACCTGCTGCCTGGAACGACCGAGTCCTCCATTGCCGCCAAGGGCAGCTATGATGCCGAAGCCAAGGCCGCGATGAGTCTTAGCGAGTTTGACAGCTGGTTCGTTCTGGAAATCTGTCGCTACAACAACAGCGTTCACTCGAGCCTTGGCTGCACGCCCGTCGCCAAATGGGAGGCGCTGGCCGCGGAAATGTCGAGCGACATTCCCTTCGACATGGAGGCGTTCCGGGTGAGCTTCCTGCCAAGCGAGAAGCGCCAGGTTCGGCGGGATGGCATTCATCTGTTCGACATCCGCTATTGGTCGGATGCCCTGGCGGGGCGGGCTGACCAAAATGCATGCGCCTGATCTTCGCTATCGTCTCCACAACCAACATCCCGAAAAATGTCCCCCGAATGTTCCTCGGGCGGACTATGGACCCATGCCCCGATGGAGGGGTCCCTTTTGGACGCCGATCACCCCGGTAGCGGGGTCCTTATTGCGCGCCGATCAACACACGGATCCTGAACCAAGTTTGGGAAGCAGCCTACCCGCATGATGCTTGATGCCTATCGCAGTCAAGGCATCGTCGAAGAAAGGAACAAAGAGCAGTAGCTCGGCATTCGGACCAACAACGCTTCGGGCAGTCTCGGTCGAGCAGCTTTTTCATCCGGCGGGTCGGACAAACTCCAAGACAACTGATGAGGCCCCGGTTCTAGAATCGGGGTCTCATCCTCGCCTCCTGAGAAAGCTGGCTATAGTCGGCCGTGCTCTGGGTCACTGTGGCCAAACCGGGCCACGCGAACAGCGGATCCGACCACATAACTTCCAACTCCAGTTCGATCTCGAGCACTGCAGCCACCTCGATCGCCGCTGTCGGCTCCTTTTCTTCGGGCCAGTAGTGATCCTCGAAGGAAATAACGACGTCGAGATCGTCATCCACCCAGATTTCGGCCAGGCTTGCTCCCATGCGCTCACTGGCATTGGTCGCATCCTCGAACAGGGCTGCCCGGATCAAATGGGTCACCTGGTCCTTGCTGAGATCAAGTCTTGGCCGCGGATCGACGACGGAGACGATAGGTTCCACCTCTTGCCCTTCGGCGCGAGCTTGGACCGGCACTGGCTTTCCCTCGTTCGGTCCCAGCCAGAACGCTTCTGGAAAAATGTTGATCGGTGATGCGCCGCAGCCCGGGCAATGCCAATGGGTTCCAGCGATCTGTCGTCCGGTGATTTCTGCATCGCAGTGCAGGCAGTACCAGAGGCTCGATTCCTCCATCTCCAAGAACGGGTGGCGCACCTTTCCTTCCGCATCCGGTTTCGTGGCGCGCCGCGGCCAATCGGCAAATCGTCGCGCTTTCACGCTCTGCATCAATTCCTTTGCAATCCCGATGGCTTCTTCACACAGCAACCGATCGTTCATCGGGCTGTTCTGGGCATGCTTGATGTCGATTTCGACCCGAGGGGCAGCTGAAGGGTTTTCCGGCAGGACGATCCGCCAACCATCACCTTCCATCCGGACGTCACCAAACATTGTTTTCAGCGCGTATGGATGCCCTCGGACTTCTCCTCGAGTAATGGCATCGGGGCCCCCGAAGATATGGTCGAAGGTCGAACCCTCATAGGAAGTGATCCGTTCCACGAAGGCCTTGATCGTGGCGACTTGTGCTTCGGAGGGAGCCCACTCTCCTTTGGCGCTACCCGTCAAGGCATTCCAATGGGGAAAGTCCAATCGCGCCGCAACAAGGTCGAGCGCTGCGTGCTGTGGTTGACCGGTCGCTCTGGCGTAACGCTTTGCCAGTAGTTTCAAGTTCTTAAGCTTATCGTTCTGTGTCATGATCCATGTCCAAGCTGGATCCGACTAGGTGCCCGCTGCTAATCAGACCCGCCTATGGCATGAAGTCTGCTGTTCGAAGTCAAAATCGCTGCAAAGCTTCGCGTGGCGGGCACACCGGCCTGCGAGAAAGGCCGCTCTCAACCTCTGCCATTTTCGGGTGCAGGTCAACACCGATGCGTTCCGGGCGAGGAACGCTTCCCATTCGGCGCGCTTTGGCGAAGTCAGTATTTCAGGTGCACGGCGCTTCGATGACGGGCGTCGTGAAGTTTCGCAGGCGGCTGACCAGAACCCAGTTCCGCCGGTTTCTTGCGATTGAGCCCAAGTCCGTTTTTGTGATGGAAGCTTGCGGCAGGAGGGCCAGACCCGGAGCGTCGCCAGACCGGCGCTGATTGCTGCGGTCACCGATGGGGCAGGGGCCTTGCAGGGTGCACGTCACCATTGTTCCATTGGTAGAGGTACCCCACGAGCGTGTTGGTCTTCTTGCAGAGGATCCGCATGGTCGCTTCGCCGGTGAGGCGGGTGGTGTTTCTGATGCCAACGCTTTGTTGCGTTTTCTTTATGTGTGCCATCTGTTGTCTCCTGATCATGCTGATTTTGGGGTCGCGTCTGGCCTCTCGAACGGACCCCGGCGCGCTTTGCCCTCATGCTGCATATCCTGCACTGAACGGGCTCGATTGCATGAGACAGCCGATCTGCTAGTCCTTGCCGATACACTTTACGAAAAGGCGACGGAATGGCACCGAAGTTTGGCACGAGCGGCCTGCGCGGCCTTGTCACGGAACTGACAGAGGCGCTGGTGGCCGACCATATCCGCGCCTTCACCGCGGCCTGTCCGATGGGCACGGGCCTGTGGGTGGGGCGTGACCTGCGGGCCTCGTCGCCGGATCTGTCACGCGTTGTGCTGGCGTCGGCCCGGGCTGAGGGGCTGGCGACCGTCGATTGCGGCGATGTGCCGACACCCGCGCTGGCGCTGGCGGCGATGCGCGCGGGGGCGGCGGCGGTCATGGTGACCGGCAGCCATATTCCTGCAATCGACGGTCAGATCGGAAGAG
>JAIUNP010000212.1 GCA_020161975.1 Pseudomonadota bacterium
TGGGCGGTCATCATCGTTGCAACGCTGGTGGTCTCCGTCCTGCCGATGTTCCTCGGCCTGATCGTCACGCTGCCGATCCTGGGCCACACGACCTGGCATCTCTATCGCCGGCTGATCGCGCCGGAGTTGCCCGAGGCCGAACAGGCTCAGCCGCAGGCCTGACAGCAGAACGGGCCGGCAATGCCGGCCCGCTGCAACCGAAATCCGGGGGCAAGCCTCCCGTTACTTCAGTTCCTTGAGCTTGGCGAAGACCGAGGCAATTTCCGCGTCCTCGTCCTTCTTCGCGGCAGCGGGCGAACGCTCCACCGGCGCTTCCGGCGCCGTGGTGACCGAGGCCGGCAGCAGGGTCGCACCGGTTTCAACCGGGGCGGGACGCTCCTTGGCGGCGCGCTGAACCTCGAAATCGAGGTCGAGCTGCGAGCAAAGGCCCAGCGTCACCGGATCCATCGGCGTCAGGTTCGTGGCATTCCAGTGCGTCTTTTCCTTCACGGAAAGGATCGTCGTCTTGGTGGTGCCGACAAGGCGCATGATCTGCGCATCCTTGAGTTCGGGATGGCTGCGCAGAAGCCAGAGAATAGCGTTCGGACGATCCTGCCGCTTGGAGACGGGCGTGTAGCGCGGCCCCTTGGTGCGGCGCATTTCCGGCACGCGCACCTTCGGCTCGGCGACGCGCATCCGGTATTCGGGATCGGCAATGGCGCGGTCGAGTTCCTCGCGGGTCAGCTGGCCGCCAAGCACCGGGTCAAAACCCTTGATGCCGGTCGCGACCTCGCCGTCCGCAATTCCCTTCACCTCCAGCGGGTGGAGACGGCAGAATTCGGCAATCTGGTCGAAGGTCAGCGCGGTGTTTTCCACCAGCCATACCGCGGTCGCCTTGGGCATCAGCAACGTAGCCATCGTATCCTCCGGACGGCGGGGCGAACCCCTGAGCTAGGCAAGATTCTTCGCTCTCGGAACCCCCGGGGTGCGAGCGAAGCTCTGTCATTTGACGGGAAGGACGCCCTTATAGCCGCGTTGCACCGCCCTTGCAATGCTTCCCGGCGATCTCTTCCGGTAAAACGCGCCGGCTCCCGCGACAGAACCGTGCATTCACGCCTCTCGCCACTGGCACCTTGCCCGCCGAACTGCTAGCCAGTCTGCCCATGGCACGCACCACTTCCACCGTTGAATCCCGCGACACCAAGGCTCCACTCTCGGCGCTCAGGGGGCTCCTGCCCTTCGTTCGCCCCTATCGGGGGCGCATTCTGGCGGCCTTCGGCGCGCTGCTGCTCGCTTCTGCCGCCACTCTGGCCATCCCTATGGCCATTCGCCGCATGGTGGATTTCGGCTTTCGCAGCGACCAGACCGGCATGGTCGATTCCTATTTCCTGATGTTGCTGGCCGTTGTCGCAGTGCTCGCCTTTGCCAGCGGTCTCAGACATTACCTCGTCATGACGCTGGGCGAACGCATCGTGGCCGATACGCGCACGGCGGTGTTTTCGCGCGTCATGGGGCTTGATGGTGCCTATTTCGACAGAGTCCGCGCCGGCGATATCGTTTCGCGGCTGACCGCCGATACCACCCAGATCAAGTCGACCTTCGGCGCCAGCGCCTCCATCGCGCTGCGCAATGTGCTGCTGTTCGCCGGCGCAGCCACGATGATGATTGTCACCAGCCCCTGGCTGTCCGGACTGGTGCTGGGCGCCATTCCTCTCATTGTCCTGCCGCTGGTCTTCGCCGGGCGGGGCGTGCGCGCCCGTGCCCGTGCGGCACAGGACAGGCTGGCGGAGGCCGCCGGCTTTGCTGCCGAGCGCATCGGTGCAGCCCGGGCGGTGCAGGCACTGAACGGCGAGGCCGGCGCCATCGCCCGTTTCCGCGCTGCCGCCGAGGATGCCTTCGAGGCTGCGCGCGCCTCGACCGCCGCCCGCTCCGTTCTCACCTCGATTGCGATTTTCCTGGTCTTTGCAAGCGTCCTCGCCGTGCTCTGGACCGGCGCGCAATCGGTCATGGCCGGCACGATGACGCCGGGCCGCCTCTCGCAATTTGTCCTTTATGCCGTGTTCGCAGCCTCGTCTCTCGGGCAATTGTCGGATGTTTACAGCGACATTTCGCAAGCGGCGGGCGCTGCGGCCAGCATCTCCGAGCTTCTCAACAGCAAACCGATGGTGAAGGAGCCGGCAGATCCGGTTTCCCCGACCGCCCCGCCCGCTGGCGGCATCCGTTTCGAGGCCGTGGATTTCGCCTACCCCTCGCGGCCGGAAACACCGGTGTTCCAGCACCTCACCCTGACCATCCGGCCCGGCGAGCGCGTTGCGGTGGTCGGCGCGTCGGGCGCCGGAAAATCGACGCTGATCCAACTCCTGATGCGCCATTATGATCCGCAATCCGGCGGGATTTTCATCGATGACGTGCCAATCGACCGGATGCGGCTCGCCGACCTGCGAGGTCTGATCGCGCTGGTGCCGCAGGATCCGGTGATCTTTGCCACGACGATTGCCGAGAACATCCGCATCGCCCGGCCGGATGCCAGCGAGGCCGATATGCTGCGCGCTGCGGAAATGGCCGCCGCGCACACCTTCATTTCGCGCTTGCCGCAGGGCTATGAAACGCCGGTGGGCGAACGCGGGGTTACCCTGTCGGGTGGTGAACGCCAGCGCATCGCCATCGCCCGCGCCATTCTGCGCAATGCCCCGATTCTGCTGCTCGATGAAGCAACCTCCGCGCTTGATGCCGGCAACGAGCAGGAAGTGCAGACGGCGCTCGACCGCGCAATGAAGGGCCGCACCTCGCTGGTCATTGCCCATCGCCTTGCCACGATCCGCCAAGCCGATCGCATTCTCGTGCTCGATCATGGGCAGTTGATCGAGGAAGGGACGCACGAGACGCTGGTCGCAGCAGGCGGGCAATATGCCCGCCTTGCTGCCCTGCAATTCGGTGCCATCGGCGCATGAGCGAACCGACGGCGCTTTCACTGGGGCTGTTTCTGCTCGATGACCGGGGCCGGCTCGGCCGCAAGGGCTTCTGGTCCTTCTGCCTCATCGCGCTGCTGGTCTCGGTCGTCATTCTGGTGCTGGCCGGACCGCGCCGCATGGTCCTCGCCCATACAATCTTCGGCATCCTGATGATCTACCCCTGCTACTGCGTTTTCGCCAAACGCTTGCAGGACCTCGACGTACCCGGCACCTGGGCCATCGTGATGGTCGGAATCGCAGCCGTGGATATTGTCACCGGGCTGGTCGGCCTGTCACATCGCGGCGGTTGGGCCGCGATCTTCGCGCGCTATTGGCCCTATGTCAGCAACTTCAACCTGCTGGTGACGATCATCATCCTCGGCATCCTGCCCGGCTCACCTGCAAAGAACCGCTACGGCCCCGTGGCGGAGTTCTGACCAAGCCAGCGATAGCGCCAGAGCGGCAGCATCGAGACCGGGTTCACATCCGCGCCCATCCGCTGAAACCCGAGGCGCTCATAAAAGCGGATGGCGCGATGATTCGCCTGGTTGACCTTGAGGTCGATCAGGCCCGCCGAGAGCGCCTTGGCATCCTCGATCAACAGTTGCCCCGTGCCATTCCCCCAATGCGTCCGCGCCACCGCGATCTGGTCGAGATAGCCCGCATCATCAAGCGTATAGAAACCGGCCAGCCCCTCCGCTTCCGCCACCCGGCAGTGCGCACCACCGGCAATGAGACCACGCAAATAGTCGGAAAAGCCGGGCCGGCGCACAGCAAAATCGATGTCCGGCATCGTGAACTGCCAACTCTCCTGCCAGATATCGAGTAAGCCCTCATGGTCAGCGGCACGCCAATCGCGCAGCCGTTTCACCGCTCGGTCACCTTCAACTCGATGCGACGGTTGCGCGCCAGCGCTTCCGGCGTCTCTCCGAGATCGAGCGGCTGATACTCGCCAAAACCGGTAGCCGCCAGCCGGGAGGGAGAAACGCCGCGGCTGACCAGATACTTCACCACAGCGATCGCCCGCGCCGAGGAGAGTTCCCAGTTGGTTTTGCCGCCGCCGAGCGGACGCTTGTCCGTATGCCCGTCAATCCGCGCGATCCAGGGGATTTCGGGTGGAATTTCGCGCTCAAGATCGATGAGCGCGGTGGCGACCTTGTCGAGTTCCGCCATGCCGCCGGGATTGAGGTCCGACGAGCCGGTATCGAAGAACAGCTCCGACTGGAACACGAAACGATCACCGACGATCCGCAAATCGGGCCGCGAGCCGAGCACCGTCCTGAGCCGCCCGAAGAAATCCGAGCGGAAACGATTGAGTTCCTGCACCCGTTGGGCCAGCGCCACATTGAGGCGACTGCCAAGATCGGAAATGCGTGCCTGCGCGTCCTTGTCCTTGGCTTCCGAGGCGTTCAGCGCCTCTTCCAGCGCCTGCAACTGCCGGCGCAGCGCGACGATCTGGAGGTTGAGTGTTTCCACCTGCGCCAGCGCCCGGGCCGCAATCTGCTTCTCGGTTTCAACCTGCCCGGCAAGCGCCCCGGCCTGCGCGGCAGCCGCGCCTGCGCCATCCGCCACGCCGCGCAGCCGGTCGTTCTCCGCCCGCGCCGCATCCAATGTCGCCGAAAGCGTCGCGATTTCTGACTGAAGCCCGGATTTGGCAGCCTTCTCCAGCGCCAGGAGTTCGGTCAATTGCGCAAGCTGGTTGTTGAGCCGGGAGAGCACATCATCCTTGCCGCTGATTTCCCGCGACAAGAAGAATTGCGCCAACACGAATACGGCAACAAGAAAGGTGAAAACGAGCAGCAGGGTTGACAGGGCATCAACGAACCCCGGCCAGTAGTTGATCGAGCGGTCGCCGCCCCGGCTGCGCGAGAGGCGCATCAGCCCCGCGCCCCGTCATCGCGCGACAACTTTTGCAACAGGCGTTTGACCTCCTGCTGCTGATCGGCGTGATACTCGACCCAATTGCGCAAGAGCTGCTGTTCCGTGCGCATGTGCTGGATCAGCGCCTGAATGCCCTCGGCAAGGTTGGCGATGGCTGTTGCAGAGGCCTTGCCGCCGCCGTTCTCCCCGACGAGGTGCACAAGCCGATCAAGCACCGGTTTGAGGTCACCCGGCACACCGGAGAGCCCGGCCAGCGGCGCCGCATCCTGCGTCATGGTCGAAAGCCAGTCTTCGAGTTCGTAGAAGAACCGGCTCTGCGCCTGCCCGGCCTGAAGATCGAGAAATCCGAGGATCAGTGAGCCGGCAAGCCCAAACAGCGAGGACGAAAAGGATATGCCCATACCGGCCAGCGGCGCGGCAAGCCCTGCTTTCAACTCGTCGAACAGCACGGTGCTGTTACTGTTCGTCGGCATGGCGGAAATGACCTTGCCGATCGAACTCACCGTCTCAAGAAGCCCCCAGAAGGTACCGAGCAGGCCGAGAAAGACGAGAAGACCGGTCAGGTATCGCAGGGTATCGCGCGATTCATCAAGCCGCGCTCCGATGGAATCGAGCACCGAGCGGAGGGTGAGCGTGGAGATGACCTCATGTCCGGCCCGCTCACCCAGAAGCGAGGCCATGGGCGCAAGCAGGACCGGCGGTTCCGCCAGGGTGATTCGCTGTTCGCCTCGCCGGATGTTGTTGACCCATTTGACCTCCCGGAAGAGCCGGCCAACCTGCACGAAGGCCAGCACCACGCCGACAAGCAGCACCAGGAAAATCAATCCGTTCAACAACGGATTGGCCATGAATGCGCTCAGAATCTGGCGGTAGAGCACCAGCGCGATGAGGCCGGCAAGCACGAGGAACACCACCATCCGCACAAGATAGACGCGGGGTGGTGTGAGCCGGAGTGCGTCGCTCTGATCTGCCATGTCGCCGTGCCTCGCTTGATTTTCTCAAGCTTGGGCCAGCAAGACGGCATTTTCAAGCACGGCGGGTCACTGCACCTTGGCGAGCACGCCCAAAAGCTCCTTGTGGATCGCCTCGTTGCCGGCCACCAGCGTGCCATTATCGAGATAATCGGCGCCGCCGCTGATATCCGAGACAAAGCCGCCCGCCTCGCGCACCAGCACGATTCCAGCGGCCACATCCCAGGAATTCAGGCCGCGCTCGTAAAACGCCTCGTAATGCCCGGCGGCAACGCCCGCCAGATCAAGCGCCGCCGCACCCATGCGACGATGCCCGCCGAACCGCGCCATGGTGGCGGCCAGTTCCTTCAAAAAGCGCGGCCCCGTTGATTTGCCGATATGCGGAATGCCAATGGCGATCAGCGCATCGGCCGGCTCACGCGTCGCCGTCACGCGGATGCGGCGATTGTTGTGGAAGGCCCCCTGCCCCTTTTCCGCGACGAAAAGATCATCGGTTATCGGGTTGTAGATGACACCCGCCACCAGCGCGCCTTCGCGCTCCAACCCCACCGAGACCGCAAACTGCGGAATGCCATGCAGAAAGTTCGTCGTCCCATCAAGCGGGTCGATATGCCAGCAATGGGTCTTGTCGACGCCCTCGCGGCTACCCGATTCCTCCATACGGAAGGAATAGCCGGGCCGCGCCTTTTCGAGTTCCGCATAAAGGATCTCCTCGGCCTTCCTGTCGGCCTGACTGACGAAATCACCCGGCCCCTTGCGCGCTATCTGCATCGACGGCAGCCGACCGAAATCGTTGCGCAGGCTCCGTCCGGCTTTCAGCACGGCGGCGGTCATCACATTCATGGTGGGAGAATTGATCATGGCATCAGCCCTGCGAAGGTTTGGCCGCGCCGGCGAGGCGGAACACCTCGGCAAGGGTCGCGGCGGGATCGGGTGTTGAAAACAGCCAGGGGCCTACCCCCAGGAATTCGGCGCCGGTGGCAACCAGCAGTGGCACCGCGGCGAGATCGCCCGCTGTGGCCACGGCCGGCGTGTTGAAAATGCTGGCCCACCATTCGGCACGTTCGGCGGTTTTCTCCGTTTCCGGCACGAAACCGTCGGCGCGCGGCTCGCCGAACATCAGGTAGTCGATATCCAACTCGCCCGCTTCCATCGCGTCGTGGCGGGAGCGTATCGCCCCGACCCACACAA
>JAIUNP010000213.1 GCA_020161975.1 Pseudomonadota bacterium
TCGACGTCATTTTCCAGAGGTATCAGGTCTTGAGACCCAGCGCCGCGATCGTCGGCCGGTCAAAGGTCACGCTCTCGTCGGTTTCGATCAGCGACATGCCGCCATAGCCGCTCAGCGCCCAGAGCGCCCAGCCGATGCCGCGCGCTTCCGCTTCAAGGCGCACGTCGGAGAGCCAGTTGCCCAGTGGCTCGGGCGGGGAGGCGCGATAGCGGCCATAGGTACGGGTGATACCGAATTCGCCGAGGAACAGCCGGGCGGTCGAGATGCCGTTCTTCTTGGCCCAATCCTCGACGGATGCGAAATCCCGTTTGACCGTCGCGCGGCCCGGTCTGGCGGCGAGGTATTTTTGCAGGCTCGCGCGCGCCTCCTCAAGAAGGGCGTTGCGCAGATTAGGCTGAAGATTGCTGTCGCTCCTGATGTTCCGTTCGATGATTGGCCAGGCAAGATCGAAATGTTCAGGTACCCCTGGATAGGGCAGGTCCGAAAAATAGCGCCAGCTGCGTGATTTGGGGCTGTCGAACTTCACATTCTGGTGCGTCAACTCATACGGCTCGTAATAGTGGAAGGACCAGAGCACGTCGCTGCCGGAAAAGGGCTTGGGGTCGATGAGCATCAGTCCGCCGGCGTTGCCGCCACGCGCGCCGGTCAGGATCAGTGTCAGGTCCGGATTGGCGGCTCTGACCTTCTCATGCCAGATCTGTTGCATGGTCTGCCAGCGCTGGGCGGTGCCGGCATCCCAGCCCCATTGCGGCTCGTTCATCAGTTCAAGCGCGATGCGTGTGCCCCTGAAGACGCTGAGCAGCTTGGCGGTGCGCACCAGCATCACCTGATAGGCCTCGAACAGCGGATCGGAGAGCGATTCGGTGATCTTGACCGGCGCATAGGTGGCGACCTGGCTGTTGCCATGGAAATCAACCACAACGCCCAGCCCGCGCGACTGGAAGCTCTTCACGGTCTTGACGAGAATTTCGTCGAGCGTGTCGCGCCGTTCGCCGGTCATTTGCAGGAAAATACCGGAATCCACCGTCAGCCGCACGAAGTCGAACCCCGCGGCAACGATGTTGTCATAGATCGCCGCCTGCATCTTGTGGTGCACACTCTGGAAGGGAGGCCAGCGGTACTGCAACTTGTTGTCGGGTTCCACCTCGGCCCAGTTGAGCAAGTTGTGGACACTGACGCCGCGCCGAAACGGGGTCGCGGGAGCATTGGCGGCGCGGGCCAGCCCCGGCAAGGCGAGGGCGCCAAGAGCGCCGGCCATGAGGGTGCGCCGGTCAAGGGTCTGCATCAGCGTGCCTCCCAGGGAACATGCTTCGGGCCCCGTCCGATATCGAACCGGTTGGTGCGGAAGGCGACGAAGAGGAGCATCATCGTCGTAAGGTGGAAATGCTTGCCCGACATGGTGTCGTTGCTCATGGCCGTGGCAAAGAAGGTGGCGAGCGCAATGCTGGCGCGCCAGTCCGTCGCCTCGGCAAGACGCCAGAAGGTCCACAGGATCGTGCCCGCGAAAATGATGGCTCCGAACAGACCGAACTGGAACACGAAGATCACCACCGAGCTTTCGATGAGCAGCTTCAGCCGCTCCATCACCATCGCCTTGATTTCCAGAAGGTCCGCGCCGAACAGGATCTCGTTCCAGGATACCCAGTCGAAGACCTTGTAGACATCGATGCGGGCCTGCGCGTTCTCGTCGACATAACCACCCTCGAACCGTTCGAGAAAGCCGGCGACCCCGGCGATCGCAATCAGCAGGGTGCCGCCGAAAACCATCGTTCCGAACAGCAGGATGCGCTGGCGCAGACGCGATTCCGACTGTGTTCCCGGCATGGGCGTGATTGCCAGCGCCGCGACCACCGAGAGCGTCGTGAAGATGGCTCCGGTGCGCGCGCCGGAGGCAAAGGCACCCATCACGCAGATCAGCAGGCAGGCGGCCTTGATGGATGCCCGCCAGCGCGTCGCCAGCACAAAGACAGTGGCGCCGGCGTTGAAGAGGCCGATGGCGAGCGGATGCGAGGTGAAAGCGGTCGGGCGGAAGGTCGCCTCGTTGTAGGGATAGGGATAGATCCGGAACGAACCGGCCTTCTCGATGATCGACAACGCCGAATTGATGACGATGTAGAAGACGATGACGTTGCCGATGATCCGCCGCCGTTCCGCCGGCAGCGCATACATCAGCACGGCCGCAAGGCAGCCGCCGATGTAGGTTTCCAGCAGATAGCCCATCGCCATGCTGCGGCCGGAGACGATGACGAGCGATGCGAGCATCACGATGACCGCAATCAGCACCATCAGTTGCCGGACAATGCCGGCTTCGACCTCGGACAGGGTGATGCGTACCCTGAGCAGTGTCAGGACCAGCAGGAGGATCATCCCTTGTGTGCAGGGATGGATCTTTTCGATGATCGACCCGCCATCGCCCGAATAGTTGACGAGGAGATTCATCACGGGATCGGAGATCATCAGCCGCAGAAAGACCAGAGCGGCGAAAATGTAGCTGACACCAGCCAGGAACCGGGCATTGTCGCCATCCTCCCTGGCCGCCGCCGGGCGCGCCGCAGGCAGGCCTGCCGGGCCGTGCCAGGGGGCCTGAGCGCGGCGGGGTGAGAGGGAGGACATCGGTTGGGTCATGCTCAGTAGGCGTTCCTGTAGCTGCGCTTCGAGAAGATCGTCATGAAGATGATGATGATGTCGAAGCCCAGGGACCAGTTGTCGAGATAGTACAGATCGAGATCGACACGTCCCTGCATGGCATCGTCATCCGTCGCTCCGCGGAAACCGTTGACCTGGGCCCAGCCGGTGATGCCCGGAAGGACATTATGCCGACGGGCGTAAAGATCGATTTTACGCTCATAGAGGCGGTTGTGTGCCACGGCATGCGGGCGGGGGCCGACGAGCGACATGTCACCGGTCACGACATTGATGAGCTGCGGCAGTTCGTCGAGGTTCCACTTGCGGATGAAGCGCCCGACGCGGGTGATCCGGCCATCATCGCGGCTGGCCTGAACCACCACCGGGCCGTCATCCTGCACACGCATCGACCGGAATTTCCAGATGCGGAACGGGCGTTGATTGAAGCCATAGCGGTTCTGGCGGAACAGCACCGGACCGCGGCTGTCGAGCTTGATCAGCAACGCCACGAGGAGCAGCAGCGGGGAGAGCACGAGCAGGCCGGTTCCTGCGGCGACCACATCGAACAATCGCTTGGCGGCATGACCGGTATGGCCCATCGGCGGGCGCAGCACATTGAGGGTCAGCATCGAACCGAGCCGGCCCAGCCGCAGGTCGGAATAGCGCTCGAGCACGCGCTCCGGCGCAAGTTCGACACGCACCGGCAGGTTCATGAAGGCGCGTACGCACTGTTCGATCAGGTCGGCGCGCGACCAGGGCAGCGTCAGCATGATCGTATCGGGCTGGAGATAGCGGGCCTTTTCCACGATGGCGTCAATGCCGAGGCCCGGTGCATCCATGTCGTCGTTGAATTCGGTCACCAGCCGTTCGACGGCAATCACGTCGTAGCCCTGCTCGCGCGGTGAGTTGTTGGCCAGCACATGGGCAAGTCCCTCGCCGAAGCCGACGATCATCACCCGGCCCGCGGAGAACCAGCCGCTGCGGGTTGCGTGCCGGATGGCCTGGCTGACAAGCCCGCGGGAGAGCGGCACCATCACCAGCCCCATCAGGAAGAAGACGATGGCTGCGCCGCGCGAGAACCCGTCGGAACTCTTGGTCAGGAAGGCCAGCACGATCACGGCGACGAAGGCCAGGACATAGCCCTGCACCACCCGGTTCAATGCCTTGCGCCCGGAGAGATGCAGTGCGGCCCGGTAGTCATCGCGGAAAAAGCTGATGATCGCAAAAATCAGCGAAAGGGCGGCACCCAGCTCCAGATGCGGGTTCCGGATGAAGGCGCTGCCATAGGCAACGAGATGGTAGAGCGTACTGGAGAGGAATGCTGCCGCAAGGATCGTGACGGTTTCCACCCCGATACGGACCGCCGTCACCACTGGCGGGCTGATCGTCCGCTTGCGGGACACGGTTTCCGTTACATATGTCTCGGTTTGGAGCACCATGGCACACCTCTCTGGTCGGTTGGACCAATGGGTGCAGAAGCCGTGCCAGCCCCGCTCGGGAGTGATCATGGTAAACGGTTCATAAACCAGTTGCGGCGCACTCTAGCCCGGAATGAAACGAATCCAGCCGGTCCAGCGGTTGGTGAGGGGCAGACAGATGGTCATTCGCTACGCCTCCGATGGTCCGTTGTCCTCCGCGCGCCGTGACCGCATCCATGCGCCTGCCGCCGTGGATCCGGCTCTGGCCCATTGGGGAAGCGGTCTTGATCTGGCGCGGATCGGACAGCGCTGCCTCGCGCGTCTGCGCCGCCGCCTGATCCCGATGCTCATCGTGGCCGCGCTTCCTTTTGTGGCGGCGGTGGCATGGCAGAAAGTCCAGCCGCCCCAGTTCGAGGCCGCGACCGCCATCTTCGTCGATCCGGCAATCGGCCGCGGAGGACGCAGCGACGTGCCTGCGGATCAAGCCCTTCTGGACGCCCACATCCGGACAATTCTCAGCCGAACCACCTTCCAGAAGGCGATCGAACGGGAAAAGCTCGCCGAGGATTCGGGGCTCTATCTCAAGCCGACCGGGCTTGCTGCCCTTGCGGATACGGTTCTGGCCCTGGTCCTCAGGCACAAGGACAGGCCGGCTGAAGATCGTGGTCAGGCCATCCTGCGCCTGATGCAGGAGCGGATGAGCGCGGTGCGCAGCGGCGAGGCTAACCTGATTGCCGTCACCGCCAGCGCATCCGATGCCCGCACGGCAGCCCGCCTGGCCAATGCCGTCGCCCAGACCTTCGTTGATGATCTTGTCGCCACCTCCGACAAGGCTTCGGGCAGCGACCGAGCGCGCCTGATGGCCCGAGCCGATGAACTGCGCGCCAGACTTCGGGACATGGAAGCGCGGCTCGCGCAGGCGCGTATCCAGAACGGACTCGACCCCGCCCGCGGCGATCAGGACGTCTTCAGCCAGTTGGCCCGCGCCCGCGCCGCAACCCTCGATGCCAAGGCCAAGTCCGACCAGATCCAGAAGCTGATGGCCGCCGGAAAGGATATCGAGGCCATCGCCGATCTTGTGCGCTCCCCCTCGATAGAGCGGCTGCGCATCCAGTATAACGAAGCCGCTGCGCAGGAAGCGAACTTTCGCACCTCGCTTGGCCCCCGCCATCCGGCCTTTCTCGAGGCTGCCGAACAGGCCAAGGAAAAGCGTCGCCTGCTGATGGAAGGGCTGCGGTTGGCAGCCTCTGCCACCCGGGCGGAATGGCAGGCCGCGCGCGACACCGAGCTTCAGCTCGAAAAGCGCGCCGGGGCCGATGCGGCGCAGGCCATCCCGCCGGCGGTGAGCCCGATCAAGGACCTTGAACGCGACGTGGAGTTGGCCCGTCTCGCCTATGACCGGCAGATGCGGATGGTTGAGGCCGCCGATGGTGCGACTCCCGGCGCGCCGGCCCGGATCGTGACGAAGGCCGCCGTTCCAAACGAGCCTGTTGCGACCGGAAGGCAACGCGCGATGAAGGTGGCCGCCGCCGCTGCAGCGTTGCTGGCCCTGCTGGTTCTGGTGACCGGACGGTCGCCGGAGCGCTCCGCACGCCCGGCCCGGCCCCGCCGGCGTGACCGCCCAGCCAAGGACGGCAGCATGGCCACGGCGGATCCGGCTGCCGGAATGCCGACGGTGCGCCGCCCGGCGCACGGGACACCGGACATGCCTCCGCAACCGGTTTCGCCGGCAGATCCCGAGGAGAGCTTTGTTGAGGAGATTACCGCTCGGGAAAATGAATTCGCCCTTCAGGTGACGTTGGTGACCGCGACCACACCGACGCCGGACAAGTCCCGGACAGCCCTGCGCCTTGCGCTCGCTGCCGCACGGCGCGATGTGCGCGTCTTGTTGATGGATATCGATGATACGGATCATGGGCTGTCCAGGCGATTTGGCGCCAATCCGGCGACCGCGACCATCGAGCTTCAGGGACGCCGCCGGTTGATCGTGCAGGCGGAAATCGCGCCTGGCATCGTGATTTCCCTCATTCCGCAGGAAGATGATCGCGCGGCACCGGCCAATGATACGCCGGTTCCCCGGCTGTTGGCGCTCGCCGGCAATTTCGATCTCGTGATCCTCGATGGGCCGGCGATGACGGGCGGCGTTGCCGAACGCAAACTGGCCCGCACCGCCCAGAGCGTTGTCGTCGTTGTGGATGCTGAGGCCGATGCGGAGCGCCTTGCCGCCCGACTTGACGTATCCGCCGATATCCTGCGACTTGTGCAGACAGAGCCAATACCGGGACCGCCTGTTCCACCCAACCGGCCTGCCGAAACACCCGCCCGGCCCATGAGCATCGTCCGTCTGCAACAATGCGCGTAAGCAAGATCGCCCCTGGAACCCGCGGCACTGTGCAGCTGCGCCTGCCGCATCGCAGCCTTCAGCGGTGGCACCTTTGTCTGGCTGAAACGCTGATTGCGCATGGCCATCTTGTGCGGATTGATTATGTCGATGCGACCGTGCCCGATGTGCCGGGCCTGTCGCTTGTCACTTTTTTTGAAGATGCCCTGTTCGGCGCGCAGACGGTCGCCGATCTGTCTGAACCGGTCGGGGCACTGGCCTTCGGTTCCTTCGTCTCGGCAATGACGCCGCGTGTGGTCATCGACTGCACCGGCGCGCCGCAACCGGATACAGCGGGACGGGTTCTCGTGCCGGATTTCGACGGTCAGCTCCTGGCCAATGGCGCGCTTGGCGCGCTGCTCGAAAAGCGGATGCCGGGCATCGGCTGGCGCCGCGTCTCGGACAATGCGCTGGTTTGCCATGGCCGGGCGGCCAATGCACAGCCGCACATGCTTGGCCGCAGCTTCAACCAAACGCTGGGTCGCCTGATCAGCATGGCACCGACCGCCGTGCGCTCCATTCA
>JAIUNP010000214.1 GCA_020161975.1 Pseudomonadota bacterium
CCTCGTGATGCGCCCGAAACTGCTGATGCTGGATGAACCGACCGAAGGCATCCAGCCCTCGATCATCAAGCAGATTGGCGAGGCGCTGAAATACCTGCGCAGCAAGGGCGAAATGGCCATCGTGCTGGTCGAGCAATATCTCGATTTTGCGCTTGACCTTGGCGACAGTTTCATCGTCATGGATCGCGGACAAGCCGTGCTCTCCGGCCCGCGCGGAAGCATTTGCGACAAGGACATCCGGCGTGCCGTGGCAATCTGAACATGCTTGAAGCTGCCGTCAGACCGGGCCCCGCCACCTGTCCGATCGAGGCCAATCGCACACTGGCGCATCTGGCGGTGTCGGCGCGGCTGGTGGCCGGGGAAACGCGCCTTGGCGGTTTGCGCGAGGGCGGCGGCTATCGCATCAAGTTTCCAGCCCCCGCGCGTGGGCTCGAAGCCGTGCTGGTCAACACCGGCGGCGGACTTCTCGGCGGCGACCGGCTTTCGCTTGACGTGACGGCAGAGGCGGGAGCCGACCTGATGTTGACCACCCAGTCCGCGGAGAAGGTCTATCGTGCTGTGGCCGCACCGGCGGAAATCGAGCTGACCCTGAAGGCGGAAACAGGGGCGCGTCTCCATTGGTTGCCACAGGAATCGATCCTGTTTTCCGGCGCGCGACTTCAACGGCAGATCGAGGCGGATGTTGCCGGCGATGCGGAGTTGCTCATTGTCGAATCCGCCGTGTTCGGTCGCATCGCCATGGGCGAGGTGCCGGGCATTGGCGCGCTGGCTGACCGTTGGCGCATTCGGCGCGACGGGCGGCTTGCTTTTGCCGATGATCTCAAACTCGATGGTCAGATCGCGCAATTGCTGGACCGCCCGGCCCTGGGCGGCGGCGCGCGGGCCACGGCGAGCCTTGTGCTCATGGCGCCGGATGCTGAAGCGCGGCTCGAAGCAGCCCGCGCAACGATGGAGACCATGGGCGTTGCGGCGGGCGCCAGCGCCTGGGATGGCAAACTCGTCATCAGGATGCTTGCGGTCGATCCCGCGCCGATGCGACAGTGCCTGGCACGTTTGATCGCCGGCCTTTCGGGCCGGCCTCTGCCCCGTTTCTGGTGAGGATGGCATGAACCTGACCCCCCGCGAAAAAGACAAGCTGCTGGTGGCGATGGCCGCCATCGTCGCGCGCAAAAGACTTGAACGCGGCGTGAAACTGAACCATCCCGAAGCGGTGGCGCTGATCACCGACTTCGTGGTGGAAGGAGCCCGCGACGGCAAATCCGTCGCCGATCTGATGGAAGGCGGCGCCCATGTCATCACCCGTGACCAGGTGATGGCAGGGATCGCCGAGATGATCCACGACGTGCAGGTGGAAGCGACGTTCCCCGACGGGACCAAGCTCGTCACCGTGCACAACCCGATAAGGTGAGAGCGATGAAGAAGCTGTTTGTGATGGCTGCAATGACAATTGCCACCCCCGCCCTGGCCCATTCGGGTGGTGATCACATCCATTCCATCGGCGCGGGGTTGGCGCATCCTCTCTCGGGCGCGGATCATATCGCGGCGATGGTGCTGGTCGGCATCTGGGCGGGCCTGGTGGGCGGTGCGCGGTTGTGGGTCTGGCCTGCCACCTTCGTCGGCGCGATGATCCTCGGCGGCATCCTTGGCGCATCGGGCATCGCTGTTCCGTGGGTCGAGACGGCCATTGCCGTATCGGTGCTCGCCCTCGGCATCGCCGTGGCGGGCGTGGTGCGGCTTCCCATCGGCATTGGTGCTGTGTTGATTGCGCTGTTCGGCGCGGCGCATGGCTTCGCGCATGGGCAGGAGGCCTCGGACACCTCCTTCGCGCTTTATGCGCTCGGCTTTGTCGCCGCCACCGCGGCGCTGCATGCTCTCGGCGTCTATGGCGTGCGCTTCATGGGCACCATGGTTTCGCGCCTGCTCGGGGCGGCGGGTGTGGTCGCAGGCCTCGCGATGGTGCTGGCATGATCCCCGGTGAGATCATCACGGCCAAGGGGGACATCACCCTGAATGCAGGCGCAAAGGCGATTGAACTCAAGGTTGCCAACACCGGCGACCGGCCCATTCAGGTTGGCAGCCACTACCATTTCTTCGAGACGAACCCGGCGCTGGCGTTCGACCGTGACGCCGCGCGGGGGATGCGGCTCGACATCGCGGCGGGCACGGCGGTGCGCTTCGAGCCGGGGCAGAGCCGTAACGTGCGACTTGTGCCGTTCGGCGGAAAGCGCAAGGTCTATGGCTTCCGCGCCGATGTGATGGGAAAACTTTGAGATGGCCCGACGTTCCGACAATGGCCTGCCGCCGGCCAAACTTTCCCGCAAGGCCTATGCCGGCATGTATGGCCCGACCACGGGCGACAAGATCCGCCTTGCCGATACCGATCTTCTGATCGAGATCGAGAAGGATTTCACCACCTACGGAGAGGAGGTGAAGTTCGGCGGCGGCAAGGTGATCCGCGACGGGATGGGCCAGAGCCAGATCAGCAACGCCAAGGGGGCGATGGATACGGTGATCACCAATGCGGTGATCCTCGACCATTGGGGCATCGTCAAAGCCGATGTGGGCCTCAAGGCCGGGCGCATCGCCGCCATCGGCAAGGCCGGCAACCCGGATACGCAGGAAGGCGTCGATATCATCATCGGGCCGGGCACCGAGATCATCGCCGGCGAGGGGCGCATCCTCACCGCCGGCGGGTTCGATACGCACATTCATTTCATCTGCCCGCAGCAGATCGAGGAAGCGCTGATGAGCGGCGTCACCTCGATGCTCGGCGGCGGCACCGGCCCTGCGCATGGCACGCTGGCGACGACCTGCACGCCGGGGCCGTGGCACATCGCCCGCATGATCGAGGCGACCGATGGCTTTCCGATGAACCTCGGCTTTGCCGGCAAGGGCAATGCCTCGCGCCCCGATGCGCTGGTCGAGATGATCGAGGCCGGCGCCTGTGCGATGAAGCTGCATGAGGATTGGGGCACGACGCCTGCGGCCATCGACAACTGCCTCTCGGTGGCTGATGACCATGACGTGCAGGTGATGATCCATTCGGACACGCTGAACGAAAGCGGGTTCGTAGAAGATACCATCGCCGCCTTCAAGGGGCGCACCATCCACGCTTTCCACACCGAGGGCGCGGGCGGCGGCCACGCACCGGACATCATGCGCGTCGCCGGTCTTGAAAACGTGCTGCCGTCCTCGACCAATCCGACGCGGCCGTTCACGGTGAACACCATCGACGAGCATCTCGACATGCTGATGGTGTGCCACCACCTCGACAGCCGCATTCCGGAAGATCTGGCTTTTGCCGAAAGCCGCATTCGCAAGGAGACGATCGCAGCCGAGGATATTCTCCACGATCTCGGCGCGCTCTCGATGATGAGTTCCGACAGTCAGGCGATGGGCCGGGTCGGCGAGGTCATCATCCGCACCTGGCAGACCGCGCACAAGATGAAGCAGCAGCGGGGTTCGCTGCCGGAGGACAAGGCAGGCAACGATAATTTCCGCGCCAAGCGCTATGTCGCGAAATACACCATCAACCCCGCGATTGCCCATGGTGTTTCGCGCCACATCGGCTCGGTGGAAAAAGGAAAGCTCGCCGATCTTGTGCTGTGGAGCCCGGCGTTCTTCGGCGTGAAGCCCGATTTCGTCATCAAGGGCGGGATGATCGCCGCCGCCCCGATGGGCGACCCCAACGCCTCGATTCCGACGCCACAACCAGTGCATTACCGCCCGATGTTCGGCGCCTATGGCGGCGCGGTGGGCGCCACCTGCCTCACCTTCGTCTCGCAGGCTGCAATCGCCGGCAAGATCGGCAAGCGGCTCAATGTCGGCAAGTCGATGGTGGCGGTCGAAAACACCCGTACCATCGGCAAGAAAGACATGATCCACAACGGCGCGACGCCGGATATCCGCATCGATCCGGAAACCTATGAGGTGCGCGCGGATGGCGAATTGCTGACCTGCCAGCCGGCGACAGAATTGCCCATGGCGCAACGGTATTTCCTGTTTTGACAGGCAGCGCCATGCTCAACGTCCGCGCCATCGCCGATACCGGCCCCACCCCTTATGACGTCATTGTGCTCAACCACGATGAGCGGCATCTGCGCCGACGTCTGCTGAAAACCGCCCATGACGAGGAAGTGCTGGTCGATCTGCCGCAGGCGGTACGCCTCAGGCATGGCCAGCGGCTGGTGCTGGAGGATGGACGGCATCTCGAAATCATCGCTGGCGAGGAGCCGGTCTACGAAATTACAGCGAAGGATGCGGCAACGCTCGCCCGTATCGCCTGGCACGTCGGCAACCGCCATGCGCGCGCGGAAATCGCCAATGGCGCGATTGTCATCGCGGCGGATCATGTCTTGAAGGATATGCTGGAAGGCCTCGGCGCCCGCGTGCGGCCAACGGACCTTCCCTTCGAGCCGGACCCGCCGATCCTGCATGGCGTACCGCATCATCACGCCCATGATTGAAGAGCCCGCCGATTCCGCGCGTCAGCAGTTGCTGTTGCTGACGTGGTTTTCGCCGGCCTTTCCCATCGGCGGATTTGCCTTTTCGCATGGGCTGGAATGGGCGCAAGAATGTGGAGCGGTCGAAGAACGCGCTGCGCTGAAACAATGGCTGCTCGATCTTGCAGAGCATGGCTCGGCGCGGTCCGATGCGATCCTGCTGGCGGAAGCGTGGCGCCGCCGACGTGACGAGGATATTGCCGCGCTGATCGATTTCGCCGCCGCGCTTCAGCCCTCGCGCGAGCGCTACCTTGAGGCGACCGTCCAGGGGCAGGCCTTCATGAAGATGGTGTCTGCGGTCTATGGCGCGCTCCCCCAGTCTCTGCAGGAATTTGACCGCATCACACTGCCCGTCGCGGTGGGGCTTTGCGGGGCGGCGCATGGCGCTGCGCTGGTCCCGCTCCTCACCGGCTATCTCGGCGGATTCATCGCCAATCTGTGTTCCGCCGCCGTGCGCCTTGGCATCGTTGGCCAGACCGATGGTCAACGCGTCATCGCTGCGCTGCATCCGGCGGTGATGCGCCTTGCCGCCGAAGCAGCACACCTGACGCTCGATGATCTCGGCAGCGCAGCGCTGCGTTCCGATCTCTTTTCGCTCCAGCATGAAACCCAGTATTCGAGGCTTTTCCGCTCATGACCAACGGTCCTCTCATCATCGGCATTGGCGGCCCTGTCGGCTCAGGCAAAACCGCGCTGATGGAGGCGCTCTGCAAGCGCTTCCGTGATACCTTTGACCTCTGCGCGATCACCAATGACATCTACACCAAGGAAGATGCGCGTCTTCTGTTGGTGGCCGATGCGCTGCCGGAGGAGCGGATCATGGGGGTGGAAACCGGCGGTTGTCCGCACACGGCGATCCGGGAGGATTGTTCGATCAATCTCGCGGCGATTGCCCAAATGCGGCGCAGGTTTCCCAACCTCGATCTGATCCTGCTCGAATCGGGTGGCGACAACCTTGCCGCAACGTTCTCTCCGGAACTCGTGGACTTCACCATCCATGTCATCGATGTCGCGGGGGGAGAGAAAATCCCGCGCAAGGGCGGGCCGGGCATTACGAAATCCGATCTTCTGGTCATCAACAAGACCGACCTTGCGCCATTGGTCGGCGCCGATCTTGCGATCATGGAGGCGGATACGAAAAAACAGCGTCCGGCAAAGCCCTATGTGATGGCATCCATCCGGCATGGGCAGGGCGTGAACGAGATTGTGACCCTGATTGAAGCGCAGACCGGATTGCGACGCAGCGCCTGAACGCTAGGATGGTCAAGGACCACCAGCACGGAAATGGAAAGCGCGAATGTCCAGGACGATTTTTGTTCTCAATGGCCCCAATCTCAACATGCTCGGCGTGCGCGAGCCGGACATCTATGGTCATGAAACTTTGGCCGATGTTAAGGCGCGTTGCGAGAAGCGCGCCGCCGCACTCGGCTGCACGGTCGATTTCCGCCAGAGCAATTTCGAAGGCGTTCTGGTGGAAGCCTGCCATGAGGCGCGCGACAAGGCTGCCGCCATTGTCATCAATCCTGCTGCGCTGACCTTCTATTCCATCGCCCTTCTCGATGCATTGAAGATGTTCAATGGCCCGAAGGCCGAGGTGCATATCTCGAACGTCCACCAGCGCGAGGAAATCTACCATCACTCGCTCATCTCCAGGACGGCGCATGTCGTGATCTGTGGCGCAGGCACGCTCGGCTACGAACTTGGCATCGAGGCGGTGGTGGCGCGACTGCCGGCGGGGTGACGGCGCCGTCAGTCGGCTGCAAAGCGCCAGTGCAAGGTCTCGCCCGGGGCGATCTCCTGCGGCGTTGCCTGCAACTGGAGCGCAAGACCGCGCATGATCCGTTGATCCGGAATAGCGCTGGCCTCGGCAAGGTCCGCCCGCACGATGAGATCGATCAGCGAACGATCCACGGCTGCGATCTCCACGGTCGCCTGCGAGCAGGCATCCGCGCCGAATGCGATGATCAAGCTTTCGACGATGGCCAGCCCCAGAGGAATCGCCCGGTCCACCTCAAGCCCCGCTGCCACATCCACCCGGGTCGTAACCTCCTGGGTCGGGCGACGCAGGATGGTGGACAGGCTGCCGACGACCTCCTCGACGAACGGACTCAGCGCGACGGGACGCATCCCTTCGTCCGTCAGCGCCATGCGATAGGCAACGGCCAGTACGAGGACACGCGCTTCAGTGCCGGCAATGTCTCGGCGCTTCTCCGCGCTGGTAGCGGAGCGTTGTGACAAGGCGAGATAGCTGCGGATGACCTGAAGGCTGTTCTTTACCCGGTGGTGCAGTTCCCGCATCAGGAACTGGTTGTGATCCAGCGCATGTCTGAGGTCATCCTCACGCCGGTTGGTTTGATGCACCATCTGGTTGAATGCGTCGACCATGGTGCGCAGTTCCATGGGCATA
>JAIUNP010000215.1 GCA_020161975.1 Pseudomonadota bacterium
CCGGCGCCCCGGCTCTTGCAGTAGGCGCGGCCGACCGGAAGCGGATGATTGCACAACGGCTGCCGGCTAGAGGCGTAACGGTGAGGCCAGGATTGCCGGGCTCAAGATGCAGGGCATCGCGCGGACCGAGATGGAGCCTATCCGCCTGAGCGGAACCCACCAGTATCAGGACCAAGACATGTCCGTCGTCAGGATCAATCCTGACGGCTTCCGGCTCGGTCACAAATGCGATGTCCGCGCGCCAATGCTCCCGGCGGCTCATGACGTTGAGGTCCGTCAGCGGGCCATCGATGAGTTCCGCGCTACAGTCATCATCGCCGGCAAACGCAAATGGGCCACTCGCCGGCGTCACGGTGACGGCGCGGTTCTGGTTGAACCGGAGAACCATGCCGGCGCCGCCGATCACCGTCAGGATCCGGTCAACCCCGACAAAGCGCGAGAAGGGACCGTCTGAAGCCACCTCGGCGATCGAGACACGAAAGAGAAAATCATCGAGACCCGCCCCTTCGGGCCAGACCAGAACATCTGTCGTGACGCCGCCACCATTCTTCCACGGTTTGGGAGTGCGGGCGGATGCAGGGAGAAGGCGTGGGGGCATGACGAGGTTCGGGACTCCTGGGAGCGACGGTTTTCAGACCAAACTCGGCAGATCAAGACCTTGCGTCCTCGCCCAGTCTTTCGCGATGTCGTAACCCGCGTCTGCATGGCGCATGACGCCGGTGGCGGGGTCGTTCCACAACACGCGGGCGAGGCGCGCGTCGGCATCCGCCGATCCATCGCAGCAGATGACCATGCCCGAGTGCTGGGAAAAGCCCATGCCGACGCCGCCACCATGGTGGAGCGACACCCAGGTCGCGCCACTCGCGCAGTTCAGCAGCGCGTTCAGCAGCGGCCAGTCGGAGACGGCATCCGAACCATCCATCATCGCTTCGGTCTCGCGATTGGGCGAGGCGACCGAGCCCGAATCGAGGTGGTCGCGACCGATGACGATCGGGGCTTTCAACTCGCCTTTGCGCACCATCTCGTTGAAGGCGAGGCCAAGGCGGTGGCGGTCCCCAAGTCCGACCCAGCAGATGCGCGCCGGCAGGCCCTGAAAATGGATGCGTTCGCGCGCCATGTCGAGCCAGTTGTGCAGGTGCGGATTGTCGGGGATCAGTTCCTTCACCTTCTGGTCTGTCCGGTAGATGTCCTCCGGATCACCCGACAGTGCGGCCCAGCGGAACGGGCCAATGCCGCGGCAGAACAGCGGGCGGATATAGGCCGGGACGAAACCGGGGAAATCGAAAGCATTCTTTACGCCCTCCTCCAGCGCCATCTGGCGGATGTTGTTGCCGTAATCGACCGTGGGGACGCCCGCCTCATGGAAATCCAGCATGGCGCGGACCTGCACGGCCATCGACTTCTTCGCGGCAGCGGCAACGCCCTTGGGATCGGTGGTCTGGGCCGCCTCCCAATGCGCCAGGCTCCAGCCCTGCGGCAGGTAGCCGTGCATGGGATCATGCGCGGAGGTCTGGTCGGTCACGCCATCGGGGCGGATGCCACGCCGGTAGATTTCCGGGAAGACATCGGCGGCATTGCCGAGCAGGCCGACGGAAATCGCCTTGCCTTCGCGTTTGGCCTTTTCGAGGATGGTCATCGCTTCGTCGAGCGTATCGGCCTTGGTATCGAGATAGCCGGTGCGCAGGCGGAATTCGATCGACGACGGGCGGCATTCCACAGCGAGGCACGATGCGCCGGCCATGGTGGCGGCCAGCGGCTGGGCGCCACCCATGCCGCCGAGCCCCGCCGTCAGGATCCAGCGTCCCTTGAGGCTGCCGCCATAATGGCGGCGCCCCATCTCGACGAAGGTCTCGTAGGTGCCCTGAACGATGCCTTGCGAACCGATATAGATCCACGAGCCGGCCGTCATCTGGCCGTACATCATCAGACCTTTCTTATCGAGTTCGTTGAAATGGTCCCAGGTTGCCCAATGCGGGACCAGATTGGAATTCGCGATCAGCACGCGCGGGGCATCCTTGTGCGTCCTGAACACGCCGACCGGCTTGCCGGACTGGACCAGCAACGTCTCGTCCGCTTCCAGCCGGCGCAGGGCCGCGACGATGCGGTCGAAACTCTCCCAATCGCGCGCGGCACGGCCAATCCCGCCATAAACGACAAGCTCGCCCGGTTTTTCGGCGACATCGGGATCGAGATTGTTCATCAGCATCCGCAAGGGAGCCTCGGTCAGCCACGATTTGGCGGAAATATCCGTGCCGTGAGGGCTACGGATGACGCGGGCGTTGTCGATGCGCGTTTCTTTCGGGCGGGTCATGATTTCCTCGCGAAGGTCAGGCAATCTTCGAGAATGGCGGTGAGGGTCGCGCGGATCGGCGCGGCATAGGCGGGTTCAAACGGGGTCGGCCAGTTGGTCTCGTCCACATCGGGGATCGGCTCGCGCATATAGCCACGGCACGCGAGTTCCATCTGCACGGCATGAACGCCAGCGGCGGGATTGCCATGATACCGCGTGATGTATCCGCCCTTGAAACGGCCATTCGCGACATGGCTCATGCCGGGCGCGGCGGCGCAGCGGGCAACGACCGTGGCTTCGAGCGCTGGAGCACAGGCCGCGCCGGAATTGGTGCCGATATTGAACGTCGGCAGTTCACCATCAAACAGGCGCGGAATGACCGAGCGGATGGAGTGGCAATCGTAGAGCACGATTTTCGGATGCGCCGCACGCAGCCGGTCGATCTCTCCGGCAAGGGCGGTGTGATAGGGGTCGAAGTATGTTGTCCGGCGGCGACTGATCTCGTTTGCATCCGGTGCATGGCCTGGCTTGTAAAGCGGGGCGCCATCGAAGGTGGTGGTGGGGCAGAGTTCGGTCGTCGCCTGCCCCGGATAGAGCGAGACGCCCGACGGATCGCGGTTCACATCAATGATGGTCCGGGAGATCGTCGTGCGGATGGTGGTGGCGCCAAGGCTGGCAGCAAAATCGTAGAGTTGCTCGATCCACCAGTCGCAGTCGCGCCGCGCCTGCCACATCGAGACGAGGCCGGGCCGGTAGGCATCCGGGATCTCTGTTCCCGTATGCGGAAAGCTGACGATCAGCGGCGCCGGGCCGCGATGAACGGAGAGCCAGTCAGGGGTCATGTAACCGTCTCCAACCTTGGCAGATCATCATGCTGCGCCGCCTTCAGCACAGCGCAGGCGCGCACCAGTTGCTCGCCTGTTGCCAGATCAGGCGCCATCAGCCGGTCATCTTCCAGCATCGGCACACGGCTCCGAAGCAGGGCGATCACCCGTTCCAGCGCAGGACTGGTGAGGAGGCGGGAGGGCTGGTTCGCCTTGCCGTGCAGCCCTTCAAGACCATGACCGCGTTTTCTGAGGTCAATGCCCTGACAGGCCACCAGCAACTCGATCGCAAGGATGCGCGAGAGCGTGACATTCATCTCGGTCAGGCGGCGCGCTCCATGCGCGGCCATCGAGACATGATCTTCCTGATTGGCGCTGGTGGGCGTCGAATCGATCGAACAAGGGGTCGCGCGCTGCTTGTTCTCCGCAAACATCGCGGCGGCGGTGACTTCCGCAATCATGAAGCCGGAGTTCAGTCCCGGATTGGGCGTGAGAAACGGCGGCAGGCCGAAATTCAGCGCAGGGTCGACGAGAGTGGCAATGCGGCGCTCGGAAATCGCGCCAATCTCGGAAATCGCCATTGCGATCTGGTCAGCCGCAAACGCCACCGGCTCGGCGTGAAAATTGCCGCCCGAGACGATCTCGCCGGTCTCGACCAGCACCAGCGGATTGTCGGTGGCGGCATTCGCCTCGGCCACCAGCGTTTGCAGCGCCTTGTCGATGATGTCGAGCGCTGCGCCCGTCACCTGCGGCTGGCAGCGCAGGCAATAAGGATCCTGCACACGGTCATCGCCATCAAGATGCGTGGTGCGGATGGTGGAGCCTTCGAGCAGGCCCATCAGTGCGCGCCCCGCAGCGATCTGGCCCGGATTGCCGCGCAAGGCATGGATTTCTGCCCGGAACGGCGTTGTCGAAGCCATGGCGGCATCAACCGACAATGCGCCGGTGATCAGGGCCGTCGCGCAGTTGCGATGCGCCTCGATGGCGCCTTTCAGTGCCCAGGCGGTGGAAAATTGTGTGCCGTTGATCAGCGCCAGCCCCTCCTTGGCGCTGAGGATGAGGGGCTGCAAGCCGGCACGGGCGAGCGCAGCCGCGCTATCCAGCCGCTCGCCATCGATGAAGGCTTCGCCTTCGCCCAGCATCGCGGCGGCAAAATGCGCGAGCGGCGCAAGATCTCCGGACGCGCCGACAGAACCCTGCACAGGCACAACCGGAATGATGCCGCGCGCGAGAAACGCTTCGATCTGCCGGATCACCGCCATCCGCACACCGGAGGCGCCGCGACCGAGTGAGACGAGCTTTAACGCCATCATCAGCCGCACGACATCGGCTGGCGTTGCATCGCCCATGCCGCAGCAGTGGGACAGGATGAGATTGCGCTGAAGCGTTGCCGTGTCGGCGGGCGGTATGCGCTTCGAGGCCAGCTTGCCAAAACCGGTGTTGACGCCGTAGACCGCCGCCGCACCGGCCGCCGCTTTCGCGATGATCGCGGCAGCCTGTTCAATTCTCGGGAAGGCCGAGGGATCGAGCGTAGCCGCCGCGCCGTCCAGCACCGCAATGATCTCGCGGAGGCCGACTTTGCCGGGTGTCAACTGAACAGGTTCCCTCATTGCCCCCTCCAGACGCGCGTATGCAGCGGATTGAATCCGATGCGGTAGACAAGCTCCGCCGGTTCGGCGACATCCCAGATGGCAAGATCGCAGGATTTTCCGGCCTCCAGCGTGCCTAACTCACCGTCCAGTCCAAGGGCTTTGGCGGCATTCCGGGTCACACCGGCGAGACATTCATCCACCGTCAGCCGGAACAGCGTCGCGCCCATGTTCAGGGTAAGCAGCAGCGAAGTCAGTGGGGAGGAGCCGGGGTTGCTGTCGGTCGCCAGCGCCATCGGGACACCGTGCTTGCGGAACAGATCGACCGGCGGCTTCTGCGTCTCACGCAGGAAATAGTAGGCGCCGGGCAAGAGCACGGCCACCGTACCCGCGCCAGCCATCGCCATGGCGCCCGCCTCGTCGGTATATTCGAGATGGTCGGCTGAAAGCGCCTTGTAACGGGCGGCCAGCGCCGCCCCGCCGAGGTTGGAAAGCTGATCTGCGTGGAGCTTGACCCGGAGGCCGAGCGCCGTGGCCGCAGTGAAAAGCCGTTCGACCTGGGCCGGCGAGAAAGCAATCCCCTCACAGAAGGCATCGACTGCATCGGCAAGGCCGGCCTTGGCGACCTGCGGCAAGGTCTCGCGGATCAGCCTGTCGATATAGGCGTCCTTATCGCCTGCGGCCTCAGGCGGCAGGGCGTGGGCGCCGAGAAACGACGTCTCGACGCGCACCGGACGCACGCGCCCCAGCGCCCGCGCAACGCCCAGGCAGCGGGATTCGGTGGCCGTATCGAGGCCATAGCCCGATTTGACCTCGATGGTGGTGATCCCCTCGGCCATCAGCGTATCGAGACGCTTCAGGGCATCTTCGGTAAGGCGTTCGAGGCTGGCGGCACGGGTCGCCGAAACAGTGGAAAGAATGCCGCCGCCCGACAGGGCGATCTCCTCATAGGTCGCGCCCTTCAGTCGAAGCTCGAACTCCCGCGCCCGGTTGCCGCCATAGACGAGATGGGTGTGGCAATCGACCAGCCCCGGCGTCAGCAGGCGACCTTCGCAGTCGATCACCTCCGCACCCGGCGCCTGCGGCGCCCCCGCCATTGGCCCGGCGTAGACGATATGACCCTCGCGAGTTGCCACGGCACCCCCTGCGACCAGCCCCAGTCCATCGCCGGCCTGTGGCACCATCGTCGCCAGTCGTGCATTCGTCCAGAGCCTGTCGATCACGATCCGCCTCCGTTTATTTGTATAGACATATTATCGGCACTTGCGGTCGTAAAGCGAAATTTCCACCTTCGCAGGCGCAAAAACGATTCTGCGCGCTTTAATGTCTAGACATATTGCACCAACGTGGACCCCGTGCCATGGTGACGCGAGCCAAGGGAGGGAACCCTGAGCACACACCGCGACCTGCACATCACACATGCGCTGACGCCCGATGGCTGGGCGCGCGATGTGCGCATCCGCATCGCGGACGGGCGCATCCTTTCGGTCGAGGCCGGAGCAAATGCGCCTGACGGTGCCGAGAGGATCCGTGGCGCGGCGCTGCCGGGGCTTCCCAATCTGCACAGCCACTGTTTCCAGCGCGGCATGGCGGGACTTGCCGAGCGCCGCGGACCGGCATCCGACAGCTTCTGGACCTGGCGGCAGGTCATGTACCGCTTTCTTGAACGGCTCGATCCCGATGATGTCGAGGCAATCGCCGCAATGGCGATGGTGGAGATGCTGGAGGGCGGTTTCACCAGTCTTGCAGAGTTCCACTATCTGCACCATGCGCCTGATGGCAGTGCCTATGACAACCCTGCGGAACTGTCGGGCCGTATCGTCGCGGCGGCGGCAGAGACTGGCATCGGGCTGACCCTTCTGCCGGTCGCCTATGCCCAGGGCGGCTTCGGCGGGGCGGCACCCGTTGCCGGGCAGCGGCGCTTCATTAATACGCTTGAGGGGTTTCTTCGCCTTCGGGAGGCGGCGGGCCGGTTTGCCGCCAACGGTCCGGGGCTGGTCCTCGGGGTCGCGCCACATTCGCTCCGGGCCGTGACGCCCGACCAGCTTGCCGCCATCCTCGCGGGCTGCCCCGAGGGGCCGGTACATATCCACATCGCAGAACAGATGCGCGAGGTCGAGGATTGCGTTTCA
>JAIUNP010000216.1 GCA_020161975.1 Pseudomonadota bacterium
CTGCCCGACAACACCCTGCCGATGATGACCGGCCACGCTCAATTTGGGCCGGTGGAGATGGGCGGCATGTTTTCGGTGGTCAAGGTGCGAGAGGGACTCGCCAAGAACGACTACAAGGATCCGGGCTGGTTCAAGCACCCGGAAGGTACTGTTGCGTTCGAGTACAAGGGCCAGAAGCTCACCGAGGCGCCGCGTCCCGAACAACGGGCCGAGGCCGGTAAGAAAACCGACAAGCCCGAGTGGCGCGCACGCGACCCACGCAAACCGCGCCTAGGCCCGGACGGAAAGCCTATCCGCCGCGTTGATAGCGGTCATTCAAATCATTGAAAGAGGGAAAACATCCATGATCGCGAAGTTCGCATTCACGGCCGCTGCAATCGGCGTGTCGGTATTGATGTCAGGCGCTGCTCAGGCTGGACCTGGCGGAGCGGGGCATGGCCATCATGAGGAGACGGCTTTTGGCAAGCCGGGTGATCCAAAGAAACCTGCCCGCCCGGTCTCGATCACCATGCGCGAGATGGACGGCAAGATGCTCTTCATTCCCGCGCTGATCGAAGTGAAGCGCGGAGAGCAAGTCCGCTTTATGCTGCGCAACAGTGGGATGCTCGACCACGAAATCGTTCTTGCAACGCTTGAGGAGAATCTCAAGCACGCCAAGGAGATGGAGAAGAACCCGGACATGGAGCATGACGATCCGAACGCCAAGCGTCTCGCGCCCAACAAGAACGGGGAGTTTGTCTGGCACTTCACAAAAACAGGCGAGTTCGACTTTTCCTGCCTCATTCCTGGCCATCGTGAAGCTGGAATGACCGGCAAAATCGTCGTGAAGTAACACCAGATCCTGAGAGGGGATTACACATGAAAACGGTAGCAATTGCGACTTTCGCAGTCACATTCGTGCTCAGCACATCTTTCGCCAGTGCCCAGAGTGTTAACGGGACGGTCAAGAAGATCGATGCCGAGCAAGGCAAGGTGACGATCGATCACGGCCCGATCAAGAAGCTTGATATGGATGCCATGACGATGGTTTTCCGTGTCGCCAGTCCCGACATGTTGAAGGGGCTGAAAACTGGCGACAAAATCAAGTTTGATGCCGACCGCGTCGATGGCGCCATTACGGTCACAAACCTGAAAAAGTGATCGGATGCCCGCTGGCTTGAATGTGTTAATGTGGAGAAAGGTCAGCAGCTCTAAATTGGCTGTTCTGGCCTTTCTTCTGGCGACTATTGCATTTCCAGCACGTGCATCGGATGTCGAACTCCGGAAGCTGTTAAACCTTCAGGGTTGCACATCTTTCTCCCTTACTGAAAACAAGGTCCTTGGAGACACAACGCTCTTCAAGGTCAACTGCTCCGGTTCCAGCCATCGTAAGCTGGAGGTCATCTGCATTTCTCGGTCTTGTCGGCTCGATGAGAGTGCAGGTGAGCTTGAGGAAGGACGATGACCGTATATTCCGCGACAGATATGGATCACGATAAAAAGGCTTGGATCAACCTTGCGAAGGGTATCTGCATCGTTCTCGTTGTGATGATGCATACGGCACTTGGCGTTGAAAAGGTGTTGGGGCAGACGGGCGTCCTTCACTCCTTGGTCGCGTGGACCAAGCCTTTCCGCATGCCGGACTTCTTTTTACTGTCGGGATATCTCGCAGGAAGCGTCAGCGCCCTTTCCTGGCGCTCGTTCATCGACCGTCGAATTCTGCACTACGCCTATTTCTATGTGCTGTGGCTTGCTATTCTGACAGGCCTCAAACTTGCCACCGATGGTATGCTCTCGATCGACGGCTTTGCGCGTGCTTTTGCATTTGGATTTGTTGAACCCTTCAGCACGCTGTGGTTCATCTATATTTTGCCGTTTTTCATGTTGGTCGCACGATTTGCACGAGGCTGGCTTGCATGGGTGATAGGCTTGATAGCAGCGGCCCTTCATGTCTGGGCAGCGGCCTATCCCGATGGTGGCGCTTACGCGATGTCATCCCAGGTCACAGGATGGATAGCCCCGGACAGCGCCGCGCTGTTCCTGATCTTCTTTCTTGGCGGCTATCTTGGGCGAGGCGTTATTGTCCGCATACCCGGACTAATCAGAGCGTTTCCCGAAGCAGGCATCGCCATCATTCTTCTTTGGGCTACCTTCCATGCCTATGCCTTGAGCGCCGGTTTGGTCGCTCTTCCCGGCCTGACAATCGTATTCGGTTTGCTTGGTGCGCTCGCTATTGTCGTGCTGGCTGTGATGCTGGAACGGGTCTCGCCCCTTGCTTGGCTTGCCTTTTGCGGTCGCCACTCCCTCGCGATTTATCTGGCTTTTGTCATTCCTATGGGGGTCAGCCGTTCTCTGCTGGTCAACAAGCTCGGCGTGACGCAACCCGACATCGTGATGGTTTTAGTGCTCGTCGGCGCGATTGTGCTTCCGCTTATTTTTGAGCGCCTTGTTCAAACCGGTCCGTTACGATTTTTGTTCGTTCGGCCAGGCTGGACCCGGCTAACTGACAACAAGGTCTAGCCATGAGCCGATATGCCTATTCTCGTGCCCATCAAATGCTCCACTGGGGAACAGTTGGGCTTGTTCTTGTCCAGATCTGGACCTATCCGGCGATCGGGCGAACTCATCATGCGTCACATCTTGGTGAGGTCGTGAATCCGGACGATTTGGTGCTGCACAACATCCATGCCATCTCAGGAGGCCTCATTCTCCTGTTCGCCTTGGTTCGCTTATGGCTTAGGCATCGATCGCCATTGGTATCGCCCACCTTTCCTTGGCCGGTTTTGGCCACTCTCTCGAAGCTTGTGCATTTCGCGCTTTACGCCACGCTGATCCTTTTACCGATCACCGGTGTTCTGAAGATGTATGTGCTGTCATCAGCCGGGCCGATACATGTCCGTTTGACACAAATCCTTTATCTTCTGCTCGTGCTGCATATCTCAGGCGCGCTCCTGCATGCCATCGTCTGGCGGGACAACCTATTGGCGAGAATGGGCGTGAAATTGCCGTTTCAGAGGTAGCGTGAGGCAATTCCTGAAACAATTTGTAACATTGCGCGTGTTCTGGATCAAAGCGGTGGCCTCGGTCCTGTCACTATCATGATCTTCAATCACTGTGGATTGAGGAGATACAGATGACCACGACACGTCGCACTCTTTTGACTGGCGCTGGTGCAGCACTGCTGCTGCCCCGGCTCGGGCATCACGCAAAGGCAGCAACCCCGCTTCTCAATGTTTCAACCCGGACATTGGATGTGAGAGGTAAGGCCGCAACGGTTTTCGGCATTGCCGGGTCCAATGGAAAACAGGGTCTTTTCGCGCAGGAAGGCGACCGTTTTGCCGGTGCCGTTCACAATGCAACCGGTGAGCCCCTGATCATGCATTGGCATGGACAGGTCCATGCGGCTGCCGATCAGGATCGATCCAGGCCCGATGGCGGCACACTCGCTGCAGGAGCGCATGATACACATGATTTCAAGCTGACTGCCGGCTCGCACTGGATGCATTCGCACCAATTGACGGAACAGCAATTGCTTGCCGCACCGATGATCACCCGCGAGAAAGACGCCGGCGACGTGCAAGACGTTGTGGTGATGCTGCACGATTTCGCGTTTCGCTCTCCGGCTGAAATTCTCGCGGAACTTGGTGGCACCAACGGGCATGGAGCGCATGGCGCTACCGGTGCTCAGTCCAACCGCTCGCCCGCTTCGACAATGCCCGGAATGAACCATGGTTCGATGCCAATGGGAGGCATGATGCCGGGTATGAGTATGGGAGGGATGGCGGGCATGCGTATTCATGCCAATGACGTGGCTTACGATGCTTACCTTGCCAATGACCGGACATTGGATGACCCGGATGTGATCCGGGTCGACAAGGGCGGACGCGTGCGGCTTCGCGTGATCAATGGGGCGACAGCCACGGCCTTTTTTCTCGATACCGGGATGATCGAGGCATCGTGTGTCGCAGTCGACGGCTCACCCTGCCAGCCGCTCAAGGGACGACGATTTCCGCTCGCGCAGGGGCAAAGGATCGATCTTCTGCTCGCAGTCCCGGCGGAGGGGGGGGCTTTCCCGATATTTGCGCAAGTCGAAGCGGATACGCGGCAGACCGGGGTCATCCTTGCGACAGCCGGAGCCGCTATCACAAAAATCGGGGATCGCGCCCGCGAGGCCGCTCCCAACGCAACCCTGGCTCTGGACGAAAATTTGCGGGCGCTCAATCCCTTGTCCAATCGCATGCCTGACAAAACCTTCCACCTCATGCTCGGAGAAGAGGCTGGATATCGCTGGACGATCAATGGGAAGGTGCATGGTGAGCATCAGCCGATCGAAGCAAGGCGAGGTGAGCGGGTGGCTATCATGTTCATGAACCCGACCTCCATGATGCACCCCATGCATCTGCACGGGCATCATTTTCAAGTTGTGGGATCGCGCGCTGGCCAATTCGCTGGCCCCATTCGTGATACCGTGATCGTTCCTCCGCACACGCCTGTGATGGTGGCATTCGATGCGGACAAGGCAGGTAACTGGTTCCTGCACTGCCACCATCTCTATCACATGGCGACCGGCATGATGACCGAATTGCGCGTGTCCTGAACAGGAGAACCCACATGAGTATGCATCAATATGGTTTTGACGGCTGGATGCTGGGTTGGGGCGTCGGTCACTGGATCATCTTCGCGGCCATGGCTGCTGCCGTCTTATATCCCATTGGAATGATCCTCCGGAAGCTTGGGCACTCGCCATTCTGGGCGATCCTGGCCTTCGTCCCCGTCGTCAACGTTGTCGCTCTCTGGGTCGTCGCTTTTTCGGAGGCCCCCTCAGAAGGCCAGGAGACACGCCCATGATCAATCGGCGGTATTTCAGTGGTGCACTTGCAGTTCTGTGCACCACGCCGGTCGGCGCCGCGAACCGACCCAACATGACAATGCACCGCAGCCCCACGTGCGGGTGCTGCGGTGCCTGGGCCGCGTACATTCGGCGGGCCGGTTTTTCGATCACAATCGTCAATGAATCCGATCTTGCGCCGATCAAGAGCAGGGCTGGTGTGCCGGATGCCCTTCAGTCCTGTCACACCGCGTTTATCGATGGATACGTGGTCGAGGGCCATGTGCCTGTAGAAGCCATCGAGAAAATGCTGTCCGAACGCCCGGCCATCACAGGAATTGCGGTGCCTGAGATGCCGACTGGTTCACCAGGCATGGAGATCCCGATGATGAAGCCGGAACCCTTTAAGGTCATTGCATTCAGCCAGATGGGGAGCAGCGAAACCTTCATGGACTATCCAAACGGCTTCATCGCGGGCCGATAAACGGGGTTTCCGTTCCGTTGGTTAATCAACAGTGGAGAATATAATGGTCCACATCAGGCAATTGCTAGGGTCAAAAATCGGTTTGGCCGTATGTAGCTTGGCGGCCTTGCTCGGCGCGTATCTGCTCATCTACCACCTGACACATGTCACGCTGCTATTGCCCTACCTGATCCTTCTGGCTTGTCCGTTGATGCACTTCATGCACCGCGGTCATAATCATGGCCCGGGCAAGGGCCACTGAGGCCGATGAGAATAGGGCATTCGGGACGAGCGTCAGCGTGACATGCCTCAATCAGGTCGCGGAGAGTGGCCGCAATGGATTGTAGCTCGATGATTCTGCGGTCAATCTCGAAGAGATGTCTGGCAGCCAGTTTATGAACGTCGCGGCTGTTGCGACTCCTGTCGCGCCAGAGATCGAGCAGGGCGCGAATTTCTGCCAGCGAGAATCCGAGGTCACGGGCCGAGCGGATGAAACGAAGTTCGTGGACATCGTGTTCGTCATAATCGCGATATCCATTTCCCCGGCGCGTGCCGTTCGCGATCAGGCCAATCGCCTCATAATGGCGGATCATCTTGGCGGAAACGCCACTCGCATTCGCTGCTGTTCCAATCTGCATGGGGATGCTCCTCAAACCGCTTGACCTTCCAATTATAGGAAGGTGCAGGCTCCATTCAAACAGTCATCTGGAGGCTTGCATGAGCAACATGGAACCCGAGCATAAACACGCATCTGCCGGATGCTGCGGCGGAGGACATCAAGACGCGCAATCGCCAAAGCCGAAGTCCGGTGCCTGTTGCGGTGGTCATAGCCACACGCATGACCATGGGGGGCATGCCCATGGCAATTTGAAGGACCCGGTCTGCGGTATGGATGTCGATCCGACGACCGCGAAACATCATGCAGAAATTGCAGGTGAGGACTATTACTTTTGCTCGGCCAAATGCCGGACCAAATTCATTGGCAATCCCGAGCGCTACCTTGCGCCGAGGGCCGCACTTCCGGTTGTCGCCGTGCCCGAGGGCGCGACCTTCACTTGCCCTATGCACCCGGAAATCCGGCAGAAGGGACCCGGCACCTGTCCGATCTGCGGCATGGCGCTTGAGCCAGAAACCGTTAGCCTCAACGACGACCCAAACCCCGAACTCGCGGATATGACGCGCCGGTTCTGGATCGGTCTTGCGCTCACACTTCCGGTATTCTTCCTTGAAATGGGAGCGCATCTCTTCGAATTGCACGCGTTGATGGTGCCTAAGGTTTCCAACTGGGTTCAACTCGTGCTCGCAACTCCGGTCGTGCTCTGGGCGGGCTGGCCCTTTTTCGAGCGCGGCTGGGCTTCGCTCCGCACGCGCAATTTCAACATGTTCACGCTGATCGCGCTCGGCACCGGTGCAGCCTGGCTGTTCAGCGTCGTCGCGACATTCGCGCCGCAACTGTTTCCGCCAGCGTTCCGCAACGCCGACGGTTCAGTTGCAGTCTATTTCGAGGCGGCGGCGGTAATTACGGTTCTGGTCCTGCTCGGG
>JAIUNP010000217.1 GCA_020161975.1 Pseudomonadota bacterium
CGACCCGCGTCATATTCGTCGAACACGAGCGCGACATTGCGCTGATAGGCCCAGGGCAGGATGCCGTCGCGGAATTCCGTGACCTGGCGACCGTCCTTGACGACAATCGCATCCTTGCCGACCAGATCGATGCGGCTGACATGGCTGTCGAGGTTGACGCGGATGCAGGGCCAGTTTAGCCGGGCCGCGACCTGCTCGATGTGAGTCGATTTGCCCGTGCCGTGGTAGCCAGTGACGATGACGCGCCGGTTGCGGGCGAACCCGGCCAGGATCGCCAGCGTCGTATCCCGGTCGAAGAGATAGTCGGCGTCACGCTCCGGAACATGCTCGTTGGCTTCGGCATAGGCCGGAACCATGAGGGAGCTGTCGAAACCGAACAGCTTCTTGACGGACACCTCGGTATCGGGCAGCGGGCTGCCCTGATCATTCGCCACGGACATGGATCACCAATCGCGCCCGACGAACCCTGTCGGCGGGCCTACTTCAAGGAAGGGCAGGCAGCGGCGGACGCCTATGCCAGCCCGGCGGACTTCAGGTAATTATAGGCGTCGATGATCGAGCGCAATTTTTCTTCGCGCGACCGGTCGCCGCCGTTGAGATCGGGATGGAAGCGCTTGGCCAGCTCCTTGAACCGTGCGCGTACGCTGGCCTTGTCCGCGCCAGGGTCCAGGCCGAGCGTGTCGAGTGCTTTTCGCGCGCCTGCAGACACCTGCCGCGCTTCGTCCGCCCGCGCTGCGGTTGTCCGGCCATTGCGAAAGAGGCCAAGCATGTCGGATATCGAATCATCGACGACGACGCGCTCGCCGCCGTCCTTCTTCAGTCCCATGCCCCAGGTCGGGCGATGTCCGGTGATGGCATCCTTCTGGAAAGCCTGTACGGCATCGTCGCTCATGCCCTGGAAGTAGTTGTAGGACTGGTTGTAGGCCTTCACATGCTCGAGGCAGAAGTGGAAATAGCGTCCTTCGCGGTTCCGTCCCATTGGTGCGCGAAAGGCCCCGGGCCGGGTGCAGCCAGGGTGTTCGCAGCGCTGCTCGGCCGGTGCTTCGACCGTGTCGGGCTTGATCCGGATCTTGTCAAAAAGGGAGGAGCGAGATGACATCGCGCCAGAATATCGTAACGACGTTGCGCCCTGCAAGCCTTGCGGCAACACACT
Source organism: Pseudomonadota bacterium (assembly GCA_020161975.1). GTDB lineage: Bacteria > Pseudomonadota > Alphaproteobacteria > Rhizobiales > Beijerinckiaceae > JAIUNP01. The sequence goes on from JAIUNP010000217.1 coordinate 1,154, forward strand.
GATGCGCAAGATTGCAGGGCTCGCACCTCAGGCCGCGCCCTGCTATGATCGCGCCATGACCTACAAAGCCCGTATCGAAGCCAAGCTCGCCACCCTTGCTCCCGTTGCGCTGGACGTGATCGACGAAAGCCACAACCATCACGGCCACAGCGGCTGGAAGGAAGGTGGCGAAACCCATTTTCGTGTACGGATCACCGCCGAAGCCTTTGCAGGCAAATCACGGATAGAGCGTCACCGCATCATCAACGCCCTCTTGGCGGATGAACTGAAGGAGCGCGTTCATGCCCTGGCCATTGAGGCCAATGGCCCCTGAAATGCCCGACGAGGCCATTGCGAAACCGTTGTTCGCCGTGCGATAAGCGGATGTTGTTGCCCGTTCTGGCAACGCGCACCCCTGTGGTTGGATGTTGGGCCTGGAGATTTTTTTCCTTTTCGCGTTGACGATCCTCAACGGATTCTTCGCGATGAGCGAAATGGCGATTGTTTCGGCTCGGCGAGCCCGTCTTGATGCGATGGCGGAAGCCGGAGACCATGGCGCCGCCAAGGCTTCCGAACTTGCGCGCGAACCCACCAGTTTCCTGTCGTCGGTCCAGATCGGCCTGACGCTCATCTCGATCGGTACCGGTGCGTTCGGCACGGCCACACTGTCCCAATACCTGATTGCGCCCATCGCCGAGATCGCCTGGATGAAGCCGCGGGCTGAAGCGATTGCCATCGGCGTCGTCGTGGTTATCACCACCATTCTGACCCTGGTGCTGGGAGAACTTGTGCCCAAGCGCATCGCGCTCGCCTATCCCGAGCCGATTGCCGCGCGCGTGGCCCGCCCACTCAACTTCATTGCGACGACGGCCCGCCCGATTGTTGCCTTTCTCGGCATATCCACCGCCTTCATCCTCCGCCTGCTGCGCATCCCGACGGTGCGTGACCAGTCGGTGACGGAAGAAGAAGTGGAGACGATGCTTCAGGAAGGCACTGAATCCGGTGTCATCGACCCTGCTGAACGCGAGATGCTGAAGGAAGTGATCGGCCTTGCCGAGCGGCCCGTGCTGGCCATCATGACCCGGCGCTCGGACGTTTACTGGATTGACGTTGGCGATGATCCCAAGGTACTCCGGGCGGAACTGCGGCAGTGTCCGTTCAGCCGTGTCGTGGTCGCCAAGGGAGGCTCCATTGATGAGCCGCTCGGCTATGTCCACAAAAAGGATCTGCTGGACCTGATGCTGGAAGGCAAGCCGCTTGATGTCGAAAGGAGCGTGCGCGAACCGCTGTTCGTGCCGGAAAGCGCATCGGTCCTCGATATTCTGGAGATGTTCCGGACCAAGCGGAATCACTTCGCCTTTGTCATCGACGAATTCGGAGCGTTCGAGGGCGTCATCACCCTGACGGATGTTCTCGAAGCCATCACCGGCGACATTCCAGAAGAGCATGAGATTACAAGCCAACCGATCATCGCACGGGCGGATGGCACCTGGCTGGTTGATGGCAAGGCCGAAATCTCCGAACTGGAGGAGACCGTCGGCATCGACGTGCCGGACGATGCGCGGTTTCACACCGTCGCCGGTCTTGCGCTGGAAGTGTTCGGGAAAATCCCCGTCGAGGGCGATCAGGCCGAAATGGAAGGCTGGATCATCGAGGTCATCGACATGGATGGCCGTCGAATCGACAAGCTGCTGTTCCGCGCTAGCGCATGATCCCCACGTGGGATCGGTTAAACGATTCGCACGGCGCAGAGCTTCAGTTCGGGGATCTTGCCATAGGGGTCCAGTGCAGGATTTGTGAGGCGGTTTGCAGCCCCTTCCTGGAAGGCAAAAGGCACAAAGACCATGCCCTCCGGCATGTCCCGGTCCGCCCTGAGCGTGGCGGTGATCCGGCCGCGCCGGGTTTCCAAGGTGACGGCCTTGCCGGGCACCTGATGGCGCCGACGGATTTCCTCAGGGTGCATGACGGCAATCGCGCCCGGCTCCAGATTGTCGAGCACATTGGCGCGGCGGGTCATTGATCCGGTGTGCCAGTGTTCGAGCAGGCGCCCCGTGGTCAGCACCAGCGGATAGGTTTCATCCGGCGCCTCATCGGGTGGCATAAGGCCGGCTGGCACCAGACGTGCCCGCCCGCCGGGACGTGGAAAGGTATCGCCAAAGAGGATCGGTTGACCGGGTGTTTCGGCGTCGCTCGCCGGATAGGTCACAGCATCTTCCCGCGCGATCCGGTCCCAGGGCAAGCCGGCGAGCGAGGGCATATGACTACGCATCTCCTCATAGACCTCATGTACGCCGGAATAGGACCAGCCCAGGCCGAGCCGGTTTGCCAGTGCGATCAGGATGTCGATGTCCTGCCGCGCATCGCCGGGTGTGGGCACGGCGGGGCGGCCCATCTGCACCTCGCGGTTGGTGTTGGTGAAGGTGCCGAGCTTCTCGGCATGGGCGGAGGCGGGCAACACCACATCCGCATGCCAGGCCGTTTCGGTGAGGAAAATATCCTGCACGACGAGATGGTCCAGCCGGGCCAGCGCCGCGCGAGCATGGGTCTGGTCGGGGTCCGACATGGCCGGGTTCTCGCCCATGATGATCATCGCGCCGATCCGGCCGGCATGGGCCGCATCGAGAATTTCAACCACCGTCAGGCCGCGCTCCGACGCAAGCGCGCGGCCCCAGTCCGCCTCGAAGGAAAGCCGCGTCGCCTCGACATCCACCGGGCGATAGTCCGGATACATCATCGGGATCAGCCCGGCATCGGAGGCGCCCTGCACGTTGTTCTGGCCGCGCAGGGGGTGGAGCCCCGTGCCGTGCCGTCCGATCTGGCCGGTGATCAGCGCCAGAGCGATGAGGCAACGTGCGTTATCCGTGCCGTGGACATGTTGGGAGACGCCCATGCCCCAGAAGATGACGGAGCGTTCCGCCGTCGCATAGCGCCGGGCGACGTTGCGGATGATCTCGGCATCAATGCCGCAGATCGGAGCCATGGCCTCGGGCGAGAAGGCGGCGACGGCACTCTTCAGCGCATCGAAGCCGTCAACATGGGCGGCGATATACGCGTGATTGATTAGGTCCTCGGCAATGATCACATGCAGCATCGCGTTCAGCAGCGCCACATCCGTGCCTGGGCGGAAGCGCAGCATCTCAGTGGCATGATGGGCCAAAGGATTGCCGCGCGGATCCATAACGATGAGCGTCGCGCCCCGTTTGGCAGCCTGTTTGAAGTAGGTCGCGGCGACGGGGTGGTTTTCTGTGGGGCGCGAACCGATCACGATGATGCAATCGGCCTCTTCGGCTGCGCGGAACGGAGCGGAGACCGCGCCGGACCCAATGCCTTCCAGCAATGCCGCCACCGATGACGCATGGCAAAGCCGTGTGCAGTGGTCGACATTGTTGGTGCCAAAACCCTGCCGGATCAGCTTCTGGAAGAGGTAGGCCTCTTCGTTGGAGCATTTGGCCGAGCCGAACCCGGCGATGGCTGCACCGCCTTTGGTATCCGCCACGCGCCGCAGACCACCGGCGGCATGATCCAGCGCTTCCTCCCAGCTTGCCTCCCGGAAAACCTGCCAAGGGCGGCCGGGGTCCACCACGATGTCACCGGATTTGGGCGCGTCGGCGCGTCGGATCAGCGGCCTGGTCAGCCGATGGGGATGGCGGATATAGTCAAAGCCGAACCGGCCCTTGACGCAAAGGCGCCCCTCGTTGGCCGGGCCATTGCGGCCATCGACCTTGACGATCTGATCGTCCTTGACCGCAATTTCCGTCTGGCACCCCACTCCGCAGTAAGGACAGAGGCTCCGTACGACCCGATCCGGGATAATCGCGTGCTTGCGCGCAGCGGCATCGAGGAGCGACTTTTCCCGCAATGCGCCTGTCGGGCAGATTTCGACACATTCACCGCAGGCAACACAACTCGACAGACCCATCGGGTCGTTCTGGTCGAACACCGGGCGGGTCGAAATGCCGCGAAAGCCCATGCCGATCACGTCATTGACCTGCACTTCGCGGCAGGCTCGCTCGCAGAGGCCACAGGCAATGCAGGAATCCAGATTGACGGCGATGGCGGCATGAGAGGCATCGTGCAGGTACAGTCCCGCCGCAGCCGGGGCAACGCACCGGGCGGGATTTGCCGGCAGTCGGCTGCTCCTGGCTCCGGTGCGGCTGTGCCAGTGCCAGAAAGGGGCATCGGGCTCTGGCCCGTCGGCCCGTTTCGGCATATCGGCGGCCAGCATTTCAAACACCATGGCGCGTGCGGCTGTGGCGCGGGGCGATTCGGTGTCCACATCCATGCCGGGTTGCGGCTTGCGCTGGCAGGAGGCGGCGAGCGTCCGTTCCCCCTTCACCTCAACAACGCAGGCGCGGCAGTTGCCATCGGGGCGGTAGCCGGGGCGATCTGCATGGCAAAGATGCGGTATCGCCACCCCCTCGCGCTTTGCGACTGACCAGATCGTTTCGTCCGGCCCTGCGTCGACAGTCCTGCCATTCAGGATGAAAGGAATGCGCTCGCTCATGCCTTTGCATCCTGAGTGTTGAAGAAACGGAAGAACGAGCGGAGCGGATTGGGGGCTGCCTGTCCGAGGCCGCAAATCGAAGCATCACGCATGACGGCTTCAATCTCCGTCATCAACGCCTCATCCCAGACATCGGCAGCCATCAGTGCGGTGAGCTTTTCCGTGCCGACGCGGCAGGGGGTGCATTGACCGCAGGATTCGTGGGCAAAAAAGGCCATCAGATTGCGTGCAATGATCCGTGGGTCATCCTTGTCGGAAAAGACGATGATCGCATGACTGCCGACAAAACAGCCTTGCTTGTCGAGGGAGCCGAAGTCCAGAGGCAGATCGTCAAGCGATGCAGGCAACATTCCTCCGGAAGCTCCACCCGGCAAATAGCCGGCAAAATTATGGCCATCTGCCATTCCACCGCAATGATCAGCAACGAGTTGGCGCAGGGTGATTCCAGCGGGAGCAATCTTGAGCCCTGGCTTGCGCACACGGCCTGACACGGACCATGACCGCAAGCCTTTCGCACCGTTGAGGCCCTGCCGCGCGAACCAGTCGCCGCCCTTTTCGAGAATGTCGCGAACCCAGAACAGTGTCTCGACATTGTGGTTGAGGGTCGGGCGTCCGAAGAGGCCACGCTCGGCGATGTAAGGCGGGCGATTGCGCGGCAGGCCGCGCTTTCCTTCCAGTGATTCCAGCATGGCGCTCTCCTCACCGCAGATATAGGCGCCAGCCCCGCGTCGAAGCTCGACGGGCGTCGACAGAAGACCCTCGCTCTCCAATGCGCTGATTTCACGCTGCAAAATTGCGCGAGCGGCAGGGTATTCATCCCGCAGGTAGATGAAGATCCGCTCTGCGTGCACCAAATGGGCGGCAATCAGCGCACCTTCGAGCATCCGGTGCGGATCGGCTTCCAGAAACACCCGATCCTTAAAGGTGCCGGGCTCGCCCTCGTCGGCATTGACGCTCATCAGAACGGGCCCTGGCATGGACCGCACGATGCGCCACTTGCGTCCGGCGGGAAAACCGGCGCCACCGAGACCGCGCAGCCCTGCCGCATCGAGTTCCTGTGCAGCGGTCTCGAAGTCGAGTTTCCCTGTTCGAACGGCATGGAATACGCCATAGCCACCATCGATAATGTAGTCGGCTAATGACCTTGCATCTGGCAAGGTCGCGCCAATAC
>JAIUNP010000218.1 GCA_020161975.1 Pseudomonadota bacterium
CTTCTATTCCTTCCGGTTTACGCCTGCGATGACCAAGGAATTCAATGGCGACGACCGCTTCCTGCCAATCACCTATGCGACCGACTGGCGCGTGGTGCGGGATGTCGCAGAAAAGTCGGGCACACCCTACAACAAGGCAGCGTACGATACGGAATCGCGCCGCGAGGCAGAAGCTGCGGCCAAGAAAGCGGCGGAAGCCGCCGCAAAGCTGTCGCAACCGGCTGCGCCCGCTGCCCCCAAACAGTGAGTCAGAGATGTTTCGTTTTCCGATCATGGCTGCGATGCTTGCCACGACGGCGCTTTCGGCGTCCGTCTCGGCCCTTGCGCAGGATGCATGTCCCAATCGCGGTCAGCTCGATATGGCTTACTGTGATGCAAACAACGATTTGGTTGCCGATACGCCGTCCGACCCTGCCAGGCTGAAAGATCCATCGACGCTGATTTTCGCCTACTCTCCGGTGGAGAACCCGGCCGTTTATCAGACCGTGTATCAGCCGTTCCTGGATTACCTTGGCACCTGCACGGGTAAAAAGATCGTCTATTATCCGGTGCAGAACAACGCCGCGCAGATCGAGGCGATGCGCTCGGGGCGGCTGCATATCTCCGGCTTCGCGACGGGCGTCGTCGGTTTCGCGGTCAATCTCGCCGGCGCGGTTCCATTCGCGGTGATCGGCTCGGATAAGGGCGTATCGGGCTACAAGCTGTTCGCGCTGGTGAAATCAGACAGCCCCTACAAGAGCCTGCCCGACCTCAAGGGCAAGAAGGTGGCGCACACCTCCCCCTCGTCCAACTCCGGCAATCTTGCGCCGCGCGTATTCTTCCCAGATCTCGGCCTCAAGCCGGAGGACGACTACAAGGTTCTGATGTCGGGCGGGCACGACAAGTCGGTGTTGGGGGTTGTATCGGGCGACTACGACATGGCACCGGTCGCCTCGGATGTTTACGAGCGCATGGTTGCGCGCGGAGCGGTGAAGGGCGATGCGCTCAAGGTGATCTGGCAGTCGGAAACGTTCCCCACATCGTCGTGGTCCATCCCGCATGACCTGAAGCCCGAACTCGCCAAGAAAATCTCCGACTGCTTCATGGGCTACAAGTGGCATGATGGCCTGAAAAAGGAGTACGCTGGCGAGGATCGCTTCCTGCCGATGACCTACAAGGAGACATGGAAGCCGATCCGCGAGGTCGCCGAAAAGTCCGGGACGCCCTACAACAAGGCAGCTTATGACGCGCAGACAAAGCGCGAGGCGGAGGCCGCCGCCAAGAAGGCTGCCGAGGCTGCCGCGAAGGCAGCGGCTCCCAAGCAATGACAGCGGTAACAAATGAATCTGTCCTGCTGTCGATCCGTAATCTTCGCAAGGAATATCGGCCCGGCCAGCCGGTACTGAAGGACATTTCGCTTGATATAGATGCCAGCGGGATCACGGCGATCATTGGTCCCTCCGGCACCGGAAAATCGACGCTGATCCGTTGCATCAACCGGCTGGTTGATCCGACGGCGGGCGAAATCCTGTTCGAGGGTCAGGATCTGGCAAAATTGTCCGGGCAGGCGCTACGCCAGGCGCGCCGACGCATCGGCATGGTTTTTCAGGAATATAATCTGGTTGAGCGGCTGAGTGTCATCGAGAATGTGCTGTCCGGCCGGCTCGGATACGTGCCGGCGTGGCGCGCCTTCCTGCGGAAATTCCCGGCGGAGGATGTGACGCGCGCGTTCGATCTGATCGATGCGGTGGGGTTGAACGAGGATTTCGCGACGCGGCGGGCGGATGCGCTGTCGGGCGGGCAGCGCCAGCGCGTCGGCATTGCGCGCGCGATCATGCAAAACCCGGCGCTGGTGCTGGCCGATGAACCGACCTCCTCGCTCGATCCGAAAACGTCGGTCGAAATCATGGACCTGATGGCTGACCTTTCGGCAAAACGGGGTGTGCCGATCATCATCAACATCCACAATGTCGAGCTGGCCAAGCGCTATGCCGGCCGCATCATCGGAATGACGGGCGGCGAGGTGGTCTATGACGGTCCGCCGGCAGGGCTGAAGCCGGATCACCTCAAGCACATCTATGGCGGAGAGGATTTTCTGTGAGCCTGCCGTCCGCCACCGTGCGCCCGCCGGCCTTTCCGGCGAACTGGGCGAGCCGTATCGGCTGGATCGGGCTCGCGCTCTACACCCTTTATGCGACATCGATCCTCAATCTGACGTGGGCGCGGTTTGTCACCGGGCTCGACAATGGCGCGAAATTTCTGGCGCGGATGTTTCCGCCCAATTTCGCGCCGGACAAGCTGGATCTGATCGCGACCGGGATGCTGGAATCGATTCAGATCGCCATTCTGGCGACCTTTTTCGGCGTGCTGCTGTCGCTCCCGCTCGGGTTGGCTGCGGCGCGCAATCTCGCCCCGGGGTGGTTGAGCTGGAGCGCGCGCGGGCTCATTGCCGTGTTCCGCTCGTTCCATCCGGTGATTGTATCGATCCTGTTCGTCAAGGCCGTGGGATTTGGTGCGCTGGCGGGCATTCTGGCGCTGATCGTCTCGTCGATGGGCTTTGTCTCAAAACTCTTCGCCGAGGTGGTGGAGGAGATGAGCCCCAAGCAGGTCGAGGCGGTGCGCGCAACCGGCGCGAACTTCTGGAACGTCCTTATTTTTGCTGTGATGCCACAGGTGATGGCGCGTTTTGTCGGTCTGTCGGTCTACCAGCTTGATTCAAACCTCAGGAACTCCACGATGGTTGGGATCGTCGGGGGCGGGGGGATCGGAGCACCGCTGTTCACGGCCTACCAGAGGTTCGATTACGATGTCGTGCTGACCATACTTCTCTGCATCATCGGTCTGATCCTGATGACGGAAATGGTTTCCAACCGTATCCGCAGGATTTTCCAATGAGCGGCGCGGTGTTGCACAGCGGCGCGCCTCGCGTCTGGCAGCGGTTCACACCGGGGCAGCGCATAGCCCGTTCGCTGCTCTACATTGTGACGGCCATTGCCGTGGTGTGGTCGATCAAGACCATCGAGATCATCCCCGAGTTTCTCTACGATGCGCCTGAGCAGACGGCGGATCTGTTCAAGCGCATGTGGCCGTTTGACTGGGCATTTTATCCCAAGGCCATTCATCATGCGCTGATCGAGACGTTTCACATCGCAACGCTCGGCACCATCCTCGCCATCGTGCTGGCGCTGCCGCTATCGTTTCTGGCGGCGCGGAACTTTACGAGAAATCCGGTCCTCAACTTCGTCGCGCAGTTCATTTTTGTATCGTCCCGTTCGGTGAACTCGCTGATCTGGGCGTTGCTATTTGTGGCGGTCTTCGGTCCGGGCGCCCTGTCGGGCGTGCTCTCCATCGCCTTCCGATCCATCGGCTTTGTCGGCAAGCTGTTCGGCGAGGCGCTTGAGGAGGCGCAGCGCGGGCCGATCGAGGCGCTGACGGCGGCCGGTGCACCCCGTTCGATGGTGCTTGCCAAGGGCTACTGGCCACAGGTCGAGCCGGCATTCTGGTCGGTGGCGCTGCTGCGGTGGGATATCAACATCCGCGAAAGCGCGGTGCTGGGTCTGGTCGGCGCAGGGGGCATCGGCGTTGCACTCGATGCTGCACTGAATAATCTCTATTGGGATCAGGTCGGCCTGATCCTTGCGGTGATTTTCGCCGTTGTCATTGTTACGGAAATCGTCACCTCTACCATCCGCAAGCGGATTATTTGAACGGCGGGGTCGCGCCGACGCGGTAATTGTTCCAGTCCGTTCTTTCCAATCCGGTTTGCGGGCAAGGCAACAACGGCAGAGGGAATGAGGCTGCCGGTGCTGAACGGTGGCGCGGTTCACAATCTTACGCATTCGATCGAGCGAGAGACCCGGCGAACACGGGCAAGTCAAACGCGGTGCACTCTTTTGTTGTATGATTGTTGACAATCAACAATATTTGCGGCTTGACGCAAAAAATTGATGATGTCAGCGGAGCCAGTCATGCCTTTATCCCGCTGCACGTTCGTAAATCTCGCGGTCAGTCTCGCTGGGGCCACCCTGTTGGTTGGTCCAGTTGCCGCACAGCAGGCGGGAACCCTGGAGGAGGTAAAGAAGCGTGGCGCATTGCGGATTGGTGTGACGCAGGCGCCGCCATGGTTTTCCAAGGATGCCCGAACGGGTGCCTGGACCGGGGTTGGCGTTTCGATGGGCGAAGCGATGGCCGGCGCACTCGGTGTGAAGCTCGAAACGGTGGAGGTTACCTGGGGGACTGCGATTGCGGCGCTTCAGGCTAACAAGATCGATCTGATGGCCGTGATGGATGCGACGCCGGAGCGCGCGCAGGCGGTCGATTTCCCGAAGAATCCGCTGCTCTACTACTCGCTTGTCGTGCTGGCGTAGGATGGCGTGAAGGCCGCCAACTGGGAGGAACTCAACAAGCCGGAGGTGCGAATTGCCGTGCCGCAGGCAACGAGCATGGACAAGTTCCTGACTGAAAATGTTTCCAAGGCAGCGATCCAGCGCTTTCTAGGAAATGCCGAAGCGATTGCGGCATTTCAGTCCGGGCGTGTCGAGGCTGTCTGTCTATTCCACCCGCCTCTGCTGGCCGCGCGGCAGCGCCTCAGGTTCGGCACGATATCGGTGCCCAAGCCGGTTACATCCAATCCGTCATCGGTCGCCGTGCGCAAGGGTGACGCTGAATTCGTCGCGTGGGTGGATGGACAGATCGGCGAATTCTACAAGACGCGGAAGATTCAGGCCTGGTACGAGGCCTTTCTGAAAGACTTCGGTCTGGATCCCAAAGCCGTCCCCCCGATCATCAAGGAAATGATCGGGTAGCGCCGGCGCAGTGGCGATGTATGCGTGGGATTTCAGCCCGGTTTGGGCCAACAGCGGGCTGTTGCTCACGGGCTTCATCAATACATTGAAGCTGGCTCTTGTCGCGCTCGTCGGCGGATTGCCGGTGGGTCTCGCGCTCGCGCTGGCCAGACTGTCCAACAGCGCGATCTCGCCTGTGGCAGGTGGGATCATCAAGGTGTTCCGGACGACGCCGCCATTGGTCCAACTCTTCTGGTTCTATTTCGGGCTGCCGCTGGTCCTGAATGTGGAGATGTCGCCCTATATGGCATCCGTCCTGACCTTCATGATCCAGTCAGGGGCGTTCTTTGCCGAGATATTCCGCGCCGGCATCGTTTCTGTCGAAAAAGGGCAGTGGGAAGCGGCGTGCGCCATCGGCATGACCGGCAACCAGACCATGCGGCGGATCATCCTGCCGCAAGCTGTCAAGCGCGTGTTCCCAGCCATGATGGAGCGTTCGATCGAACTCATCAAGACCACCACGCTGGTTGCCACGGTCTCCTATGCCGACCTGCTGTTCCAGACCAACGAACTGGCGCAGAAAACCTTTCGACCGCTGGAAGTGTATACAGTTACGGCCCTGATCTACTTCGTCGCCATTTCAGTGCTAAGTGCGCTTGGTGCCATTCTCGAACGTCGAATGGCGGCGAGCGGCGAATTGATGGTGCGATGATGGCATACCGCTGGAACTTCGCTGCCGTTTTTGAAAATTGGGAGGCGCTGGCAATCGGTGCCGCCGGGACATTGCGCCTGTTCGTGATCTGCCTGGTTCTGGGGCTGTCGCTCGGCTTTGTCATCGCGCTGCTCCGGCGCTCACCCCTCTCGCCTGTGCTCTGTTTCGCGGTCGGCTTCATCGAATTTTTCCGGAATACACCCGTCCTGGTACAGATTCTGTGGTTCTACTTTGCACTCCCGATGCTCGTGCACATCGAACTGAGCCCGATGATGGCGGCGACGCTTGGCATTTCGCTCAATTCCGCTGCGTATTCTTCCGAAATCTACCGCGCCGGGATCCAGTCTATCGAGCCAGGGCAATGGGAGGCCGCGCGTGCCATCGGGATGCGTCCCGGCCAGATCATGCGCCGCATCATCATGCCGCAAGCGATCCGACGCGTTCTGCCGGCCCTGACCAATCGTGGGATCGAGATTTTCAAGATGACGACGCTTGCGTCGGTTGTGGCCTATGTTGAATTGCTGACGCAGGGCAAGTTGATCGCGTCCCTCAACTTCAATCCGCTCGAAACCTACACGGTGATCGGTGCACTGTTCTTTGTCATGCTCTATCCGATGGTGCTGGAATCGTTCCGGGACGAGTTGCGCAGGCGCCAACAGAGCCTCCTGGAAACCCTGCCTCACGCCGACGGCTACATATCCAGCCTGCGGGAAGTACAATTTCACTCGACCGTGTACGAAGCCTGTGGCCACCATCTTCTGCATGATATCTGGCGACGGCTCGCCGGTCGCCTGCAACTGTATCTGGCGCTTCATCAATCGGCGCATGAAAGAACCGGGCCATTGCGCGATGCGCACGACGATTATGTTCGCTTGGCGCTGGGTGACGATCTCGATGCCATGATCATGGAAATTGAAAGTCACATGCGACGGGGCGTAGGTCGCCTTGAAGGCTTTCTAAACCAACGCCCATCGCCATTGTGAACCTGGACTGTCGATCCTGGAACGCGCTTCCATGGTTCAGTGACTTCGCACTACGTCCTGAAAGGCCGTCGACCGGCGGGGCCGGTGATGCTGTGCCTTACCGGCGAGTGGTTCTGGCGCAGAAGGCATCATGGCCCGAGCGGGTGGAATAGGCATAGCCGCGGCGGCTCATGCAATCGACCATGGCGTTGTTCACGGTGCCGTCCTCGGCGACATTACCGACCTGCATACAGTAGGCCTTATCACGCACGAAGGCGTCCTGGATGGACTGATTGCCGGCGGCGCGCTGGCAATCCCTGCGGCCCCAGGTCAGCGGTTCAGGCTCCGCGA
>JAIUNP010000219.1 GCA_020161975.1 Pseudomonadota bacterium
CCGTCACCGTCGCCAGCGTTCCGAGTGCAAAGCCGAAAAGAAGCCCGCCGATCAGGGTCAGGGGCAGGGCCACCGGCAGGGAAAACGCAACCACCAGCGTATAGAGCCCGATATAGCCGGCAACGGCCCACGGAAGATGAAGGGCTACCGCTGCCTCGATCGCGCTCTTGTGCGCCAGGAACATCTCGAACCGGACCTGGGCGCCGAAAACCTGCCAGGCCAGGATCGCGACCGCGATGCCAATTGCCAGAAGAATCCATTTTACTGTCATGGTCATGGTTCTCCGGGCTCAATCAGGGTCGGCGGTTCGAGGCGACCGGAGCTCGCGGCTGCGGAGCCGGGCCGCCATTGAGTCTTTTAAGCCATTCATGATTGACTTCGCCCCCCTTTCGCGCATATAGCCCGGAGCAAATTGCACGTCCTGTCGCCCTGACAGTCAGCACGGCGCCCCGTTGGCGCCGCTTTTGTTAGGGCGGAAGGGCAGGAACATCCGCATCTGGAGTATGTGTCGTGAAGCGCACTTATCAACCGAGCAAGCTGGTCCGCAAGCGTCGCCACGGGTTCCGTGCCCGCATGGCGACCGTTGGTGGTCGCAAGGTCATCGCCAGCCGCCGTGCCCGCGGTCGCAAGCGCCTGTCGGCGTAAGGGACGGAACGTGGGCGGCGATGCGACGGATCGGGATCCGGCGCAGGGTCGTTCCGGTCAGCCCGTGGCAACCCTGAAGCGCAGGGCCGATTTCGTTCGGCTGCAGAAGGGGCTTCGCCGTTCGACGCCCGTGTTCGGACTCCAGGCCGGCCCCTCCCCCGTTGGAGTGGGCCGTTTCGGTTTTACCGTTACGAAGAAGACCGGCTCAGCGACCGAGCGCAACCGCATCCGCCGACGCCTCAAGGCTGCGGCGCAACGGGCGACAGCGGGGAGCCTCCCGGGGTTTGATGTGGTGATCGTGGCCCGTCGCGCCTGCCTTCACGAGCCGTTCGCGAGCCTCAGCCGCAGCCTTGCTGTGGAGATTGCCGCTGCCGCCCGTCGGCTCCCGACCCACCAGAAGACGTGAAAATCGTCATTCGCGCGCTTTCCAGGATCAGTTTCCATGCAGCAGCAGCCCGATAACAAGAACCTTCTGCTCGCCATCGGCCTTTCGGTGCTGGTGATGGTTGGCTGGAACTACTTCTACGGTATGCCGCAGGCGGAAAAGACCCGTCAGGCCGCCCAGAGCACCCAGGCCCAGCAACCGAATCAGGGCGCGGCACCCGCCCAGCCCAACGCCGCGCCGGCGGCCGGCCAGTCAGGTCAATTGCCGGGATCCAATGCGCCCGCCGGCGCACTGCTCCCGCGTGCCGACGCACTGGCCGCGACCAAGCGCATCGCTATCGAAACGCCGGCGCTCAAGGGCTCGATTTCGCTGAAGGGTGGACGGTTCGACGATCTCGCCTTCGTCAACTACCGTGAAACGGTCGATCCGAAGAGCCCGAATGTGGTGCTCTTCTCCCCGGCGGAAGCCGACAAGGGATATTACGCTGATTTCGGCTGGGTGCCGACCGCGGGCTCGACCATCATCGCCCCCAATGCCGATTCGCTCTGGCAGACCACGGGCGGCGCGCTCACGCCGTCGAATCCGGTGACGATGACCTTCGATAATGGACAGGGACTCATCTTTACCCGCAAGATCTCGGTCGACGACAAGTTCATGTTCACGGTGGTCGATGAAGTGTCGAACGCCACCGCTGCGCCGGTCTCGCTGTCGCCCTATGGCCGGATTTCGCGGGTTGGAACGCCGCATGTCGATGGCATCTATGTGCTGCATGAAGGGTTGATCGGCTATCTCGGTGACAACAAGCTTCAGGAAATTGTCTACAAGGACATGGACAAACAGAAGTCCAAGTCCTTCAAGGATGTGAAGGGCGGCTGGCTCGGCATCACCGACAAATACTGGGCCTCTGCGCTGATTCCCGAGCAGGACCGCACCTATTCGGCCGCCTTCGGCGTGACCGCCGCAACGCCGCAGGTCTATGAGGCTGCCGCTGTTGCCAACATCCTGACCATCGCGCCCGGCACAAAGGCCACAACGACCACGCGCCTGTTTGCCGGGGCCAAGGAAGTCAGCGTGATCGACGGCTACGAATCGAAATTCAAGATTGCCAGCTTCGAGCTGATGATCGACTGGGGCTGGTTCCATTTCATCACCAAGCCCTTGTTCTGGCTGATGGAGATCATCAAGGGCTTTGTCGGCAATTTCGGTGTGACGATCCTGATCGTCACCGTTCTCATCAAGCTGCTGTTCTTCCCGCTCGCCAACAAGTCCTACAAGTCGATGGCGATGATGAAAGAAGCTGCACCTGAGATGCAGTCGATCAAGGAGCGTTTTCCTGAGGATCGTGTGCGCCAGCAGCAGGAGATGATGGAGCTTTACAAGCGAAAGAAGATCAACCCGATGGCCGGTTGTCTGCCGATGGTCGTGCAGATTCCGGTGTTCTTTGCGCTCTACAAGGTCATCTACATCACAATCGAAATGCGGCAGGCGCCGTTCTTCGGCTGGATCAAGGATCTTTCGGCGCCCGATCCGACCTCGATCTTCAACCTGTTCGGCCTGCTGCCCTATGCCGTTCCGAACATTTCCCTGTTCCATCTGGGGGTCTGGCCGGTACTGATGGGCATCACCATGTGGCTCCAGATGAAGATGAACCCCGAGCCGCCGGATCCGATCCAGAAGCAGATCTTCGGCTGGATGCCGCTGATCTTTACCTTCATGCTCGGCTCATTCCCGGCGGGCCTCGTCATCTACTGGGCCTGGAACAACCTGCTCTCGGTGCTCCAGCAATATGTCATCATGCGCAAGATGGGCGTGAAGGTGGAGCTGTGGGACAACCTCCGCGCCACGTTCGGGCGCAAGAAGGCAGCCTGAGGCCGTGGGCATCGACGAGGCACTCGTCGAAGCGGGACGCAAGCTCTTTGCCGGCGAGGCGGGCTTCTACTGGGCCGCATCGCGCATTGACAATCTGCCGCCAATGCAGGGCGTCGAGGTGGCGTTTGCCGGGCGCTCCAACGTTGGCAAGTCGAGCCTCGTCAATGCGCTGACGGGGCGCAAGACGCTGGCCCGCACGTCGAACACGCCGGGCCGCACCCAGGAACTCAATTTCTTCCGCATCGGCACGGATCTCAGCCTGATCGACATGCCCGGCTATGGCTTTGCGGCAGTCGGCAAGGGCAAGGTCGCCGCCTGGACCGGGCTGATCCACGACTATTTGCGCGGTCGCGCCAATCTCGCCCGTGTCTTCCTGCTGATCGATGCTCGCCATGGCCTGAAAGACACCGACAAACCCGTGCTCGAAACCCTTGATACCGCGGCGGTGAGCTATCAGGTCATCCTGACCAAGGCCGACGCGCTCGGGCCCGGCCAGCTTGAGGCCCGTCTGGCGGAAACTGCGGCGGCGATCCGGAAGCGGGCTGCGGCATTTCCAGAAATCATCGCGACATCGAGCCGCGACGGCATCGGCATTGCTGCCCTTCGCGCGACGATGGCACGTCTGGTTGCCGAACGGAGCGACCGGTGAGCGCGGCACGGCTGCACCTGCTTCTAGCGGCCCTGATGGGTGCCGCCGGTGTCGCACTGTTGGCCGCCGGCAGTCATCTTGCCGGGACACAGGCGACAACGGCCGGGCAGATGCTGCTGTTCCACGCCGGCGCCGTGATCGCAGCGACGGCGGCGCGGAAAGCTGCCCTGCTGCAACAGACCACCGCCCGCGCCGGCGTCTCGATCCTCATCGCGGGCGTTGTGATTTTTGCGTCGGATATGGTCTTGCGGGCATTTTTCGAGGCCAAGCTCTTTGCCATGGCTGCGCCGCTCGGCGGCTCCCTGGCCATCCTTGGCTGGCTGGTGCTGGCCGTCAGCGCCGCGCTTGCGCCCAGGGCTTAGCGAGATGCTTCCGGCGGCCTCGGCCCCCATGGAGCCAGGCGCTTATCGAGCATCACCACAGCATCACCAGTGAAGGAAGGGGCGACAGAAGGCGGTTCCGCCGGTCGCTGGCCGCCGGCATGGCGCACGAGCGCCTCGATCCGGTCCTCGATGGCGGGATGGGTCGCAAAGAGATCGACAAAACCCGAATGGGCGTTCTCGATGCACAGCTCCATGATGCCGGAAGGCGCCCCGGGGATTTCCGCCCGCCCGGAGATTTTCATCAGCGCCGAAATCATCGCATCAGGGTTCTTGGTCAGTTCGACCGCACCCGCATCCGCCAGATATTCACGCGAGCGTGAGAGTGCAAAGCGCAGGATCCCGGAGAGAATCCAAGCCACAGCTACGATGACACCGGCCAGCACCAGCGCCGCGCCTGCCGGCCCGGCACGGCGCGTACCATCGCCAGCCTCATCGGCATAACGGACGCGCGGGCCGTAGGCCAGCCAGCGGTAGAGGATCTCCGCAATGAACGAGACAACGCCCGCGATGACGACGGCAATGATCATCAGCCGGACGTCGCCATTGCGGATATGGGTCAATTCATGGGCAAGAACAGCTTCGAGCTCGGCTTCGTTCAGCGCCTCGATCAGGCCACGGGTCACCGTCACGGTGTATTGATTCTCGTTCATGCCCGAGGCGAAGGCATTAAGGACGCCGGTTTCCATGACCTTCAGCTTCGGCATCGGCAACCCCCGCGAGATGCAGAGGTTTTCGAGAAGATTGTAGAGGGCCGGCGCCTCTGTTCGCGACAGGCCGTGGCTGTCGGTCATCGCATCAATCATCCATTGATGCCCTTTGTAGGCAATGGCGACCCAGAGACCCGTGCCGATGGTTGCGATCGGCAATGCTGCAACCGTGTCCTGCCATGCGCGGGCCGCGAGCACGTTCAGCGAAGGGCCGCCTGCGAACGCCTCGAAGGCGAGCGCACCGGCGAAGATCATCAGATAGACAAGGCCGAACAGCCCGGCGATGAGCACCACGGATCGCCGCCGGTTTGCCGTGATGTGGGTGTAGAGGCCGAAGGCGCCTGCCATGGATCAGCCCCTGCCGGGAAGGGTCAGAACTTCACTCAGAACTTCACCTGGGGCGGCGCAGCGTCGAGCGTCTTGCGCGTATCCTCGCCCACGTCGAACATCGTCATTGCCTGGAAGCCGAAGTTGCGAGCCAGCAGCACGGCGGGAAAACTCTCGATGCCGGCGTTGTACTCGCCAACGGCATTGTTGAAGAAGCGGCGTGCGGCAGAAAGCTTGTTCTCGATGTCTGAGAGTTCGCCCTGAAGCTGCTGGAAATTCGTGTTCGCCTTGAGATCGGGATAGGCCTCCGACAGGGCGATCAGCCGCCCGAGGGCTCCGGAAAGCTGCGCCTCGGCCTGCCCTTGCGCCGGTGCTCCGGTGGCCGAAACCGCCGAATTCCGCGCCTTGATCACCGCATCCAGCGTTTCCTTTTCGTGGCTGGCATAGCCTTTCACGGTTTCAACGAGGTTCGGGATAAGATCGTGCCGCTGCTTGAGTTGCACGTCGATATCGGCAAAGGCCTGCCGCGCCCGCTGGCGCATGGCCACCAGCCCGTTGTAGGCGCCGATGGCCCACAGAACGAGCGCCACAAGAATCAGCAGTATGACAAGACTTGTCGACATCGTGCGTTCCCAAATTGGTGGCAGACGGGCTGATCCTAGCCAACTGCATCGCGCTTGGAAAGCCGGACAGACCCGGTGGCAAAGGCTGCCCGCATCAGGTCCTGGGTGTAGGCCTCTCTAGGACGCCGGATGACATCCTCGGTCGATCCCGTTTCGACGATCCGTCCCGCGCGCATCACCAGAATATGGTCGGCCAGCGCGCGAACCACAGCTAGATCGTGGCTGATGAAAAGATAGGTCAGGCCATCGCGCGCCTGCACATCACGCAGCAGCGTCACGATTTCCTTCTGCACGGTGCGATCGAGCGCAGAGGTCGGTTCATCGAGCAGGATCAGACCGGGCCTGAGAATGAGCGCCCGTGCAATCGCGATGCGCTGGCGCTGGCCACCGGAAAACTCATGCGGAAACCGGAAGCGATGAACGGGATCGATCTGCATGTCGGCGAGCGCTTTCGCCGCAAGATGGTCGCGCTCGCGGGCGGAAAGCTGCGGTTCATGCACGCGAAGGCCCTCGGCGACGATCTCGCCCACCATCATGCGCGGCGAGAGCGAGCCGAACGGATCCTGAAACACCACCTGCATATCGCGCCGGAGTGGCTTCATCGCGCGCCGGGTGAGATCCGAAATCTCGCGGCCTTGAAACCGGATGCGCCCTTCCGCGCTGACGAGCCGGAAGAGTGCGCGCCCGAGGGTTGATTTGCCGGACCCGGATTCCCCGACGATACCGAGTGTCTCGCCCTGCCGGACCGAGAGCGAGATGTGATCGACCGCGGTCAGCGGGGCCGGGCGAGGCCGGAACAGCCGGCGCGGTCGCTGGAACGCGACAGACAGATTGTCGGCGCCGATGATTTCCTGCGCATCCCTCGGCGGCGGCACCTTGTGCCCTGTCGGCTCCGCATCGAGCAGCAGCCGCGTGTAGGCGGCTTCCGGCGCGGAAAAGATGCGATCTGTCGCGCCCGCCTCGACAACCGAGCCGCCGCGCATCACCACAACCCGATCTGCCAGCCGGCGAACGAGGTTGAGATCATGGCTGATGAAAGCGACCGCCATCCCCGTTTCGCGCTGGAGTTCGGCGATCAGTTCGACGATCTGGCTTTGTACGGTGACATCGAGGGCCGTGGTTGGCTCGTCAGCGATCAGGAGTTCCGGACGGTTTGAAATCGCCATGGCGATCATGATGCGCTGGCGCT
>JAIUNP010000220.1 GCA_020161975.1 Pseudomonadota bacterium
GAGGTTTTCAATCGGATCGCGCTGCGTGCGCATCTTCTCGACTTCCTCCTTCTGACGGTACTTCGCGGGGTCCGACATCGAGTGACCGCGATAGCGATAGGTCTGCATCTCGAGGATGATCGGACCCTTCGTGCGCGCATGCTCGACCGCACGGATCGCCGCGTCGCGCACCGCGAGCACGTCCATGCCGTCGACCGCTTCGCCCGGAATGCCGTGCGCCGCACCGCGATGGAAGAAATCGGTCGTCGACGAGGCGCGCTCGATCGACGTGCCCATGCCGTAACGGTTGTTCTCGATGATGTAGATCACCGGCAGCTTCCAGAGCTGCGCCATGTTGAAGCTCTCGTAGACCTGGCCCTGGTTGGCGGCGCCGTCGCCGAAATAGGTCAGCGAGACATTCTTGTTCTTGCGATACTTGTTCGCAAAGGCGAGGCCCGTTCCAAGCGACACCTGCGCGCCAACGATGCCATGGCCGCCGAAGAACTTCTTCTCCTTCGAAAACATGTGCATCGAGCCGCCCTTGCCCTTCGACAGGCCGCCGCGACGGCCCGTCAGTTCGGCCATGACGCCCTTGGGATCCATGCCGCAGACCAGCATATGTGCATGGTCGCGATAGCCGGTAATGAGCTGGTCGCCGGGGATTGTCGACATCTGAAGGCCGGTCACGACCGCTTCCTGGCCAATGTAGAGGTGGCAGAAGCCACCGATCAGGCCCATGCCGTAAAGCTGACCGCATCGCTCCTCGAAGCGCCGGATCAGTAACATGTCCCGATAGGCCTGCAATTCCTGGGACTTGGTAAAGTCCGGAACCGGAGGGCGCTTGGCGGTATCGGATGATTTCTTCTGCGCCGAGTCTTTCGGCGCCTTGGCGGCGACGGCCATGTTATCCCCTTGTCTGGTCGTTTCCTGCCCGCGGGAGGTTTCGGCCCCGCGATGACACAACTGAAGTTAGACAGAAAATTTCGACTTGGGCAGATGGGAACTCACAGGAAACCTATGATTTAAACGCATAGGTGCAGATGCGTTGCCTCATCGCTGCAATGCAACAAAAGTTGATCGCCCCTGTTCGACACGCGGGGCAAACGGCCTTCGCTGCCCGCCAAGCGTCAATGATGGGTCAGGGGAATGACGAGATCGTTGCGGTGGGCGAGATTGAGCATCAGCCGAACCTGCTCGTCGAGGAGATCGCGGTCGATCTCGTCGGCAGAGATGGCGGAGACACGCCGCTCGCGCGCCGTTCTTTCCAGCTTCAGCTCATCGATTTGCCGGTTGAGCTGCGCGATTCGGGTCTTGAGCTCGCGGCGGGCCACCAGCCCGCGTTCGCCAATATAGGCATTCCAGGCGAAAAAGCCGCTCGCGCCCAGCACCACGATGTGGAAGGCCAGGATGGAGACGATGCGGCGGAAACGCGTACGGATGACCATGCCGCGCATTATCCGCATGGCGGGTTAATGGAGCGTTAGCTATTGCCGCCCCGCCAGCCAGACCAAGGGCAGCGCCAACTGCCTGCTTTCGGCAATCGTCACGATGCCTTGCAACCCAGGGGCTACACAGGCCCGGCCTGCACCTGTAGGCTCCGTTCGGCAGAGGGATTTTATTGGAAATGCAGGAAGGAAACCTGATGAAACACCATTCTACAACCGGGCCCGCACGGCCTTGCCTTCGCGCCATCTGGCTCGCCGGCAGTTTTTGCGCCGCTATGATCGCCACCCTCGCGGCGGTCCCGGCAAACGCTCAGGACGCGAGCTATCCTGCCAGATCCATTGAGCTCGTCGTTCCTGCTGCGCCCGGTGGCGGCCTCGACCTCCATGCGCGCATTCTTGCCGAGGCGCTGACTGCAAAACTCGGCAAGGCAGTCGTCGTTCTGAACAAGCCCGGCGCCGGCGGCGTTGTCGGCATGGGCTATGTCGCGCGGGCGCAGCCGGATGGCTACACGCTGCTGCTCCAGGGCGTTTCCAATGCCATCGTCACCGGATTGACGATGGAAGGTCTGACCTATGACCCGTACAAGGATCTGGTGCCGGTATCGCTGATGGTCCGGTATCCGCTCGCACTGACGATCAACAAGGACCTGCCGGTCAACACCGTTGCCGAATTCATCGAACTGGCGAAAAAGAACCCGGGCAAATACAGCTACGGCCATTCGGGCATCGGAACCCAGCTTGAACTCGTGGGCGAGTTTTTCAAGATGAAGTCAGGGACGGATCTGACCGCAGTGCCGTATCAAGGCGCGGGGCCGATCCTGCCCGATCTTCTTGCGGGCCGTGTTTCCATGATGCTGAATGGTCTGCCGGCCGAAAGCGAGCGCATCAAGGACGGCAAGGTCAAGGCGCTTGCCGTCACCTCCGCCGAGCGCTCGCCCGTGGCACCGAAGATTCCGACCCTGAAGGAAACCTATCCCGACTTCGACATGCCGTTCTGGATCGGGATCTACGCCCCGGCGAAAACGCCCAGGCCGATCATTGAAAAGATTTCGGGCGAGATTGCCGCCGTCATGAAATCCGATGCGATGAAGAAGAAACTCGCCGAGATCGGTTCGGACCCGGTGGGTTCAACACCCGAAGAACTGGCAGCCTACGGGGCCGAGCAGCTCAAGCTGTACAGCGCCATTGTCGACACGCTGCGGCGCGCGAAAGTGAAGCTCGGGGACTGAGCTCATCGCCCTGTCACGGGCGCCGGCAACGGACCTTCGTTGTCAGGCGCCCCGGAACCCCGTCGCCAGCACATAGAGTTCCGCTGAATCCGCGCGACTAGCAGCGGGTTTCACATGCCGCACCACGGCAAATTCGCGCTTGAGCAGAGTGACGATCTCTGTGGTGTCGCCGCCCTGAAACAGCTTGCAGACGAAAAAGCCGCCGGGCACCAGCACCTCGCGCGCGAATTCAACCGCGAGTTCCGCCAGCCCGATGATGCGCAGGTGGTCGGTCTTCTTGTGGCCCGTGGTGTTGGCCGCCATGTCGGAGAGCACACCATCCGCCGGGCCGCCGAGCATCGCCTTCAGCCGTTCCGGCGCATCTTCGTCGTTGAAATCCATCACAGCAAAGGTGACGCCCGGAATCGGCTCGATCTCCAGAAGATCGATGCCGACCACCGCCCCCTTGCCGTCGACGCTGCCGACCCGCTCCGCTGCGATCTGCGACCAGCCGCCGGGCGCTGCGCCGAGATCGACGATGCGCATTCCGGGTTTGAGCAGACGATACTTGTCGTCGATTTCAAGGAACTTGAAGGCCGCGCGCGAGCGGAACCCCTCACGCTTGGCGCGAGTCACATAAGGATCATTCAGCTGGCGCTGCAACCACTGTTGCGAGGATGGTTTCAGCGACCGGGCCTTCTTCAGCCGCACAGCAAATTCGCGTGTGGTGATGCCGTCCTTCTTGCCGCCCTGCCGGCCCGGCGTACGGGTGCCATCCTTGCCGCTCATACGCGCCCCCCCTCATCCCAGGCGCCGTCCGCCCGCATGAGTTCCACAAGGATTCCTTCACGCAACCCACGGTCGGCAATGCGGACGCGACGCGAGGGAAACGCCCGTCGAATGGCCTCGAAAATCGCACAACCCGGCAGGACCAGATCGGCCCGCTCCGAGCCGATGCAGCCGTTGGCGGCCCGCTCGCTGTAGGGCATGGCGAGAAGCCGCTGCAACACGCGATCCACCTGCCGGTCGTTCATCCAGAGCCCATCGACCTGACGCCGGTCGTAGCGGGCAAGGCCAAGGTGCAGCCCGGCCAACGTCGTGACCGTGCCGGAGGTGCCAAGCAGATGAAAACTGGACGAGCGCAGGGCCGGTGCCGCCTCGCGCGCAAAATCGGCCAGTTTTGCCGCCACATCCTGCACCATCGCTTCAAAGCTCTCTGCCGAAACGGCCATGCCACCGTGCCGCTCGGCCAATGTGACGACGCCTGCCGTCAGCGAAGCCCAGGCCGCGACGCGGCTTCGGGTGCTGGTGCCCGATCCACGCGCTCCTCTCAGCCAGACGATCTCGGTGGAGCCGCCACCAATATCGAAGATGATGACATTGTCGGCCATGCGGTCGGCCAAAATCGAACAGCCGGCGGCGGCAAGATGTGCCTCCTCCTTGCCGTCCAGAACCTCAAGCACAAGGCCGGTTTCCGCCCGCACACGCTCAAGAAACTCGTTGCCGTTCTCTGCCGCGCGGCACGCTTCGGTGGTGACGAAACGGGCGCGGGTGACGCCCCGGAAGCTGATCTTGTCTCGGCAGACCTTCAGCGCCTCGATGGTCCTGTCCATGGCGGCGGCGCCCAGCCTGGTGCTGGAACCAAGGCCTTCACCCAGCCGGACAATGCGCGAGAAGGCATCGACCACGCGAAAGCCGTGACGGCTCGGCCGCGCGACAAGGAGCCGGCAGTTATTTGTACCCAGATCCAGCGCCGCATACACAGCATCCCGCCGTGCGCCGCTGTCTGCGGGCCAGCCGTCGGAATGCAGGGCATTTCCCCCCGATGCGTGAGATGACGGTCGGCGCTGATCCCCTTCCGGCGGACCGATCGACATCGAATTCCCTTTCGTCGCCACATGATACACAGGGTTGTAAGCTGATGTGAAGCACCCTCGGAAGAAACCCCCGCAACATTTGTCTGGGTTGCCGGCTGTGGCGCCGGATAGTTTGATCCAAAACAAGTGCGCAATAGCCAGAATACGACATGATCGGGTCTTGATCGAAGTCAGGAGATGAATTTAACCATGCTCAAACGCATTACCATCCACCTTGCCCGTACGAAGGCTTTTCCAAACGGCTCGTTCGATCACGGCTACACATTCGTTGCGCCCCTCGATTCGCAGGGACACATCGATGCGGATGCCTGGCATGACAACCGCGAAGCCTGCACCGTCACGCGCTTCTGGGGCGGCGAGGAGGAAGACCTCGGCCATCTGGTGCGCAGACCCGGCGGTTCCTGGGCGTTCCACTACGATGTCGCTGGCGATGAGGATGACGAGGCCGGCTATCGCTTCGGTGCCCATGTCTTCCGTGAGCGCGAATATGTCTCCCTGAAAGATCAGGACGGCGACTTGCAGCCCTTCATCGTCGCCTCTGTCGAGGATGCCTGACGGAACGCGGCTTCCCTGCCCCGGGAATTTCCGCTTCAATGCCGCGCTCCGGCGGCAGGCACTGGGCGGCCTCCGCGATTCGTCGCTGTGAGGCAGCATGGGTTGTTCAGGATCACCGGGGTTGAGGCCTTACGCACACGGACAGCGGCGTCGATGAACCGCATGACCATCGCACTGGCTGCCTGAGCGGAGGCCGCCATTTCGCTTCCCGTTTTCCTGCTGGTCCTGACCGGCGCCGCGCTTCACGCCGGTTGGAACGCGCTCATCAAGCTGCGGCTGGACCCGCTGCTGGCCGTGACGTTGATCAACATCACCGCCGGGCTGATTGGCCTGCCAGTTCTGATGGCCACCGGCCTGCCGGCCCCGGCCAGCTACGGCTGGTCCGCCCTGTCGCTGGCGATCCACATGGCCTACACCTTCTCGTTGGCCGGTGCCTATTCCCGGGCGGATATGAGCGTCGTCTATCCCATTGCGCGGGGCGGCGCGCCACTCATCACCGCCGGCGTCTCGCTGGTCCTGCTGGGCGAGCCGATGAGCCTGAAAGCCGCCCTCGGCATCGGCACCCTCGGCGCCGGCATCATCGTGATGACGCTGCGGTTCGGCAAGGATGCTGCGCAGGTGGACGGGACCGGCATCACATTCGCGTTGCTGACTGCGGTCCTGATCTCGGCATATACGCTGTCAGATGGTCTTGGCGCGCGCGCATCGGGCAATGCACTCGCCTATTCAGCCCTGTTGTTCGTGCTCAATGGCTTCGTGCCGTTGCCGCTGCTGTTGCTGCTGCGCGGGCGCGATGCGCTGGCCCCGCTGCGCGGCTTCCTTCTGCCCGGTTTTGCCGGCGGCGCCATGGGCTTTGCATCCTACGCCATCGCCATCTGGGCCATGACGCAGGCGCCGATTGCGCTGGTTGCTGCCGTACGCGAAACCAGCGTCCTGTTCGGCGCTGCCATTGCTGTCCTGTTTCTCAAAGAACCGCTGCGCTGGAACCGCATCCTTGCCGCGCTGCTGATCCTTTCCGGCTTGATCCTGATCCGGCTGGGGTGAAAAAAAGACGATGTCCGAGCGGAGAGCACGATGACCGAAAACAGCCTCGTCGCCTGCACATACGAGCGGCACGCAAACCCCATTCTCGACATCTTCAACGAGGCAATCCTGACCTCGACGGCGCTCTATGACTACAAGCCGCGCACGATGGAAAGCATGACCAACTGGTTTGCGGCAAAGCGCGCGGGCGGTTTTCCGGTGATCGGCGTCGAAAATGCGGCGGGAGCGCTGATCGGCTTTGGCAGCTACGGCACCTTCCGCGCCTGGCCCGCCTACAAATACACCGTCGAGCATTCCGTCTATGTCCACAAGGGCCATCGCGGCCAGGGTCTCGGACGCATCCTCATGCAGGCGCTGATCAAGGCCGCGCGCGAGAATGGCCGGCATGTCATGATCGGCGGCATCGATGCGGCCAACGCTGGCAGCATCGCCCTTCATGAACAGCTCGGCTTCCGGCATGTCGGCACCCTGCCGCAAACCGGCTTCAAATTCGGGCGCTGGCTCGATCTCGCCTTCTACCAGCTGATACTGGACACCCCGGCCAACCCGATCGATGACTGATGCGGCGCCTGTGCCGGACCTGCTCAAACCCGCTGCAACAG
>JAIUNP010000221.1 GCA_020161975.1 Pseudomonadota bacterium
GAAAGGAAAAAGCTATCGCTTGACCACCCGCAAACAACGCGGGAAACACATTCAACCCGGGTCACTTCTCAACGAAAACGCCGGGTCAAATCTCAGCGGTAATCAACAGCCTATCCTGCCGGCGGTTTCTACCCCCCTGCACCTCGCGGGCAGCGGACCAAGCATCGCAGATATCAACAGCGATCATCTGACCCGCGTCCGATCAGACAAGAACATAATAAGCACATTGCGTCCGATATATCAACATCTCATTCTGATTTTGGTAAACGAGCCAATGAGTTGTTCACTTTCCTGTGTCGTGACCAATTTCTGACCAATCTAACCCAAAACATCTGTCAGTATCTGTCCCTAATAGTCACAAAGAGGCCAAAAATCGAGCTATTGACATCAAAAATCACCTGAATTAATGTCTTTTTGAACTTAAACTAGTCTGGGGGACTAGGGGTCGTGGGTTCGAATCCCGCCACTCCGACCATTTTTCCTCTATGATTTCAATAATTTATGAGATTTGGTGCCAAACAGGCTCCGGGCCTCCGACTTCACCGATGTCAGCACCTGAAACGGCTTCGTCTATGTGGCTCTTGTGCTCGACGCGGATTCCCTGCGGTTCGCATCCGGTGTGGCCTGCCTCGTTGGTGCGATTCCCAACGAAGTCGCGGAACCAGAGAGGGTTCGCCTATTCGGCGCACACCCGGATGAATGGGCCATCATTCAGCCAGAGTGGACCCGGTTTCGGTTGTCCCTGACAAACTTTCAGCCCCGCTTGCCGCCATATCCGCTCGATCCGTTTGCCGTTCATCCCCAGGCCGGTGGCTGACCGCAGAAGCTCCCCAAACGTCCGGCAGTCATTGCGGCCGTGGGCGATCATCTCATTGCCCAACCGCATCGAAATCCCGAGTTTCCAGTGCCGCCAATCAGGTCCGTGCGAGCAATCGCGCCCGCCGCTGCAAGGTGGCATCACATGCGCAACGCTGCGCACGCCGCCCAACATTAAAATTTGCTTATATCAATGATCTTTGCTATAGGCAAATTTTGGGGGCAAGCATGCGCGAAGAAATGCATGGCATTCCATCGGTTGAAATGGGCGGCAAGATCATGGCGCCGCGCTTGTCTTCGGACTGCTCGCTGACACGCGCGAAAATTGCCGAAGGTGCAGAGATGCCTTCTGCCTCGGTCTCCCCCCAACTGGCAGGCCTCAGCCGTAGCGGCTTTATCGCCTTTGCCGTCAAGGCGTTGGGCCGGTTGTGGCGCTTGACGACCGCTGGTCCAACCCTTGTCGCAAGCCGTCTTGAATGCACCCATGCCATTTCGTGCCGACCGGGCTTCGGTTTCGGGAAATAATAAACAAATCAGGGAGGGAACCTCATGAAAGTGCTGTTTCGTTCAATCGTCGCCGGGCTTGCAGCAACAGTGGCTGTTGGCTTTGCCTATGCGCAATCTCCAGAGAAGCTTGGCACTGTAAAGCAGCGCGGCGTCCTGAACTGCGGGATAGGACCGGGACTTCCCGGCTTTTACCAGACCGATGCCAATGGCGAATGGGTCGGCTTCGATGTCGACATCTGCCGCGCCATTGCCGCCGCCGTGTTGAATGATCCGAAGAAGGTCACGTTCAAGCCGGTGTCCGCGAAGGATCGCTTTACCGTCGTCCAGACCGGCGAGGTTGACGTGCTGTCGCGAACGGCAACCTGGACGATGTCGCGCGATACAAGTCTTGGTCTCGCTTTCGCAGGTGTCGTCATTTACGACGGCCAAGGCTTCATGGTGAGAAAGAAGCTCAATGTGGCATCGACCAAAGAGCTCAACGGCGCAACAATTTGCACCACGACGGGCACCACGACTGAACTCAATCTGGCGGATTATTTCAATACGCTGAAGCTGAAATACGAACTGGTGCTTTTCGAGAAAACCGATGAGGCGATCAGCGCCTACAGTTCGGGACGTTGCGATGCCTATACGACGGACCGGAATGGTCTTGCAGCCGAGCGGCTGCGGCTTCCCGATCCAGAAGAGCACATCATCCTCCCGGAGATGATTTCCAAGGAGCCGCTGTCTCCAGCCGTTCGGCAAGGCGATTTCCAGTGGTTCAACATCGTGAAATGGACGATTGCTGCGCTGATCAACGCTGAAGAACTGGGCGTTACCCGCGCCAATGTCGACGAGATGTCCAAATCGACCAATCCAGAGGTCCGGCGTCTGCTTGGCGTCGAAGGCGATTTTGGCAAACCGCTCGGTTTGCCGGCAGACTGGGCCGCACGAGCCATCAAGGCCGTCGGGAATTACGGCGAGATTTTCGAGCGCAATCTCGGCAAGGATTCAAAGCTCAAGATCAGCCGCAGCCTGAACAATCTGTGGACCAAGGGCGGGCTCATGTACGGCCTGCCGATCCGGTAACCCAAACGATCTGGCGCGGTTCTTTGGGGCCGTGCCGGACAATTGAACTCTGCGAGTACATTTTGCATGGCCTGTTGGCCAGTTAACTTCGGGAGCGTCGAGATGTCGGCAATTCGAACTGTTTCAAACATTCTGTCTTGCGTAGGTTTCAGTGTCTTGCTGGGCACCTCGGTCGCAATCGCACAAACCTTCCCGGAAAAGCCGGTGTGGATGGTCGTGCCATTTCCTGCTGGTGCAAGCACGGATGCCAGCGGCAGAATGATCAGCGATGCACTCGGCAAGGAACTGGGGCAGCCGATCATCGTCGAAAACAAATCCGGCGCCGGGGGCAACATTGGCGCGGATTTCGTCGCCAACAAAAAGGGCGACCCCTATTACCTCCTGCTGGGGACCACCGGAAATCTTGCGGTGAACAAATGGCTGACGAAGGATCTGGGTTATGACCCGCTCAAGGACTTCACGCCGCTGACGACAGCCTTCATTTCCTGCAACGTATTGGTTGTTCCGGCTCAATCTTCCATCAAGACGCTCGGCGATCTGATTGCCGAAGCCAAGAAGAACCCGGGAAAGCTGAACTATGGCTCTCCCGGAATCGGCACTGCCGGTCATCTGGCCGGCGAGTGGTTCAAGAAAAAGGCAAACGTCAACATCGTCCATGTTCCCTATCGCGGTGGTCCGCAGGTTTTGCAGGATCTGCTCGCAGGGCTTCTGCAAATCAGTTTCGAAGCCGTGGGCAATGCCTTGCCACAGGTCAAAGCGGGCAAGCTGCGCCCACTCGCCTCGACTTGCAGGGACCGGATCCCGATGATGCCCGACGTGCCAACCATGATCGAAGCCGGCATTCCGGATTTTGACATCCGGGCGTGGGGCATGATCGTAGCGCCGGCAGACATCCCTAAAGCGGCGGCAGAGAAGCTGAATGCGGCCCTTGTGAAAGCGATCAATTCCGAAAAGGTGCGCAACGCCCTCAACGTTACCGGCGTCGTCGCTGAAACATCGTCGCTTGAGGGCGCAAAAACTTTCCTCGTCGAAGAAAACAGAAAGTGGAAAGCGCTCGTCGAATCTGCCGGCATCACCCCGCAATGAGGTCCGGATCATGCTGAAAAGAATAGCATTGCTCACCCGCAAGCCGGGCATGACCAAGCAGCAGTTCTTCGACCACTGGAACAATGTCCATGGGCCGCTGATCGCCGAGCATCCGAATGTGCTGCGCTATGTGCAGAATAATGTCGTGAAGAAGGAGCGGTTTGTGGATCGGAACCCCGATCCGGACAATCCGCTCCCGGCCGGTTACGATGGGCCGGAGGTGGATGGTGTCGTCGAGCTCTGGTTCGAGAGCCGCGAGAAGATGGATGAACTCTTCGCATCGCCACATGCCAAGAAGATGCAGGCGGATGGTTTGCTGCATCTTGGCACCATCACCACCTTCGTTGTTGATGAGCGCCCTGTCGTTGACCGATCCCCGGCGAACCAGAGCGCTGGCCTGGCAATCAATCTGAAAGGCCAAAGAGTGCTGATTACCGGCGCTGCCGGGGGGATCGGGCGAGCGCTTGTCCGCGGTCTTGCAGCGGCTGGAGCGTCCATCGTTGCAGCAGATTTCAACCCGGGCACACTCACCGCGCTGAAGGATGAGCTTGCCGGGCAAAGGATCGACATCGAAACGCATGTGCTCGATGTGTCCGATCGGGCGGCCTGCGTGGCGCTGGCCGGAACGCTTGCGGATGCGCCCATTACGGCGCTGGTGAACAACGCCGGCATCACCGCGCCCTATGCGTTGAACGATGACGATGCCTATGCAAACTGGGACAAGATCTGGTCTGTCAATGCAGCTGGCGTTTTCAATGTGACAAAGGCTTTCCTCGAGCAGATCAAGGCAGCGCGGGGCAGTATCCTCAACATGAGTTCTGTGGCTGCGCGCGCCGCGCGCGGTCGCAACACGGCCTATCAATCATCCAAGGCGGCGGTAACGCAGATGACGCGGGGATGGGCCGTGGAACTCGCGCCCTTTCATGTGCGCGTCAACGCGCTGGCGCCGGGGATGATCGAAACGCCATTCATGGGGCCGGACGCGCATGATGAAGCGCGCATCGGGCAGATGCTCAGCCGCGTGCCGATGGGGCGACGTGCAAAGCCGGATGAACTGGTTGGAGCCGCAGCGTTCCTGCTCTCGCCCCTCGCCTCCTATGTCACCGGCACCGTAATGGGCATCGACGGCGGGTTCGACGCGACGTAACAATTGTGATGCCTTGGCTGAGCCATGGCGTGCGCAATGCCTCGAACCGCGCGGCGGCCAGCGCCGGTCAGGCCGCGCTTTTGAGCGCCGGGTTCATCCGCGCGGCGCTGCCAAGCGTTTGCCTTCAAGCCTAAGATTCATGATTACCCAGGCATTTGATTGCGGATTTCCTCGTTTCCGGCAGGGTTGACGAACCATTAAACCCGCGGAGCCAGCCATGTCCTCGATCGAGACATTTCGTGAAATTGCCCTTCCCGGCTCGTTGCGGCGGGCGCCGGCCAAGGTTGGCGAGATCGCGCGCTTTTTCGAGACGTTCCGGGGCGACGAAACACATCCGCGCTGGCATTCGGACTGGGCCTGGGACAATTACGACAAGATCATTCCGGCGCTCTCGCGTCATTTCGGGCTCAAGCGGCTGTGCGAGATCGGTGGCGGGCGCGATCCGCTGTTCCAACGGCAGGAGGCGAATGCGCTCGGCCTGCACTACACCATCAACGACATCGACCCGGTGGAACTGGCGCATGCGCCCGAAGGCTACGACAAGGCCTGCTTCGATATCGCGGGTGATCTCTGGGCGTTGCCCGGCCAGCCAGGCCCCTATGATCTCATGGTCTCCCGCATGGTCTTCGAGCATGTGGCGGATGTCGAGCGGGCATGGAACAACGTTCAGGCGCTGCTGGCACCGGGAGGGGTCGCGCTCTGCTTTTTCCCCACGCTCTATGCCTGGCCATTCGTGATCAATCACCTCATTCCGGAAAGCCTGTCGCACAAAATCGTCCACGCCCTGTTTCCCAATCGGCGGGATGGCGGTGGTGATCCCAAGTTTCCGGCGGTTTATGACTGGTGCTATGGCCGTGAAAGCGTGCTGCGCCCGATGCTGGAAAAGGCGGGGTTCAGTGACATCCATGTACAGCCGTTCTGGGGCCAGCACTATCTGGCGAAATTCCCGGTATTGCGCGATGTCGATGCTGCTCTTGACCGGCTGATGGCCCGGCTCGATTGGCGTTTATTCACTTCTTACACGTATGTGATTGTAAGGAAGTGACGTGAGGGCCGGTGCCTTCGCGGGCCACGCGAGGGCGGACCGGACCACATGCATATCGTTATCATCCTTGATCAGGCAAACATCAACGGCGGGCAGGCAAAGGTTGCGCTCGACAGCGCCTTCGGCCTGAAGAAGCGCGGGCATACGCCGGTCATCTTCGCGGCGGTCGGCCCCGTGATGCCGAAACTGATCGAGGAGGGCATCGAGGTCGTCTGCCTCGACCAGCACGAACTCGTCAGCGATCCGGACAAGAAGGCCGCCGCAATCCGCGGCATCTGGAACAGCGCGGCAGAAAAGGCACTGGACGATCTGCTGGCCCGGATGCCGAAGAATGACACGCTGGTGCATGTCCATGGCTTTGCCAAAGCGCTGTCCGCGTCGATCTTTCCTGCAATTGCCCGTTCCGGCCTGCCGCGTCTCTACACGATGCACGAGTACTTCATGATGTGCCCGAACGGCGGTTTCTACAACTACCGGCGCCACGAGCACTGTACGCTGAAGCCGCTGTCGCTCTCCTGTCTCACCACACACTGCGACAGCCGCAACTTCGGCTACAAGATGTGGCGCTCCGCCCGAACGATTGCGGGCAAGACCGCAGGGCATATCAACGAGACGCTGACCGACATCGCTTATTTCCACGGCTATCAGCGGGAGATCATCGCGCCGCATCTGCCGAAATCAACGCGGCTCTACGAGGTCGCCAACCCGATCGAGGCTGAGGACCCTGGCCCGAAGGCAGACCCGGCCAGCGGCGATTTCCTGTTCCTCGGGCGGCTTTCACTCGAAAAGGGCTGCTCGCTCTTTGCCGATGCCGCCGCAAAAGCCGGTATCACCCCGGCCTTTGTGGGGGACGGGCCGGCAGCGGCAGGGCTGAAAGAGAAGTATCCGAACGCGAAGTTCCACGGCTGGGCGAACCCGGACGGTGTCCGCAAGGCGCTGCGCGCGGCGTGCTGTCTGATCTTTCCCTCGCTCTGGCACGAGGGGCAGCCGCTCACCGTTCTTGAATCGCT
>JAIUNP010000222.1 GCA_020161975.1 Pseudomonadota bacterium
AGCCGCTCGGCCCGTCGGACCGTGTGCCGTCCGATCCGGTGAGCATCGCCGTGGCGCTGGCCGACAAGCTGGACACGCTGATCGGCTTCTGGTCCATCGACGAAAAGCCGACCGGCTCGAAGGACCCCTATGCCCTGCGCCGCGCGGCGCTTGGCATCATCCGCATCATTCTCGACAACAACCTGCGTATTCCGCTGCACCAGATCGTGTCGCTGCGCCTCGTCACCAATGCCATGCGCGCCGAGCGTGGCCGGCAGACGGACAAGGCGCAAGGCACCATCGCGCGGCTTGAGGCGCTCGGTTCGGTTCGCGCCGTGCAGGGCGAGATTGCGGCGCTGGTGGGCCAGCGTCGGGAGGATCAGTCCGGCTTTGTCGGCGCGCTGGAATCGGGCGTGAATGCCGCCAACGCGCAAGCGACGGACCTGATGGGCTTCTTTGCCGACCGCCTGAAGGTGCAGTTGCGCGAGCAGGGCGCGCGGCACGATCTCGTTGACGCCGTGCTGGCCCTGCCGGGGCAGGATGATCTTCTCATGGTGGTCCGCCGCGTGGACGCGCTCGGTGGCTTTCTCGACAGTGAGGACGGGCGCAATCTGCTCGCCGGCTATCGTCGCGCGGCCAACATTCTCCGCGCCGAGGAGAAGAAGGACGGGGCCGGGGCCTTCGACGGTGCCGTGGAACCCGGCACCCTCAATGAACCGGAGGAGAAGGCGTTGCTGGCGGTCTTGTCCGTGGCCGAAGGCGACGTTCTGGCCACGATCCGGGCCGAGAATTTCGCTGGCGCGATGCGGGCAATGGCCGCGCTGCGTGGCCCGGTCGATGCCTTTTTCGAGACGGTACTGGTCAACGCGCCCGAACCCGCCCTGCGGCTCAACCGTCTCAGGCTGCTGGCCGCCTTGCGGCATGTGACGCATCAGGTCGCGGATTTCTCCCGCGTCGGTGGCTGAGGCCAGGCCTCATTCCGACGCAAGATCCGCCCGCGCCTCGCGCTCCGTGCCGAAAAGGTGCGGGGCAACGCCGTGCCGGCTCAGCACCTCGCCCAGCTTCATGCGCATGAAGCCGTTGGTGGTGTAGCGCGAAACGCCTGAATAGAAGCGCGCCATCAGCCCGTGCACCATGTCGGAATAGGCGTCGAGCAGTTCAGGCGATATGTCGAAATTGTCATAGTTGACAATGGCATGGACGCGCTTTCCCACCGGAGTCAGCAGCGCCTCCACCGCCATCCGGATGGCGTCGACATCCGCCATGCGCCGCACGGCAAGATGCTCGAAATTGATGAAAACGATCTCCTGCGCCGCATCGTAGGAAAAGCGCGAAGCGAGCGGCACGGCCAGCATGTCGGCGCGAAGGCCCATCGGCGCATCGGTGAAGATGCGCGCGTCCATCAACGCCGGATCGCGCGGGATCTGCGGTTTGAAGGCCATCAGCCTGAGGATGTCGCGCTCGATGTCGATGCCGGGCGCCACCTCGGCGAGTTCCAGCCCCTCGTGATGCAGGCGAAACACACAGCGTTCGGTGACATAGAGCACCGGTTGGCCGGCCTCCCGCGCGGCTTTTCCCGAGAAGGTCAGATGCTCGACCGCCTCGACGAATTTGATCCCGGTCGCCTCGGTCACGATCTTCAGCCGCCCGTCGCCCGCTGTGATGGCGAGCTTGCCGGCAGTGAAACTGCCGACGAAGACGACCTTTTTCGCCTTCTGGGAAATGTTGATGAAGCCGCCGGCCCCGGCCAGCTTCGGCCCGAATTTCGAGACGTTGAGATTGCCGGCCCGGTCCACCTGCGCAAGACCGAGAAAGGCAATGTCGAGCCCGCCGCCATCGTAGAAGTCGAACTGGTAGGGTTGGTCGATGATCGCCTGCGTGTTTGAGGCGGCGCCGAAATTGAGCCCGATGGCCGGAATGCCGCCGATCACGCCGGGTTCGGCGGTCATGGTCACAAGGTCGATGACCTTTTCCTCATTGGCGATGGCCGCCACCCCGTCCGGCATCCCGATGCCGAGATTGACGACGCTGTTGGGGGCAAGTTCAAACGCCGCGCGACGGGCCACGATCTTGCGCTCCGTCATCGGCATGGCCGGCAGACTGTCCGCTTGCACCCGGATTTCGCCGGAAAACGCCGGATTGTACGGGGTCGCAAAGGTCTGCCAGTGATTTTCAGGCCGAGCGACGACGACACAATCCACGAGCACGCCGGGAATTTTCACCTGCCGCGGATTGAGCGAGCCTGATTCGGCCACCCGTTCCACCTGCGCGATGACGATGCCGCCGGAATTGCGCGCCGCCATGGCAATCGCCAGCGCTTCCAGCGTCAAAGCCTCCTTCTCCATGGTCAGGTTGCCGTCGGGGTCCGCCGTGGTTGCGCGGATGATGCCGACATGGATCGGGAAGGTTTTGTAGGCGAGGCACTCCTTGCCACCGATGCGGACCCGCTCGACAAGGTCTTCGGTGGTGCGGGCATTGAGCTTGCCGCCGCCATTGAGTGGATCGACGAATGTGTGCATCCCCACGGTCGTCAGATGCGCCGGCCGATGCGCCGCGATGTCGCGGAAAAGGTGGGTGATCACCCCTTGCGGCAGATTGTAGGCCTCGATCTGGTTGGCAATCGCCAACTGTTGCAGCGTCGGCACGAGGCCCCAGTGCCCGCCGACGACCCGCTTGACCATGCCGGCATGGCCGAAGTGGTTGAGGCCCTTCGTCTTGCCATCGCCCTGGCCCGCCGCATAGACCAGCGTGAGGTTGCCCGGCGACCCTGTTGCCTGCGGATCATCCCCGCGCGAGGCGAGAAAGCGCTCTTCCAGCGCAATCGCGATTTCCTCGGCAAAGCCGATGCCGACAAAGCCCCCCGTAGCGACCGTATCGCCATCGCGGATCAGCCGCACGGCCTCGGCGGCGCTGACGACCTTTCCCTTGCGGGCATTACGCACGAGGGGCAGGGACGGATGCGTCGGCACGGCTCAGCCGATCGCGACGATGGTTCGCCCGCGCACCTTGCCTTCGAGAATGGCACGCGCCGTGGGCATGATCTCGTCAAAACCGATGGTGTGCGACAGCCCGTCGAGCAGCGTCATGTCAAGATCGCTCGTGATGCGGTTCCAGATGGCGACCCGTTTGGCATAGGGCGCGGTGACCGAATTGACGCCGAGCAGGGCAACGCCGCGCAGGATGAACGGCGCCACCGTCGTCGGCAGATCCATGCCCTGCGCGAGGCCGCAGGCGGCGATCGCACCGTTCTCGCGCGTCATGGAAAGGACGTTGGCGAGCGTGAGCGACCCCACCGAATCAATGCCCGCCGCCCAGCGCTCCTTGCCGAGCGGGCGGCCCGGCGCAGACAGTTCGGCCCGGTCAATGATCTCCTTTGCGCCAAGGTGGGTGAGATATTCCGCTTCGCTCGTCCGGCCGGTGGAGGCGATGACATGCCAGCCGAGCCGCGCAAGGATTGACACGGCAACCGATCCGACACCGCCCGAAGCGCCGGTCACCAGAACCGGCCCGTCGGCGGGCGTCATGCCATGAGCTTCCAGCGCCATTACCGATTGCATGGCTGTGAAACCGGCGGTGCCGACGGCCATGGCCCGCGCTGCGGTCAGGCCTTTCGGCAGCGGCACCAGCCAGTCAGCCTTCACCCGGGCCTTTTCGGCATAGCCGCCCGAATGCGTTTCACCGACGCCCCAGCCGGTCAGGATCACGGCATCGCCGGGCTTGTAGCGCGCATCGGTCGAAGTCTCGACCACGCCGGCAAAATCAATGCCCGGAATCAGCGGAAATTTGCGCACGACAGGGGATTTGCCGGTTATCGCCAGCCCGTCCTTGAAATTGACGGTGGAATGGCTGACCCGAACCGTCACCTCGCCGTCCATCAGGTCCGCATCGGTGATGCGCTTGTCCTCGCAGCGATAGCCCGCCTCGTCCTTGGTGACGACAAGTGCACGAAAATCCCCAGCCATGATGCCTCCTTGATGCTGACGACAGGAAGCTCGCTCAGTTGTGCGCGCTTGGCGAGAGGTCTCCGCTCAGGCCCGTGCAGCCGCCGGCCGGAGCGGCGGCGCCGCCTTTTCGACAATCGGCAGGTTCACCGCCGCCGAGGCAAAGCCAAGCGCAATCGAGGCGTACCAGAGCAGGTCGTAATTGCCCTGCGTCTCATAGAGGATACCGCCGATCCACACCCCGAGGAAGCCGCCCACCTGATGCGAAAAGAACACGAAGCCGTAGAGCATCGCCATGTTGGAAACGCCGAACATGGTCGCGACCAGCGACGAGGTGGCCGGCACCGTGGAGAGCCACAAGAGCCCGATGAAGGCGCCGAATGCGATGGCCGAGGCCGGCGTGACCGGCAACGAGATGAAGATGATGATCGCCACCGAGCGCAACGCATAGATGGCGGCCAGCACATAGCGGCGCGGCACCAGATTGACGAGATAGCCTGCCAGCAGCGAGCCGATGATGTTGAACAGGCCGATCGAGGCGACCACCCAGCCGCCGGTCGAAGGTTCAAGCCCGGCATCGCGCAGATAGGCCGGCAGATGCACGGTGATGAAGGCGAGGTGGAAACCGCAGGTGAAAAAGCCGAGCACCAGCAGAATATAGCTGCGGTAGGCGAAGGCGTGGCTCAGCGTTTCCTTCAGTGTCGCGCGGGGCTCAGCATTGGCTGTGCCCGTGGCCGCAATCGGGGTGCGCAGGGCCAGAGTCAGCGGAATGGCGAGCAGGAGCAGCATGGCAAACACCAGCAGGGTATTACGCCAGCCGACGTTCTGGATCAGCCCCACCGACAGCGGCGAGAACAGGAACTGGCCGAATGAGCCGAAAGCGGTGCCGAAGCCGAAGGCGATCCCGCGCCGCTCCGGCGGCAGAAGCTTGGTGAAGGCCGCCAGAACCATGTTGAACGAACAGCCCGACAGCGCAAGACCGAACAGCACGCCGGAGGTGACCGTAAAAACGGCCGGAGCGCTCGAAACGGTCATCAGCGCAAGGCCCGTGGCATGCAGCAGCAGCCCGGCAATCAGCACGCGCGAAATACCGAACCGGTCCGCAACCGCCCCGGCGAACGGCTGCCCGATGCCCCACATCAGGTTCTGGATGGCGATGGCGAAGCCGAAGGTATCGCGCCCCCAGCCATATTCCGTGATGATCGGGATCTGGAAGAAGCCCATGCTGGCCCGCGGGCCAAAAGTGAGCATTGAAATGATGCAGCCACAAGCAATGATAACGGCGGGCGGCAGCGCACGGGATGCGGATTGTTCGGTCATGTTGGTCCCTCAGCGCGCGACCATAGCGGGATCACGCGCGGGCGATAAGCCCACCCGGAGCACAGATGCCATGAAATTTCGTTATCTAACCAATCATATCGGTCCTGCATTTTCCCTCTAGCCAATCGTGGCGAACCGGACTATAATAATTCTCAACTTGAGCATAAGAACGCGGTTTTCCGCCTTTTGTTTACACCCATATATGCTCAAGTTGAGAATAAGGAGAGTGACATGGACGCTGTCGTGACCACCGGAGCCGAGACCCGGACCGCCCAGACCGTTGCTGGCGCCTCTGGC
The DNA here is from genome assembly GCA_020161975.1 of Pseudomonadota bacterium. Taxonomy (GTDB): domain Bacteria; phylum Pseudomonadota; class Alphaproteobacteria; order Rhizobiales; family Beijerinckiaceae; genus JAIUNP01. The sequence goes on from JAIUNP010000222.1 coordinate 5,538, forward strand.
GGCCATGCCCGTCGCCATGACATCCTTCCGATGCCGGATCTGACATTCACGCCGGAAGTGGATGCGGAGACGCGTCATCTTTATGAGCGCGTGGCGCACATCATCCCGCCTGTGGAATGGCCGTTCCACGCGCCCTACGTCGCCGCGATCAACCGGCTGAAGAAGGTGCGCGATGCGGTGATTCTCGCGCACAGCTACCAGACCCCCGAGATTTACAACTGCGTCGCCGACGTGGTTGGTGATTCGCTCCAGCTTGCCCGCCTTGCCACCAAGGTGCCCGCCAAGGTCATCATCCAGGGCGGCGTGCATTTCATGGCCGAGACCTCGAAGCTGCTGAACCCGGAAAAGACCGTGCTCATCCCGGACCTCAAGGCCGGCTGCTCGCTCGCCTCGTCGATTACGGGGGCGGATATCCGCCTGCTGCGCCAGCGTTATCCGGGCGTGCCTGTGGTTGCCTATGTCAACACCTCTGCCGATGTGAAGGCGGAAGTGGACATCTGCTGCACCTCGTCGAACGCCGTGCATGTGGTCGAGAGCCTCGGCGTCGACCGCGTGATCTTCGTGCCGGACCAGTATCTGGCGAAGTATGTCGCCTCGCACACCAAGGTGAAGATCATCGCCTGGCATGGCGCCTGCGAGGTGCATGAGCGCTTCACGGGCGAGGAACTCAGGCGCTACCGCGAGGCGGACCCGTCCATCCGCATCATCGCCCATCCCGAATGCCCGCCGGATGTGATTGCAGAGGCCGATTTTACTGGTTCGACCGCGGGCATGATCGACTATGCCAAGGCCCAGCGTGGCGGCAAGGTGCTGCTCGTCACCGAGTGCTCGATGGCCGACAACGTGGCCGCCACCGCCCGCGATGTTGAGTTCGTGCGCCCCTGCAACCTCTGCCCGCACATGAAGAGGATCACGCTGCCGAAGATTCTCGACAGCCTGCTTTACATGCAGCACGAGGTCGAAATTGAACCCGAACTGGCCGCCCGCGCGCGTCAGTCCGTGGAGCGTATGATCAACCTCAAGAACTGATGTCCGCCACCCTTATCATCGGTGGCGGGCTGGCCGGACTGTTCACAGCGCTGAAGCTGGCCCCCGCGCCCTGCACGGTCATCGC
>JAIUNP010000223.1 GCA_020161975.1 Pseudomonadota bacterium
TCTCGATGACCTTCGGCGTCGTGCCTTCCATCACGGCGACGCACGAGTTGGTGGTGCCGAGGTCGATACCAATAACCTTACCCATAGGATGATCCCTTTCTTGAAGCGGAAACCCGACCGGACCCGAAGCATCCGGCAGTTTGAGAACCCGGCCCGGACCTTCGCCCGAACCGGTGTTGAACGCGATATAGGGACCGGTGAAATTGCCTGCAAGGGGCGAAGAAATGGGAAAGGATGATTTCCTTTGCGCCTTTGGAAGGGCCGCCCTTGATGCTAGCGTCTGCCTTTGGTTCCCGGACCCCGGAGATCCCGATGACAATGCTGGTTGCCCTGCTTTTCCTTGGCCTGATCGGCGGCACAACCGCCGCCCTGATCCGCATGAACCGCATGTCCTGCCTGCCCTGCCAGACGGGCGATGACAGCGCCTATTGCAAACCACCCCGCCCGCGCAGGCCTTCGTGAAACTTGATTGCGATTTGCCGGGTTGAGGCTTGCAAAGAGCGATAAAGCTTTTCACACTCGCAGCCATGAAACGCTCCGAGATCAATGCCGCCATCGCCCATGCCGAAGCCCTGCTGGCCGAGTATCGCTTCGCCCTGCCCCCCTTCGCCCGCTGGTCTGCGGCGGACTGGCAAGCGAACCGCGCCAAGGCCGTTGAACTGATCCGGGCCGGTTGCGGCTGGGACATCACGGATTTCGGACAGGGACGTTTCGCCGAACTGGGGCTGACGCTGCTGACCATCCGCAACGGAGATGCGGCCAATCTGGCGACCGGCAAGGGCATGGTCTACGCCGAGAAGGCGATCATCGTGCGCGAGGGGCAGCGCTGCCCGATGCACTATCATTTCGTGAAAACCGAGGACATCATCAACCGTGGCGGTGGCACGCTGGTGCTGGAACTCGTCGAGACCGGGGCAGATGGCAAGGCCGACACCTCGCGCGATGTTCTGGTCCGGACCGATGCCATCGAGCGCTGGCTGCCACCGAACGGCATCCTCAGGCTCGAACCGGGTGAAAGCGTGACGCTGACGCCGGGCCTCGCCCATGCCTTCTGGGCGGAAGGCGGCGATGTCTTCGTCGGCGAGGTTTCGACCGTCAACGACGACAAGACCGACAATGCGTTTCTCGAACCTGTCGCCCGCTTCCCCGGTGTTCAGGACGATACGGCGCCCACGCGCCTGATCGTCGGCGACTACGCGGCGCTCAGGTAAACCTCAGCGCGGGAGCGGTGCGGCAGCGGCCGCAGCGGCGGGCGCCGGACGCGGCAGTTTCTTGATGTAGATGCCGGCCATGCGGCGCTCGTCTTCGCTGGCGGCGTTTTCGGCCTTGTTCGCCATTTCAAATACCCAGGCGTCCTTGGTCGGATCGCAGGCGTCACGCGCCACCATCATCCACGAGAGACCGAGCGGAACCTGACGCGGCAGGCCGTTCTGGCCGTTAAACAGCAACTGCCCCAGCACCGCCTGCGCGTAAGGATGCCCCTTCTCCGCCGCCAGATTGAACCAGCGGGCCGCAAGCCGCGCATTCTTTTCCCCGGCAAGGCCATCAAGAAGCATCCGCCCGAGGTTGTACTGCGCGTCCGGGTCGCCGAAATACGATGCGGCGTAGTTGAACATCTCGTAGGCACGCGAGGGATTGGCCCGCACGGGCGTGTTGGGGATGCCTTCGAGGAAATAGGCGCCAAGACGCACGAAGGCCTTGGCGACGACGCCGGAACGGATGGTGCCGCGCGCCTCATCCGCATTGGTGGCCACAATCTGGCGGAAGAACTGAAAGGCTTTGTAATCGTCCTGATTGACGCCGTTGCCCTGCGCATACATGCGCCCCAGCGTCCATTGTGCGGCAATATCGCCCTTGGTCGCGGCATACTGAAGCGCGCGGACGGCGCCGGGGTTGTCGCCCTCGTTCAGGCCGCGCACGCCGGCGCGCAGGGCATCGGTGATCGACTTGAACGATTCGATCGGCGCGGCCTTGCCTTCGGGCTGGCCGTCCGTATCGAACGCGCGGGCCGGCCCGCCGAGAACGGCGAGCAGGCAACAGGCAAACAGGGTGGCCCGATCAGATATCCGCATAACAGTGCTTTTCTGCCGCCCCGCCCGGGTGCGTCACCGCACCATTCCGGGCGTTGCCCACGCCCTGTGCATATTTCCACAGCGCGCCGGAGGCATACTCCGTCTCGCGCGGTTTCCAGGCTTTCCGCCGTTCGGCAAACTCCGCCTCGCTGACATTGCAGGAGAGCTCGCCCGTCTCGGCGTTGAGCGTGATCAGGTCGCCATCCTCAAGCAGGGCAATCGGCCCGCCAACCGCCGCTTCCGGCCCAACATGGCCGACGCAGAAGCCGCGCGTCGCACCGGAAAAGCGACCGTCGGTGATGAGTGCAACTTTGTCCCCCATCCCCTGCCCATAGAGCGCGGCGGTGGTCGACAGCATCTCGCGCATGCCGGGGCCACCCTTGGGCCCCTCGTAACGGATCACCAGAACCTCGCCTTCCTTGTACTGGCGCCTGGTCACAGCCTCGAAGCATGCCTCTTCATTGTCGAAGCAGCGCGCCGGGCCGGTGAACTTCAGGTTCTGCATTCCTGCGACCTTCACGATGGCTCCATCGGGCGCAACGTTGCCGGACAAGCCAACGACGCCACCCGTTCTGGTAATCGGGTTGTTGGCCGGACGGACAACATCCTGTCCGGCATTCCAGACAACCTTCTCCAGATTTTCGGCAATTGTACGACCGGTCACGGTCAGGCAGTCACCATGCAGAAATCCGTGGTCGAGCAGCGTCTTCATCAGGATCGGAATGCCGCCAGCCTCGAACATGTCCTTGGCGACATATTTCCCGCCTGGCTTGAGGTCGGCGATATAGGGCGTGCGCTTGAAGATCTCGGCGACATCGAACAGGTCAAACTTGATGCCGCATTCATGGGCAATCGCCGGCAGGTGCAGCGCGGCATTGGTGGAACCGCCCGACGCGGCAACCACGGTCGCGGCATTTTCCAGTGCCTCAAGGGTGACGATATCACGCGGGCGAATGTTCTTGGCGATCAGGTCCATGATCTGCTCGCCAGCAGTCATGCAGAACCGGTCGCGGATCTCGTAAGGCGCCGGGGCACCCGCCGAATAGGGCAGCGCCAGGCCGATGGCTTCAGAAACCGTCGCCATGGTGTTGGCCGTGAACTGCGCGCCGCAGGCACCTGCGGACGGACAGGCTACCTGCTCGATCTCGTCGAGGTCCTCATCGGACATCGCGCCGACCGAATGCTTGCCGACCGCCTCGAACATGTCCTGAACCGTGACCTGCTGGCCGCGGAAGGTGCCGGGAAGAATGGAGCCGCCATAGATGAAGATGGACGGCACGTTGAGCCGCACCATCGACATCATCATGCCGGGCAGCGACTTGTCGCAGCCGGCGAGGCCGACGAGCGCGTCGTAGCTGTGCCCCCGCATCGTCAGTTCAACCGAATCCGCGATGACCTCGCGCGAGGCCAGCGAGGACTTCATGCCCTGATGGCCCATGGCAAGGCCGTCGGTGACGGTAATGGTGCAAAACTCGCGCGGGGTGCCGCCGGCGGCGGCAACGCCCTTCTTCACCGCCTGCGCCTGGCGCATCAATGCGATGTTGCAGGGCGCGGCCTCGTTCCAGCAGGAGGCGACGCCAACGAACGGCTGGTGAATCTGGCCCTTGGTGAGGCCCATGGCATAGTAATACGAACGATGCGGCGCGCGCTGCGGCCCCTCTGTCACATGGCGGGAGGGAAGTTTCGACTTATCGGTAACGCGCTCGTCCATTTCAAACCCCAACTGTCCTGACTGGACCACGATCCGCTTAACGTTCCCGCCCATGCAGACACATCCCCGTTACGGAATGTGTCGCATCAGACCCGCGCATTTCGCAATCGCGGACCCATGACAAGGTTAGTGCGGCTGTGGGGCCCGCGACATACGGACCATGCCAGAAACAGACAGGTAAGCGCTGGAATCCGCACTTGCCTGTCGAAAGCCGTGGTCGCTCCGGTTTGTGGCAGCTTCGGGGCACTTTTGGGCGGCAAACATGCCGTATTCGGAATCACATCCGGTGTTGCGGCGATGTCACAAGATTTTGCACCTTGCCTACACTTCAACCAGCCCGCCCGGCCTCCCAGCCAAGGATTGCCTGCTTGCGCGTCAGCCCCCAGTGATAGCCGGTCAGCGCCCCCGACTTGCCCAATACGCGATGGCATGGCACGACAAAGGAAATCGGGTTCCGCCCCACTGCCGCGCCGACGGCACGGGCCGCCTTTGGTTTGCCAATTGCGCCAGCCACCTCGCCATAGCTCGTGGCGCGTCCGCAGGGAATTTTAAGCAGCACTTCCCAGACCCGAACCTCGAAATCGGTGCCGATCATGAAGACACGCAGCGGCTGGTCGGCCCGCCAGGCCTCTGTGCTGAAGATACGATGGGCCAGCGGCGCGGTGAATTCCGGTGCTTCCTCGAAGCGGGCGCGCGGCCAGCGGTGCATCATGTCCGCCAGTGCGGCCTTTCGGCCAATCATGGCCGCGCCGGTCTTGGAAGCAGCGGGCGCGGTGAGGTCCAGTCCCGCGCCCTCGCCGGCATCCCGGTCAGCGAAGGCGAGACCGCAGAGACCGCGCGCAGTGGCCATCACCAGCGCGAGGCCGAAAGGCGAGGTGTGGAAGCCGTAGCGGATGGTCAGCCCCGCCCCGCCGGATTTGTATTCACCCGGGCTCATCGCCTCGTGCGTGACGAAAAGATCATGCAGCCGACCGGGGCCCGAGAGGCCGCTTTCGAAGGTGGCATCAAGCAGGGACGCCGAATTATCCAGCATCCGCCGGGCATGGTCGAGCGTCACCGCCTGAAGGAAGGCTTTCGGAGTCAGCCCCGACCAGCGGCGGAAGAGCTGCGTCAGTTCGGACGGGGCCAGCCCAACCGCCTCGGCAATCGCCTCGACACCGGGCTGGTCGCGCCATTCGCGCGAGATGAAGGCGATGGCTTTGCGCACCTGTGTGTAATCATCAAGGCTGGTTGCGGCGGTCTGGTCGAGCATGGCATGTCTTTCACATCGTCTTGACGAAGCATAGCCAGCTTCCCGCATGGCCTGCCACCCGATTTCGTTTGAAACCAGGATTGTGGTTCAACGCCGCGCGTCGGCCAATGCCCGGCCAAAGGCGCGGGCAAAATCCGCCCGCTCATGCGGTGCCAGCGCCGCACCGATTTCAATCTCCTCGGCCCGCTGGACCACAGCGAGACGCAGAACGCCGAAATCCGCATCTTCCTCGGCCCTGAGGCGAACCCAGAACGGATTGAACCGTTGTTCCGTGCGCTCGCCCCGCCACGAAACCTTGCGGATCAGGAGTTCGATCCGCCGCAGCACCACTTCCTCGTACGCGCGGGCGCGGGCGTTGTTGATTCGGAAACAGAGGTAGAGGATCGCAAAATCCAGTCCGAAAAAGCCGCCGATTGGCCAGGCACCGAGGATGACGAAGGGGAGCGCCAGCGTGATCGAGACAATGCCAATGAAGCCCAGCACCAGCCAGGTTCCGAGGCGGCCCAAAGAGCGGTGAGCGTGAAGAGTTGCGCTGAACAGTATGCTTTCGGGTGGCAACGACCTGTCCGCCGCGCTATCGGATACTGCCGTCATGGCGCCAGTTCCCCTCATTCCAGAGCCCGGTTCAATTTATGGCAAAAGCAGCGTCCCGTCAAAACGCGACACGGCGTCCAGCCGCTCCGCGTCCGCTCTCTCCCGCTGAGGTACGCGAAGTATTCCGGCGCTTTCATGCCATCGATCCCGAACCGAAAGGCGAACTCGATTACGTGAACGCCTACACCCTGCTGGTCGCAGTGGTCCTTTCCGCGCAGGCCACCGATGTCGGCGTGAACCGGGCGACAAAAGCGCTGTTCCGTCTGGCCGATACGCCCGAAAAGATGGTGGCGCTCGGTGAGGATGTGGTGCGCGAGCATATCAAGACCATCGGCCTGTTCCGCAACAAGGCGAAGAATGTCATTACCCTCTCCGAGCGGCTCATTGCGGATTTTGGCAGCGCCGTGCCGGCGGATCGCGACAGCCTGGTTTCCTTGCCCGGCGTTGGGCGCAAGACGGCGAATGTCGTCCTGAACATCTTCTTCCAACAGCCGACCATTGCTGTCGACACGCATCTCTTCCGCGTCTCGAATCGTCTCCCGCTCGCTCCGGGCAAGACGCCCGAGCAGGTGGAAGCAGGACTGGAACGCATCATCCCGCCCGAGTATCTGCTGCACGCCCACCACTGGCTGATCCTGCATGGACGCTATCTGTGCAAGGCCCGCGCGCCCGAATGCTGGCGTTGTCCGGTCAGCGATCTCTGCCGGTTCGAGCCGAAAGGCACCGCGCGGGGATAGGTTTCAGCGGCCCAGCCAGCTGCCGATGGTATCGACCAGCAGTTTTGCATTGAGCGCCACGATGATGGCGGCGATCAGAACCGAAATCGCCGTCAGCCAGCGCGGCGCGACCAGCGCCCCCATCTTGCGACGCGAGGCCGTGAACTGGACCAGTGGAATGACCGCGAAGGACAGTTGCAGGCTCAGGATCACCTGCGACAGGATCAGCAGTCGCCCGGTTTCCGCCTCGCCGTAGTAGATCGTCACCACCGCCGCCGGGATAATGGCGAGCAGCCGCGTGATC
>JAIUNP010000224.1 GCA_020161975.1 Pseudomonadota bacterium
ACTCAGGTCCGGGTCTGCCAGCACACGGGCAACCCGATCCTGAACACCACTCCTTGCCAGATGGTCGGCAAGGTCCAGCCAGCGCCTCCGTCCGGCCTTGGGGGCCGGACCAATGCCCCTGGCAATCGCTTCGGGAATGGATCGGGCAACCGAAATCATCTTGGACAACTCGGTCTTGTCCGTTGATAATGCCATCATGATCGCCGTCCGGTCGGTGCCCCGATCTTCCAGGGCGCGCGCAAACATCGCCCGCTCGATATAGGTCAGATCCTTCCGTGCGGAATTCTCAAGGCCCTGTGCCAGAATGAGCGCCTGATCATCGATGTCGCGAACAACCGCCCGGAGCTTCACCCCGAGTTCGCGGGCTGCACGCCAGCGCCGATGTCCGTAAGCAAGCTGAAAGCGGCCTTCGCGCACCGGATGCGGGCGGACCAGCACGGGCACTTCCTGTCCATGCTCCCGCATCGACTGCTTGAGCAGCATAAAGGCTTCGTCGTTGGCTGTGTCGAACCTGTCCGAAACAAAGGACGGCTCAACCTGGCCCGGATCAAGCTCAAGCACATTCTGCCCCCTGGCCAGGGCGTCCTTGAGTTCGCGGGCCTCATCCTCGATCTTGTCGAGGGTCAGCCCCATGGCCCGCACCGGACCCGCCAGGGTGCGCGGTTGGGAGGCGGCATTCGCTGCGGCAGGCTCTGCTGACGGAGCGGAGTTGGCCACGGCCAACTGTTCCTCGATCATGGACTTGATGAGACTGCGACGGGTCATGTGTCCCTCCCCCATGCCCGACGAACCAGCCCAACGATCTCGCTGTTCACGGCATCGAGCGATTCAATCGCACGGTCATAAGTCGCCCGGCCCACGGCACCGCGATCAAGTTCGTACAGCGATTGCTTGGTCAGACCCGCATCGGCAATCGCCGTTGACTTCCAGACCGTCGCGGCCAGAACATCATCTCCGAAAAGCCCGCGCAGCAGCGCGACGACCTGCGACTGCGGCCCGTCATGCGGTTCATGCCGTGTGATGACATAGCGGATGAAGTCATGCCTCAGATCGCCGCCAGCATTCCGGACGACGGACAAAAGATCTGCGGTCATCAGCAGGAATTGCGACATCGAGGCGACATCGACCATCTGCGGGTGAATGGTTACGAGCAATGAGGTGGCCGCGCAAAGCGCGCCGAGCGTCAGATAGCCAAGCTGCGGCGGGCAATCGATCACAACGACATCGTAATCCGCCTCGACCTCGTTCAGTGCCTTGCCAACCCGCTGGAAGAACAGCCCGCCCGACGGGCGCGCGCCCTGCACCAGCGCCCGGGGCGTCTCGTGCTCAAACTCCATGAGTTCAAGATTGCCCGGAACCAGGTCCAGCCCGTCAAAATAGGTACTCCGGATGCAGTCTCGCATTGAGCGACGGGTTTCGTCATACCGGATGGCCCCGTACAGCGTGTCGCCATCGGCAAGATCGAACTCCGGCTGCAATCCGAGCATGGCCGTCATCGATGCCTGCGGGTCAAGGTCGACAGCCAGAACGCGATACCCCGAAAGCGCGAGATACTGGGCAAGATAGAGCGCCGTCGTGGTCTTGGCGGAGCCTCCCTTGAAATTCACACAGGCGATCGTCTGGAGCTTTTCGCCGGCCTTCCGGCGCGGCAGGATGACGTCTGCACCCCGCGGCTTGGCATTGGCGACATGCCGGCGCAGATCGTTGATCTGGGCCAGCGTGTAGGACCGTCTGCCGGAGGACGACACATCGGGCGAAGGACCGATCCCGTCAATGGAGAGCTGACGAAGATAGCCATCCGAGACCCCGAGCAGACGCGCGGCCTCGCCTGAGGTGAAGGAACGCAGCGTCTTCCGGCTATCGGGAGGAAACAGGCGGGAGCCCAGCGACTGAAGCTGTTCTGAAAGCCGCTTCGCATGCGCTGCGATCTTCGCATCCGACGCGACGTTGCTGGCAGGCGCTTGAGACGTGTCCACGAATTTTTCTTCCGAAACGGATTAACCGCCAATGTCTGACTTTTTCCGTATCAGGAAAGACACGATTCCAGCCGAGCGGCAAGGCATTTATCGTTAACGGATATTAACCCGATTCCCTCGCGCACGGTGAAATCTGCGCCAGTTGGCCGCGGCCAACCCGTACAAACCTGCCAGAATCGCGTTTCCGAACACGGGTCGAACGCACGGACCTGATACAGGGGAGGGCGTCTTCAGAGCTCGTGCAGACCCTGGAAAAGGCAGGGGAGGGCGCCCATCGCCGACCGAACCATCCGCACTAGGCATGCCGCCGAACAAACGACGGCCCGTAAGCAAGGGCGAAGCCGCCGAAGGCAATTATCCAGAACGCTGCCGACAGGGCATAAAGCGTCATCGAGGCTGCCGGCCAGAAGCCGGCGGCGAACCGGCAGGCTACCGCCGCAATCAGCATCAGGTAGAGCCCTGTTGTCACGGGCCCCGCAGTCAGTGCCTGTCCGGTATGCCCCAAGGTCGCGCGGGTCATGACCGCCATGGTCATCACCCCAACGGCGCCGGCCATCCAGAGGTGCTGCGCCGCTGCGAGGCTAACCCGGTCGGGCGCCAGAACACCCGCCGACATCGCGAGCGCTCCAAGGGGCAGGAAGAGATAACCGGCATGGAGGATCCACACGAGCGGTTCGCTCACCGTCCGCTCCCCGGCCCACCGCGCAAGCCGGGCCACATGCAGGACTCCAGCGATCAGAAGCAGCCCTGCCGCCAGCGCTGTCTGCGGCGCGACAAGCCAGACCATCAGCGCAAGCAGCAGCGCCACCAGCGCAACCTTGTCGAACGACTGCATGGGCGGAACGGGCAACCGCCCCGGCCCCTTCCGGACGAGCCAGTTCCGCGTGAAGGATGGGATGATCCGACCGCCGATCACCGCGATCAACATGATGGCCGCACCAAGACCGGCCCTTAGCCCATAACCTTGCGCGGCTGGCCAGCCCTGCGCCGCCTCCCAGTGGAAGACCCCATTCGCCAGCACAAAGGCTGTCACCATGCCGAGCACGATCAGATTGCGCCAGTTCTTCCCGGCGATGATTTCACGCATGAGAAAGCCGATCAGCGCCAGCGGCAGGGCAAGATCCGCCGCCGCAGCGACGAGTGGCGGCAGGAAGGCCGAGACCGTGATTGCAACCCGCCCGATCAGCCATAAGGCAAACAGTCCGCCAAGCGGCCAACCGACAATCGGAAGCCGCCCGGTCCAGTTCGGCACAGCTGTGAGGAGAAACCCGGCGATGACGGCGGCGAGATAGCCGAACAGGAACTCATGGGCGTGCCAGTCAATCGAACTGAACCGCGTCGGTAGCGTCATGTCCCCTGACAGGATCGGTATCCAGAGTGCCATTGACAGGGATGCCCAGATTCCGGCCCCGAAAAAGAAGGGGCGGAACCCGTAACTCAGGATCGTTGGGCCGCGCCAGGCCCGCACTTGTTCTGCCGTTGTCGCCATCTGTCCGCTCGCCCTGCGTCGCCCGTCCGAGAGAGACATTGACGGGCTCGCCAGATTGCCCGCGGCGCCTGCGGTCGCGAGCTTGGCCTAGACATAGGCACTCGAATCGGTACTGTAAATACTTATTCAACTTGCCAAAGAGTTCCCATGCGGCTAACCTCTTTCACGGATTATGGTCTTCGTATGCTGATGCGGATGGCGAGCGCGCCCGATCACGCGTTCTCGACCTCTGAACTGGCCGATGAGTTCGGTTTATCACGCAACCACCTGACCAAGATCATGCAGCAGTTGGCGCGTGGTGGCATTGTCCGGACCCGGCGCGGTGGCAGCGGCGGGGCGGTGCTGAATTGTGATCCTGCAACCGTCCGGCTGGGCGACGTGGTGCAGCTGCTCGAACGGGAACAGGTTCTGGTCGAATGCTTCCGCCCGGACAGCGGTACGTGCAGCATTGAGGGTTGCTGCCGTCTCAAGTCGAGACTGCGACGGGCCAGGACGAAGTTTATCGAAGACCTGAACCGATCCACCCTCGCCGATCTGGCCCTGCCGGAAAGGCTTGCGGCCTGACAGAGAAAGGCACGACGCGATGATCGCAACACTTACCGTTGGCGAACGTCGGACCGGCGCGGTCCTGTCAGTCGTGTTGGCCGTGATGGGCCTGGCGATGGCAGGGGCGGCGCGTCACCAGGTGATGGCGGTCCATGGGTTCATGGCGTTCGGCCTGGGCATCGGCCTCGTGATTTTGCTGGGCGGCGCGGTTTTCGATCCCGATACGACGGACGGCAGGCAGAACAGATACTACGACGCGCCGACCCGGTTCGGCATCGTGATGACGCTGGTCTGGGCGGTGATCGCGATGGGGGTTGGCGTCTGGGTCGCCGCCCTGCTTTATTGGCCGGAGGCGACACCGCTCTGGCCGGCCACCAGCTTCGGGCGCCTGCGCCCCGTGCATACGACCGGGATCATCTTCGGGTTCGGCGGCAACGCGCTGATCGCCACTTCATTTTATGTCCTGCAACGCACCTCGCGGGCGCGTCTGGCCGACTCTGTCAGTCCCTGGGCCGTGCTGATCGGCTATAATCTCTTCTGCTTCTGGGCCGTCACCGGCTATCTGATGGGCAGCACCCAGTCCAAGGAATATGCCGAGCCCGAATGGTATGCAGACCTGTGGCTGGTGGTAATCTGGGTCACCTACTTCATTCTCTATCTGCGCACGCTGGCACGCCGCAACGAGCCGCACATCTATGTCGCCAACTGGTATTATCTGGCCTTCATCCTGGTGGTGGCCATCCTCCACATCGTCAACAATCTTGCCCTTCCCGTGCGCTGGAGCGTGGCAGAGAGTTTTCCGATCTGGTCGGGCGTGCAGGATGCAATGGTTCAGTGGTGGTATGGCCACAACGCGGTGGCCTTCTTCCTGACATCGGGCTTCCTGGGGATGCTCTACTATTTCCTGCCGGTGCGTTCGGGGCGCCCAATCTGGTCCTACCGGCTGTCCATCATCAGCTTCTGGGGCATCACCTTCTTCTACATCTGGGTCGGCTCGCACCACTTGCACTACACCGCCCTGCCGTACTGGGTGCAGACACTGGGAATGACATTCTCGGTCATCCTGCTGGTGCCATCCTGGGCCTCCGCCGGCAATGCCATCGCCACGCTGAACGGGGCCTGGAGCAAGGTGCGCGACGATGCGACCCTGCGGTTCATGTTTGTCGCTGCGGTCTTTTACGGGCTGTCGACGTTCGAGGGATCGTTTCTGGCCATCCGCCCGGTCAATTCCCTGTCCCACTATACCGACTGGACAGTGGGCCATGTGCATTCCGGCACCCTTGGATGGGTAGCGATGATTGTCTTCGGCGCGATTTACACATTGGTGCCACAACTGTCGGGGCGTCGGGAGATGGCCTCGCCGCGAGCCATCGAGTGGCATTTCTGGCTCGCCGTCACAGGCACGCTTGTCTACGTCATTGCCATGTGGAACGCCGGCATCACGCAGGGCCTGATGTGGCGCACATATGGCCAGAATGGTGCACTCTCCTACAGTTTCCTGCAATCGGTGCAGGCCATGGCGCCATACTACCTGCTGCGCACCATTGGCGGGGCCCTTTTCCTGGCCGGGGCGATCCTGTGCGCCTGGAACTGCTATCTGACCGTGCGGACAGCGCATGGCGAGGCCATCGATCGGCCCCTGATCCCCGAGCCGGCGGAGTGAGGCGATGCTGAAGCTGCACTACAACCTTGAGAAAATCTCGATGGGGCTGGTGATCGGGATCATCGCTGCCGCTTCAGTCGGCGGGCTGGTCGAGATCGCGCCGCTTTTCACCATCGCTGAAACCGTCAAGTTGCCGGCCGATCTCCGCCCCCAGACGCCGCTGGAACTCGCCGGGCGCAAGATCTACATGCGCGAAGGATGCTACGCCTGCCACAGCCAGATGGTGCGCAGCCTCGCCGACGAGATCGACCGTTACGGCCCATATTCACGGGCAGGCGAGTCAGCCTACGACCACCCAATGCTCTGGGGTTCAAAGCGCACCGGTCCTGATCTGGCTCGCGTGGGCGGCAAGTATTCGGACCAGTGGCATGTCGCCCATCTGATCAATCCGCGTTCTGTGGTCCCTGCCTCGATCATGCCGTCCTATCCGTGGCTGACCCAGTCTCTTGAAACGGAATTGCTGCCCGATTCCCTCGCAACGCTCGCCCGGCTGGGCGTACCCTATGACAAGGCCATGATTGCGGCCGCCGCAGCGGATGCGCCGGCCCAGAGCCGCCCTGACAGTGAAGCTGCCGGGGATTTTGCCAAGCGCTATGGCGAGCGCCCCGCTGTCCGTGCCTTCGATGGCGATCCCTCGCGGCTGACGGAGCTGGACGCGCTGGTGGCCTATCTTCAATCGCTCGGCACGTTGACGTCCGTGCAGAACACACCACCGGTAGAGGCTGCGAAATGATGCATGACACGCTGATCTATCTCGCCAAGACCGTCGGCCTTGCCTGGTTGATGGGTTTCTTTCTGATCGTGGTGATCCGGGCCTACAATCCTGCGCGCCGTGCTGCCTATGAAGCCGCCGCCCGGTCGATCCTCCCGGACGAGGGGCGGCGCCATGAGTGAATCGCACCGTCGCGAGATCGATCCCGTCACCGGCTATGACACAACCGGTCACGACTG
>JAIUNP010000225.1 GCA_020161975.1 Pseudomonadota bacterium
ACCGCGTCCACCTGTCGCTGACGCCGAACCCGTCGCATCTGGAAATCGTCGATCCGGTCGTGCTCGGCCGCGTCCGCGCCAAGCAGGACCAGCAGAATTGCCCGCCGGAAGATCGCACAGCGGTGATGCCGCTGCTGATCCACGGTGACGCAGCCTTCGCCGGGCAGGGCGTGGTGGCCGAGTGTTTTGGTCTCTCGGGCCTCAAGGGCTACCGGACCGGCGGCTGGATTTCCTTCATCATCAACAACCAGATCGGCTTCACGACCTATCCGCGCTTCTCGCGGTCCTCTCCCTATCCGTCCGATCTCGGCAAGATCGTCGAGGCGCCGATTTTCCACGTCAACGGTGATGATCCCGAGGCGGTGGTGTTCGTTGCCAAGGTTGCGACCGAGTTCCGGCAGAAGTTCCAGAAGCCGGTTGTCATCGACATGTGGTGCTATCGCCGCTTCGGTCACAATGAGGGCGACGAGCCGTCCTTCACGCAGCCGCTGATGTACAAGATCATCCGCGCGCATCGCACCACGCTTGAACTCTATGCCGACAAACTGATCGGCGAAGGCTTGGTCACGCAGGCCGAAGTCGACAAGATGCGGGCTGACTGGCAACAGCGGCTCGATGTGGAGTTTGAGGCCGGCCAGTCTTACAAGCCGAACAAGGCCGACTGGCTGGACGGCAAGTGGCAGGGCCTCAAGGCTGCCGCCTCCGAAACGCGGGATGATCCGCGGCGCGGCCAGACCGGCGTCGATGCCGAAACGCTGAAGCGGATCGGGCGGGCGATCACGCGCGTGCCCGAGGGCATGAACATCCACCGCACCATCCAGCGCTTCCAGGAAGCGCGTGCCAAGATGATCGAGACGGGGCAGGGCATTGACTGGGCGATGGCCGAAGCGCTTGCCTTCGGCACGCTGCTGGACGAAGGACACGCCGTGCGTCTCTCCGGTCAGGATTGCGAGCGCGGCACTTTCAGTCAGCGTCATTCGGTGCTGATCGATCAGGAAACCGAGAACCGCTACACGCCGCTCAACCATATCCGGGAAGGGCAGAAGCGCTACGAGGTCATCAACTCGATGCTCTCGGAAGAGGCGGTGCTTGGCTTCGACTACGGTTACTCGCTGGCCGAACCCAATGCACTGACGCTGTGGGAAGGCCAGTTCGGCGACTTTGCCAATGGCGCGCAGGTGCTGTTCGACCAGTTCATCTCATCCGGTGAGCGCAAGTGGCTGCGCATGTCCGGCCTCGTCTGCCTGCTGCCGCATGGCTATGAGGGGCAGGGGCCGGAGCATTCCTCGGCTCGACTGGAGCGGTTCCTCCAGCTCTGCGCCGAAGACAACATGCAGGTGGCCAACTGCACGACGCCGGCCAACTACTTCCACATTCTGCGTCGGCAGATGCGGCGCGATATCCGCAAGCCGCTTATCCTGATGACGCCGAAGTCGCTGCTGCGCCATCCGCGTTGCAAGTCGACGCTGGCGGAACTGGAAACCGGCACGTCGTTCCACCGTTTCCTCGACGATGATGCCGAGCGCGGCGGCCTGCCCGTTACGCTCGCCAAGGATTCCAAGATCCGCCGGGTGATCCTGTGCTCCGGCAAGGTCTATTACGATCTTCTGGAAGAGCGGGAGAAGCGCGGCATCGACGATGTCTATCTGTTGCGCGTGGAGCAGCTTTATCCCTTCCCGTTGAAGGCGCTGACCATCAAGCTCCAGCAGTTCAAGAAGGCCGATGTGATCTGGTGCCAGGAGGAGCCCAAGAACATGGGCGCCTGGTCCTTCGTCGAACCCTATCTCGAATGGGTTCTGGGGCAGGCGGGCTGTGCGACCAAGCGGGCCCGGTATGTCGGGCGCCCGGCAGCGGCGTCCACCGCCGTCGGTCAGATGTCGAAGCATCTGGCCCAGCTTCGGGCCTTCCTTGATGAGGCCTATACCTTCTGAATCCGATGATCCTGGCCCGGCATCGCCGGGCCGCTTCCCGTGACAAGTGCCGGCAAGGCCGGTGGTGAGGACAGACAATGGCAACCGAAATCCGCGTTCCAACCCTGGGCGAAAGCGTTTCCGAGGCAACCATCGGCAAGTGGTTCAAGAAGCCCGGCGATGCCGTGAAGGCCGACGAGGCGCTGTGCGAGCTTGAAACCGACAAGGTCACGCTCGAAGTCAATGCCCCGGCGGCCGGTGTGCTGGCCGAGATCATCGCCAAGGATGGCGAGACCGTCGGTGTCGGTGCGCTGCTCGGCACGATCAGCGAGGGCGCTGCCGCCGCCGCGCCTTCTGCAAAGCCTGCCCCGGCTGCCGCTGCTCCGGTTGCTCCCGCTCCGGTCCAGACCGGCACGATGCCGCCGGCGCCGTCCGCTGCCAAGCTGATGGCCGAAACAGGCGTTTCGGTTGACGCCGGTTCAGGCAAGCGCGGTCAGGTCCTCAAGGGCGATGTGCTTGCAGCGATTGCCAATCCGCCGGCCGCGGCCCCCGCTGCCGCTCCCGCTGCACCCCGCGTTGCCTCGCCGGCCGATGATGCCGCCCGCGAAGAGCGCGTGAAGATGACCAAGCTGCGCCAGACCATCGCGCGCCGCCTCAAGGAATCGCAGAACACGGCGGCGATGCTGACCACCTTCAACGAGGTGGACATGACCAATGTCATGGCGCTTCGCAACGCCTACAAGGACCTGTTCGAGAAGAAGCACGGCGTGAAGCTCGGCTTCATGAGCTTCTTCACCAAGGCTGTCGTGCAGGCGCTGAAGGAACTGCCGGGCGTCAATGCCGAGATCGACGGCACGGACATCATCTACAAGAATTACTACCACATCGGCATCGCGGTGGGCACCGACAAGGGCCTCGTCGTACCGGTGGTGCGCGATGCGGACCGGCTGGGCCTCGCCGGCATCGAAAAGACGATTGCCGACTTCGGCAAGCGCGCCCGCGATGGCCAGTTGACCATGGCCGACATGACCGGTGGCACCTTCACCATCACCAACGGTGGCATCTATGGTTCGCTGATGTCGACGCCGATCCTGAACGCGCCACAGTCGGGCATCCTCGGGATGCACAAGATCCAGGAGCGGCCGATGGCCATCGGCGGTAAGGTGGAAATCCGCCCGATGATGTATCTGGCGCTGTCCTACGATCACCGCATCGTTGACGGCAAGGAGGCGGTCACCTTCCTCGTGCGTGTCAAGGAAAGCCTTGAGGATCCGGCCCGTCTCGTGATGGATCTGTAAGCCCCGTAAGTCGTGATGCCCGCCCTTGTTGGCGGGCATTCATGATTTGGGAGCGTCGCTGTAAGTCGTGATGACCGGGACCGGCCCGGCCGAGACGAGGAGAGCGCCATGACCAAAGTCGCTATCGTCACTGGGGCCTCGCGCGGCATTGGCCGTGCCTGTGCCATCGGCCTTGCGGCGGACGGTTTTGATATTGTGGTCAATTATGCCGGCAACACGGCTGCGGCGGATGAGGTTGTGGCGCTGATCATCGCGCTGGGCCGCAAGGCTGTTGCGGTGAAGGGCGATGTGGCGAGCGAGGCGGATGTCGCCGCGATCTTCGCTGCCGCCGACCGGATGGGAACGCTCGCGGCGCTGGTCAACAACGCCGGGGTGGTCGACAAGGCGCAGCCCGTGGTCGAGATGTCGACGGAGCGTTTGCGCCGGATGTTCGACATCAACGTCATGGGCACGATTTTCTGCTGCCGCGAGGCGATACGGCGCATGTCCACCCGTCTTGGCGGCAAGGGCGGCGCCATCGTCAACCTGTCATCCATCGCGCCGCGGCTCGGCGCGCCGGGGCAGTATGTTGATTATGCAGCGGCCAAAGGCGCCATCGATTCCTTCACGCTCGGCCTCGGGCGCGAGGTGGCGAACGAGGGCATCCGCGTCAACGGCGTACAGCCGGGCCTGATCCTCACCGATATTCACGCTTCGGGGGGCATTCCGGACCGGGTGGAAGCTCTGCGTGATACCATTCCGATCAAGCGCGGCGGCACGGCGGAGGAAATCGCCGAAGCCGTGCGCTGGCTCGTTTCCGACAAGGCGTCCTATGCCGTCGGCACCCTCATCACTGTCAGCGGCGGGCGCTGACCCGCACATGTAAAGGATCTTTCCATGACCTATGATCTCATCGTCATCGGCACCGGCCCGGGTGGCTATGTCTGCGCCATTCGCGCCTCCCAGCTCGGGCTGAAAGTGGCCGTGGTGGAAAAGCGCAAGACGCATGGCGGCACCTGTCTCAACGTCGGCTGCATCCCGTCAAAAGCGCTGCTTCACGCCTCGGAGCTGTTCGACGAGGCGGGCCATGGTTTTGCGGCATTCGGCATCGATGTTCCGAAGCCGAAGCTGAATTTGGCCGCCATGATGAAACACAAGCAGGAGACGATCGACGCCAATGTCAACGGTGTCGGCTTCCTCCTCAAGAAGAACAAGGTGGACGTGCACTTTGGCCTCGGGACGATCCTCGCCCCAGGCAAGGTGCAGGTGACAGCGGAAGACGGCAAGACCAATGTGCTGGAAGCGAAGGCGATCTGCATTGCGACCGGCTCCGAGGTCGCGGGCCTGCCCGGCGTGACGATCGACGAGAAGCAGGTCGTCTCCTCCACCGGCGCGCTTGAACTGCCGAAGGTTCCGGGCAAGCTGGTGGTGATCGGTGCCGGTGTCATCGGCCTCGAACTCGGCTCGGTCTGGCGGCGTCTCGGCGCAGAGGTCGAGGTGATCGAATATCTCGACCGGATCCTGCCGGGCATGGACCTCGAAGCCAGCAAGGCACTCCAGCGTCTTCTCGAAAAGCAGGGCATCAGCTTCCGCCTTGGCGCGAAGGTTACCGGTGTCGATACGATCAAGGGTGGCGTGAAGCTGCATGTCGAGCCGGCTGCGGGCGGGGAAAAGACCACCATCGGTGCCGATGTGGTGCTGGTCGCCATCGGGCGCAAACCTTTCACGCAGGGGCTGGGCCTTGAGGCCGTCGGCATTGCGCTGGACAATCGCGGGCGTGTCGTCACCGATGCCCACTACGCCACCAACGTTCCGGGCATCTATGCCATCGGCGATGTGATCACCGGCCCGATGCTGGCGCACAAGGCTGAGGATGAAGGCGTGGCGCTGGCGGAAATGCTGGCCGGCAAGGCCGGGCATGTGAACTATGATGTTATTCCCGGGGTCGTCTATACCTTCCCGGAAATCGCCTCCGTGGGCAAGACGGAAGACGAGTTGAAGGCGGCGGGCGTCGCCTATGCCGTCGGCAAGTTCAACTTCTCTGCCAATGGTCGCGCGCGGGCCAACCGGACGACGGACGGCTTTGTGAAAGTGCTGGCTGACAAGGCCAGCGACCGGGTGCTCGGTGTTCATATCGTCGGTGCCGGTGCGGGCGAGATGATCCACGAAGCGGCGGTGCTGATGGAGTTCGGCGGCTCCTCCGAAGATCTCGCACGGACCTGCCACGCCCATCCCACGATGTCCGAAGCCGTGAAAGAAGCGGCAATGGCGGTTGAAAAGCGCGCCATCCATAGCTGAACGGTGGCGGAAGGCGGGCTTTGAGCCCGCCTTTTTGTCGAGCGGCCCACGCCTCAGAACGGCAGGTGGATCGCCATCGGCGCAAAGAGCGCAAAACCCATCAGGGTCGCGCCGGTGAGGCCAAGAAGAATCGCAGCCCAGACCAGGGGCATCAGGCCGGTGATGATCATCGCGGAGGCCAGCACGATGCCAATCTGGAAAGTCTTGGCCGCGACCTCGTAGAGTTCCTTGCGCTGCATGGTGATCTTTCGCTCCTCCTGCTTGGCAATGGCGCGCGCTGCGAGTTCCTTGCGGCCCTCGCCTGTCGCAGGCTCACTGTCATAGCGTTGGGCAGTGGCGCGCCACTTCTCGATCTGCTTCTTCACTGCCTCCAGTTGCGCGGGATCGGTGATTCTTGGCAATTCCAGTTCGCCCTGTTCGGCCGCCGTTTGCATGGTTGTCATGCGGATCGTCTTGGCCTGATAAAACGACCAGAGGTTTGAGGCCTCGATATTGAGGTCGATGGACGCGTTCTCATTGTTGCCATTGCCGGCCTCGGCAAAGGCCAGCATCAGGGCGAGCGCGGCAATCAGCAGCGCGATGACCTTGTTCCGTTGGCCATGGGCTTCTTCGGCTAATTCGTGAACTTCGCTGATTTCCGACATGAGTTTCCCCTCTCACATGTGCGAATCGAAGGTGCTGGCATGCAACGCAGCCGGCTCGCCGGCAAGGGGAGGATGCGTTATCCAAATGTGGCATACAGGGTGCTGTAAATTGGCAGATCCATAGGGTACCCAGGCGCTTTATCCCCGGCTCTCAGTCGGATCTGTCATCGGCGTGTTTCGGAAATCGGGCCTGTTCGCTCTATGCTTGGGAAACGCTGATTCGCGGGAGGGGCTCATGCCGCGGCTCTTCACAGGTTTCAAGATGCCGGAAGGCATCAGTTCGGCGCTATCCGCCCTGCGGGGCGGCTTGCCGGGCGCGCGCTGGGCTGTGCCTGACGATTATCACATCACGCTCCGGTTCATCGGCGACATTGACGGGCGCACGGCACGCGACCTTGAGGAGGCACTGGCTGATGTGCGGTGCGCTCCCCTGACAATCACGATCACGGGGCTCGACAGTTTCGGCGGGGCC
>JAIUNP010000226.1 GCA_020161975.1 Pseudomonadota bacterium
CGCGAGGTGGCGAGGGTGAAGTTGGTGATCTTGGTCCCGCCTTGCGTGGTGCGGACTTCCGGGGACTGACCGATGTTGCCGGCGAGGATGACGATGTTCTGCATTTTGTAGCTCCTGTATCTGGCTGAAGGGACCATCCCTTCGACAAGACCCGAATGAAGCCTGTCGGCTGAGGCTTGCACGGTGGCCCTTTCGCCACCGGAAACCCCCGAAGGACCGGGGTGGTGCGGGCAGGGAGCGGCACGCGACCAACACGGCCCGGACCTGAGCGGGGTTGCGAGCCAGAGGCCGAACAGGCTTAGGGGATTGTCAGTCGAAGGGAAGTGCCTGAGCCGGGATCACGGGAAGCGGCAGGGCAGAACCGCTCAAACGAGCAAATGGCAGTGTCAGGCCCAGGAAGAAAGAACCCGGAAAGAGGGAGGGCCATGCCAACGACAGCGCCCGACTTGCAACGCCCGGACTGTCGATGGGGCCAGCCCGAGAAAGGAAGCGAGTTGAAGCGACAAACCGAATGTAACGCCGGCCTACGCGGGTCGCTGGCAAGTCTCGCAATCTGCGATCTTTGGGAATGACGGTGATGGTTCGCACCGCCCTGAACGCGCCGGTCTGATGTCGCGGCGGGGTACCCGGGAGGATCCAAAGAATATCGCGGCAAGGTCGGTTGCGGGCGCGACCTCAACGGCTGCGACGTGCCCAGGCCAAACTGGCCCCATCGGAAGGTTTCTTCGTAGAACCACGCTAAGGAAGAACTTTCAGCGAACACAATCAGGTTCCCCAGTCTCTGGCTGGCCTGATGTTCAGTGGTCGCGCAATTTTGCGGTCTGCGGCTCCAGAATGCCAATCGAAGTCGCCGGATAGAATGACGTGCTCCCACCCGAGGGGCGATGTGTGAGGAAGCAGCTTGACGTCGTAGATCTGGGTGGTCTGCGCGAGGTGGCTGGCGGCCTTGTCCATGTAGATCGTATTCCAGAACGTGATGGCGGCGATGACGAGGTTGAGCGCCATGGCCCGCTTCTGTTGGGCGGCATCAGAGCGATCATGAATGCGCCCTTGTGAGTGGGCAAAGACGGCCCGAGCCAGCGAGTGTCGCGCTTCACCCTTGTTGAGGCCTGCGTGGCATTCCATGCGCAGGTCGGCGTTTTCGATCCAGTCGAGCATGAAGAGCGTGCGCTCGATCCGGCCGATTTCACCCAAGGCAAGGTAGAGCCGGTTTTGCTGGCGGTACGCTCCAAGCTTGCGCAGGATTTCAGACGGTTTGAGAGACTTGTCGCGGATGCTGGCGGCGAGACGCATGATGTCACCCCAATGCTGCCGGATCACTTCTTCGTTGATGGGCTTCCCGATGAGGGATGACAGGGTGGGCCACGCCTTCGCGCTTCCGAAGCATGCCAGCCGCCGGTCGGGAAAGTCGCGCAAGCGCGGGGCGAATGTCATCCCCAAGAGATGGAACAGGGCGAAGACGTGGTCCGATACGCCACCGGTATCTGTGTAATGCACAAGAGGGTCGAAGCTGGCCGGATTGCTCAGGAGGCCATCAAGCACGAAGGGGGCTTCGCCTGCGGTCGCCCCGATGACACTGGAATGGAACGATCCGTACTGACCCGACAAGAAGGAGTAGATCTTCAGGCCGGGATCGGGTCCGTATTTGGCGTTGATGAGCCCACTGCCACGATTGGCAGCGAAGAACTGCCCATCCGATGAGCTGTGCTCCACCGCGCCCCAGTGCTGCGCAAAGGGCAGGCCATGATGGGCGTCGACGATACGGCCCAAGGCATCCGCGAATGTCTCCGGCCGAAGGTACCATGTCTGCGCCTACGTGGCCATGACGCGCGCACGTGGGCAGACAGAGGTGTTTGTTGGGAAGGATCAGGCATCAGGATTGCCTGCCCTCGCAGAACAGATGAGCCGACAGTCGGATCGAGGGGCGACATTGCGATATGTGGTCGAAAAGGAACGGCTGAATGAGCAAATTCTCTCACCTGAGCGAGGTTATGAGCGTGAAATCTGAAGTATAGACTGAAGCATGAAAGGCGCATTGCATGCCATCATGCATTAAATGCTATGGAATAAACCTTCACACTGTTCCGCTCTTTTTCCGGCAAACGTTCCGTTCTGGGAAACGCGGGCGATATGAAAAATACGTAGCGATGATGTTCAGTGCGACCAGCCAACTTCGTCAGATCATTGGCGAGCTTACGGTTGTTTTCGGGGCGCACAGCAGCGAACGTCTCAGCACCGACAATACCGGGTGCGAGGCTTTCCACATCGAGCGTCCCTTTTGGTGCGTGCGCTCCAGGTGCGAGCCTGAACCCTTCCGCTTCTGGATGCCATTGCATCAAAAGATCAGCCGCCTTCACCGCAGCAAGATAGGTGAAGGTCTGATTCACTTGCTCGATAATATTCAATGGCCGATCTTCCAATGGGTGCGACCCGATCGGCTCAAACTTAAGGAATTCCATCGCTTCGAGGGGCGTGCGTGGAAGCGCTGCGAGCGCGCGACGCCTGATGACAATCCCCGGTGTTGGTCCGGTCAACGCGCTCAGCTTCATAGCCTTGGTTGATGACCCCGCTCGGTTCAGCCGGACATCGGATGTGGGCGCTTTTCTTGGGTTGACGCCAAAGCGGCATCAGTCTGGCGAGATGGATTGGTCGGGCCGCGTTTCGAAATGCGGTGACGGTGCAATGCGCGGGCTACTCTTCGAGGCGGCGTCATCCGTGATCCACCAGGTGAAACGTTTCTCGCGGCTCAAAAGCTGGGCCGTGCGACTGGCCGGCCGTCGCGGCTTCCGCAAGGCGGCGGTCGCGACGGCCCGCAAAATCGCCGTGCTGATGCTGACGATCTGGAAAAATGGAACCGACTATCAATGGACAAATGAGGCCACCGCCTGATCTGAGTTCCCGCCCCTGAAGCGGGGAGCGCAGTCCCAACGGGACGGAGGTTGATCGATCTCGCTGTAGAGCATGGGATGGCTAGGCGCCACACCCCGCACAAGACATTGGAGACGATCCACCGCCGAAAACCATCATGAGGCGCTCAATGCGACCTCGGAGAGAACCATGACCCCGGACGGACACAACCCCACGCTTGACGAGGCCGCAATCAGAGAACGCTCTACAGCCGGTGGAAGCGGTGGAGCGAGAAAGGCATCTTCGCCCGGATGATGGCAGGTCTGGCCGCTGAGCACGGCGAAGAGAAGACCGTGATGATCGACGCGACATATCTCAAGGCCCATCGAACGGCGACCAGCATGGCCGCGAAAAAGGGGGGCGTGGTCGTCTGATCGGTCGAACCAAAGGCGGCATGAACACCAAGCTGCATGCCATCTGCGACAGTCAGGGACGACCGATCGACCTGTTCGTCACCGCCGGACAGGTCAGCGATTACATCGGCGCACGCGCATTGCTCAGCGGCCTGCCAAACGTCAAATGGCTGCTCGGGGATCGGGGCTACGATGCTGACTGGTTCAGAGAAGCTTTGCAGGACAAGGGGATACGCGCCTGTATCCCAGGCCGGAAGAAACGCAAGACACCGGTCAAATACGATAAGCGCCGATACAAGCGGCGCAATCGCATCGAGATCATGTTCGGAAGACTCAAAGACTGGAGGCGTGTCGCCACCCGATATGACCGGTGCCCGAAGGTCTTCCTTTCGGCGATCGCCCTCGCCGCCCTCGTCATCTACTGGTTATGAATCCTGACCCTAAGCTGCGGAATAGCTCATAAAGACCTCGCTGCTACCATCCCGGCGGATCAAGAACACATCATAAGCTTCACGCTGATCTTCTGGGCCCATTCCAGGCGACCCATAGGGCATGCCAGGAACAGCGAGACCGACAGCATCTGGCCGTTCAGCCAACAGGCGGCGGATGTCGGCGACCGGCACGTGCCCTTCGATCATGTAACCCTCAATCTCGCCCGTGTGGCACGATATCATTCTTTGCGGGATGCCGTTGTCCAGCTTGTGACGCATCATAAGAGTCCCAAAGCTCCGCTCCTCGGTGACGCGAAAGCCCTCCTGCCTAAGAATGGCGACCCAGGCGCGACAGCAGCCGCAATTAGGGTCTTTGAGAACGTGGATTGTTGGTGCAACTTGCGCAAATGCCGCAAGCGGCGCGGCGCTGGCAATGCCAGCGACGGCGGTCAAAATTTGGCGGCGCGTTATGTGCATCGCATTTCTCCTTTTGGATGGCATGTCTTGTGCGGGCCTTGGGTTGCGCAGTTGGGCGAACGTGCTGTCGAAGCCCTTTGCGGATGGTATGCCGGACATCGTTTATCTCCCCGTGATATTTCCCTCGCGTTGGTCTTGTACCTGATGTCCCGGCTTACCTTTCGTCGCGCGAAAGCCGTCCCAGAACAGCAGTGCCACCCCACAGAAAATCGCCACGTCAGCGAGGTTGAAGGACGGCCAGTGGTATGTTCCGAAATGAAAATCCAGAAAGTCAGGGACCGCCTGATAGCGCAGACGATCAAGGATATTGCCAAGCGCGCCTCCGATGATCAGACCGAGCGCCGCACCTGTCAGCCTGTCCGGAGCCTTCCACAGCCAGATCAGCAGCCATGCCACGACCACGGCAGCAAGTGCGACCAGACCCCACCAGGGTACGACCCCGCCGAGCATACCGAAGCTGACCCCATCGTTCAAAACCCGCACGAGGTTGAGAAAGGGCAGAACCTCGACCCCGTTCTCAAGCGCCGGGGAGTTCAGGGCAAGAGCCTTGGTGCCCTGATCAACACCAAACGCGGCGATGGCGCAAAGCCCACCGAGAACGCGGCTGTTCATGCCACCGCCTTCAGATCGGCCCGCGCGTCGCGGATGATCGCCCATGACGAGTGCAGGAACAGTCCGGCGATCCCGAACGCGACGATAAGATCGGGCCAAGCGCTGCCCAGCCAAACCACTAGCCCAGCGGCGATAACGACTGCGGCGTTGCCGATGGCGTCGTTACGCGAGAAAAGCCAGACAGCGCGCATGTTCGCATCGCCCTTGCGGTACCGCAACAACGGCAGCACGGAGATGACATTTATCACAAGAGCAATCAGGCCCAGAATCCCCATCAATGTGGCGTCTGGGGTTGTCGGCTCGAATGCCCTTATGATGGTCGTGCTAAAGACCCCAAGGCCAAGCAGGCCGAGAAAGATGCCCTGGATCAGGGCAGAGCGTGCCCGCCAGAGAAGGCTCCATCCGATGGCAAGAAGCCCCAAGAAAGTGATCGCGCCATCGCCGATGAAATCCAGCGCGTCGGCCTTCACCGCCTGTGACCCGGCAATAAACCCACCAATCATTTCCAGAACGCCGTAACCGACATTTAGAATCACGACGATCCAGAGCGCGCGGCGGTAGCCCGGGTCCTGATGGGCCGCACTTTGCTGAAGGTCCTCGTCGCTCTCGATGCGGTCGAACCCATATCCCGTTGTCTCAACGGCTTTTTCAATCTCCGGCAGGCTTGCTTCAGGGACTTTCAGAGTCATGATATGGGTCGCCGCTGATACTTTCACTGCGTCGGGCGCGACACCCGCAGACTGCGCCGCCCGCTCGATCTGGGCGGCATCCTTGGCGCAATCCATTCCGGAAACCCGGTAACGGACGGGCGACGTATCTGCTGTCGATCGGGTGCTTTCGGTGTTGGCCATCGGTGCAATACTCCTGCTAGGGTGAATCAAGAAACAACATATCAGTGAGGAATGATATGGACCACGTTGTCGCCGACCGCAACACCGGGGCCACCGCCATCGAGCGAAGAGCGAAGCTGTTTCGCGGCTTTGCGGACCCAAGCCGTCTCGCGATTCTGGACGCCTTGTGCGAAGCGCCGTTGGCCGTTCACGAGATCGTGACGCGCACGGAATTATCGCAATCAAACGTCTCCAACCATCTCCGATGTCTTTTGGATTGTGGGCTTGTCGCCAGCGACCGCGATGGACGCTTCATCCGCTACCGTATCAGCAGTCCGCGTATTACAGCTCTTTTGAATGACGTGGACGCCCTTCTCGATGTGGTCGCAGAGGGTGTTGAGGCGTGTGACAATTATTGCGGGGAATAAACGGTCCTTTGCGTGTGTGCTTGGATTCCATGAAAGGTTTGGATCGCAATAATTTAGTCGATCAACGGACGCAGCAACTCCACTGCATCGACATCTAGTGCCACTGCGACCTTTTCTAGGGTCAGGATTCATAACCAATAGATGACGAGAGCCGCGAGGGCGATGGCTGAGAGGAACACCTTGGGGCATCGGTCATAGCGGGTCGCGCCCAGATCGGCCTGAACAAGGGCGAAGCCCATCACGCCCTCAAGAATGCGCTGCGTATTGGCCGCCAAGGTGAAATTCGCGACCGGACAACCGAAGGCCAACATTTCAGGATGGCCGGGCTGAACCTGCTCACCACCATCATTATCTACTGGAACACCAAGCACCTCGGTCAGGCTGTCGCCATCCGCCGCCGTAATGGGTTGGATTGCTCACCCGACCTGCTAGCGCATATCTCACCCCTCGGATGGGCCCACATCCTGCTCACTGGCGAATACAGGTGGCCGAAAAGGGCTTAGCGTAGGATTCTGCCCCCTC
>JAIUNP010000227.1 GCA_020161975.1 Pseudomonadota bacterium
TGGTCCCTGAGGATCGCAAGACGCAGGGGCTGGTGCTCGGCCGAAGCGCCGCAGAAAACGTCGCGATGACGCGCTATTCCAAGGTCGCGCACCTTGGATTGGTGTCGGATGTCGCGATGCGGCGAGCTGTGGCACCGGTTGCTCGCGACTACGGCTTCGATCCAGAACGGCTGGAAGTAGCGGTGCGGAGCCTCTCCGGTGGAAACCAGCAGAAGATATTGCTTTCGAAATGGCAATTCCGTCCGCCTCGGCTGCTTCTGGTCGACGAGCCTACACGAGGCATCGACATCGGGGCCAAGGAAGAAATCCTCACCACACTTCGCCGCCGCGCAGACGAGGGGCTCGCCATCCTTCTCGTCTCCTCTGAACTGGAAGAGATCGTTGCGATCAGTGACCGGGTGATCGTGCTGTCCGAGGGTCGACGCGTTGCAGAGCTCGACGGGCACGTCGCTCCTCTCGGCGTGAATGACATTCTCCATTCTGCATTTCGGGTGACCCACAATGCCTGACACGTCCGCCAGCCCGATCCATGTTCCCACGTCGGCGAAAGACGGTACCGCCAGACAGGTGAGGGAGGCCCTGGTTCGTTCCTTTGTCGAATACGGCATGGTGTGGGCACTGCTCGCCGTCATGACCGCAGCAGTTGTCTTTCATCCGCGCTTCCTCGACCCGATCAACCTGACAAACGTCCTCAGTCAAAACGCGCTTGTTGGAATTGTGGCGATCGGCATGACGTTTGTCATCATCGGTGGAGGGTTTGACCTTTCGGTTGGAGCAATCTTTGCGCTGGGCGCAGTGGTATATGCAAAATGGGCAGATCCCTTCGGGTTGTGGGGTGCTGCCGGATGCGTATTTGCAGTCAGCCTGGTCTGCGGCACGGTAAACGGTCTCATTGTCACAAAGCTGCGCGTGAATCCGTTTGTGGCAACGCTCGGCACAGGCTCAGTGTTTGGCGGCCTTGCTTACATCGTCTCCAATTCCGCGCCGCTGACACCATCTCATCTTGGATTCTCTCTCCTGGGAACAGGGCGCCTGCTTGGCATCCCGATATCAATTTGGTTGCTGATCCTGGCTTTCGTGCTCGGCGCGTTGGTGCTGTCGCGGACAGTGTATGGCCGTTCGATTTTTGCAATCGGGGGGAACTCCGAAGCAGCACGTCTTTCGGGAATGCCAGTCGACCTGCTGCGGGGGTCGACCTACATGATCACTGCGATCTGTTCAGGTCTGGCTGGGATGGTGTTGGCATCACGCCTCGGTGTCGGTCAAGCTGACATGGGTAGTTCCATTGCGCTCGACGCAATCGCCATTGTCGTGATTGGCGGCACCTCGCTGATGGGTGGGGAAGGGGCGATGTGGCGAACGGTCATCGGCCTGCTGATCCTCGCGACGCTGTCCAATGTGTTCAACGCGCTGGCGCTTAGCAGCAATTACCAACTGGTCATCAAGGGCACGATCGTCGTGGGCGCGGTTGCTCTCGATGTGTTCTCGAGATCTCGCCGGACGTAGCGGCACCAGGTGGGGCAACTCCGAAATGGCGTGCACCGCTGGCTGTCCCAGAAATAGAAACGAAAGGAACCAACATGGCAAAGAAGGACGTACACGTTGCTCTGACTTTCGACTACGATGCCTATTCGCTTTGGATCGGCACGTTTGACGCCAAGTCACCGAGCATGATTTCGCGCGGCGAGTTCGGGGCCCAGGGCGTGCGTCGAATTCTCAGCCTGCTTGACAATCACAAGATCAAGGCGACGTTCTTCACGCCCGGTCATACGGCTCTGGCCTTTCCCAAGACAGTTGAAGATATCGTCGCGGGCGGGCACGAGATCGGCCATCATGGGTGGATCCATGAAAACCCGGCCACCACGACACCCGACCAGGAGCGCTGGATTCTGGAGCGCGGGTTCGAGGCTCTCGATCAAGTCGTCGGAATTCGTCCTGTCGGCTATCGTTCTCCTGCCTGGGACAACAGTCCCAACACCATACCGTTGCTGCTGGAGTTCGGTTTCGCCTACGAAAGCAGCCTCATGGGTTCAGAGTATGAGCCTTACTGGTGCCGGGTCGGCGACAAATGGTCCAAGACAGAGCCGTGGAAATTCGGCAAGCCGGTTGACCTTGTCGAAGTGCCGGTATCCTGGCTGCTCGATGACTTCCCTCACTTCGAATACGTTGTCGCGCCTGGTTATGTGAATCCAGGGTTCAAGAACCCACGCGACGTTCTAAAAATGTGGACTGATGAATTCGATTATCTTTACGACCGCATTGGTTCTGGTGTGTTCAACCTGACGATGCATCCGCAAGTCATCGGGCGTGGCGGTCGAATGCTACTGCTCGAAGCATTCATCGAACATGTAAGTGGCAGGGATGGCGTTACCTTCGGGACGTTGGAGAGCTATGTGCGTAAATGGCGGGTCGGCAAATCTCCGTCCTTACCAGTGGATGCAGGAGCATAGGAGCAGAGCCCATGCGCGAGGAAGAGATCGCCCTTGTCGGACTGAAGGCTCCGGCACAGATCATTGTCGACAAGTGGGGCATTCCGCACATTCGCGCGGAAGGGCTTGCCGATCTCTTCTTCGTGCAGGGTGTCAATGCAGCTCGCGATCGCCTCTGGCAGCTCGACCTGTGGCGAAAGCGTGGACTGGGAGAATTGGCGGCCGATTTCGGTCCCGGCTATCTTGAACAAGACCGCGCTGCGCGATTGTTTCTCTATCGCGGCGACATGGAGGTGGAATGGGCTTCCTACGCATCGGATGCCCGACAAATCTGCGAATCCTTTGTTGCTGGTATCAACGCCTGGATTGATCTTTGTCTGAACGAGCCATCTCGCCTGCCACCGGAATTCGAATTGCTAGGCACAACCCCGGCCAGGTGGAAAGCTGAAGACGTGGTGCGAGTTCGTAGTCATTCGTGGATGCGAAATGCGCTTTCCGAAGTACTGCGCAGCAACATACTCGATGCGGATATTCCACCGGAGGTGGATGCACTGCGCCAGAATCTGCAGCCCGTGCGCGATCCGCGCAATGAGACAGCCGCGGAAATAGGTGCATTGCCGCTTGATTGCCTCGACACGTTCAAGCTCGCAATTGCACCAGTGACCCTGTGCCGCGAACGGCTCCAGGCAACAAGGGAGGATGCGCAGCGCTGGCGCAAAGTCTCCCCCTTGGGAGATGTGTTGCGCGATTCAGCTGGCCAAGGGTCGAACAACTGGGCAATTCACGGCAGCCGAACAGCAACAGGGCGTCCTATTCTTGCAAGCGATCCGCACCGGATGCATGCGTTGCCGTCATTGCGTTACATCGTCCACCTTACATGTCCGGAGTTCGATGGTATCGGCGCTGGAGAGCCAGCACTTCCCGGATTCTGCATCGGTCACAACGGAACTTCGGCTTTCGGTCTGACGCTCTTTTTCGGGCACGATCAGGAAGACGTTTATGTCTACGAGACCCATCCTGACGACCCTGATCTCTACCGCTATGAAGATGAGTGGTTGCGTTTCACCGTTCACGCGGAATTGGTCGCGCTTCCAAAGGGCGCCTCAGCAACGCAGACTCTCAAATTTTCCCGCCACGGTCCTGTGGTCGCGGAATACCGCGAGCAGCGGCGGGCTGTTGCAGTTCGAACTGTTTGGACCGATCCAGGGACGGCCCCGTATTTCCGATCTATCGCGACTATGCGGGCAACCAACTTCGCGGATTTTCGCGACTTGATGAAGGGGTGGGGCGTTCCGGCAACGAGCCAGGTCTACGCCGATACAAACGGCACCGTCGGCTGGACGGCTGCGGGCTTCAGTCCTGTTCGTTCAAACTGGGATGGATTGCTGCCCGTGCATGGCGACGGAACCTACGAATGGGAAGGGTATCTTGATCCCGAACGTCTGCCGTGGAGTTGCAATCCATCGATCGGTTATGTCGCTACTGCCAACGAAATGAATGTTCCAGCTGGCTGGCCCGGCGGGCCTGAGCAATTCGGGTACGAATGGTACGAGAGTTCACGAGCGGATCGATTGGCTGAGCTGCTTAGCTCGTCCGATAATCACGATATTGCGGCTTCCCGAGCTTTTCAAACCGACGTCTATTCGAAACCGGCAGAGCGTCTGCTGGATTTGCTATCCCATATCGAGCCAACAGATGATGATGAGGCTAATGCATTTCGCATGCTTCGCGGGTGGGATTTTCACGTGCGCGCAGAGAGCTCGGCCGCCGCGCTGTTCGAAATGTGGTGGTCGACCTATCTGCGTCCCGGCCTCATCCAACGGCTTGTGAAATCTCCCGAGATATCGCCGCTTTGCGGGCCGGGCGACCCTGCTGGTGTTCTTAATGTACTAGAGCGTCCGGGAGCGTTGCTGAGTGAATTGAAGCGCGACACACTGCTTCGCAGCACTCTGGGCCAAGCCTATCGGAATTGCCGTGAACGTCTCGGCACCGACAACACGACCTGGAAGTGGAGCAGCATCCACACCGGCTATTTCGAGCACCCTGCAGGTCGGGTTGTTGACTCAGCAAAGGCGTTCGATGTCGGTCCATTGGGCGTCGGTGGCAGCGACTCTGTTCTGATGAACATGAGCTACCGCCTCACGGACTACCGCCTTACCATTGGTGCATCTTTGCGGGTGGTGATCGACGTCGGCGAATGGGATAACAGTGTCTGCATCAATACGCCGGGTCAATCTGGCGATCCGCGATCACCGCATTTCGGAGATCTCGCACCGATATGGGCGGTCGGCGACTACGTTCCTCTTCTCTACAGCCGTGAGGCCGTAGATGCCGCGTCCGATCAACGGATATTCCTCATTCCGGCTCCGATGCGCTGACCAATGTGAGCGCACCAAACCATGCGCTGCATGCTTTGAGAGCTTGAGCTTTAGGCAATGGCAGTCGTGCCAGGATCTATTTCTCTCTTCAGTTTCTGCGACTGAACCAGGGTGGCAACCTGAAATGACCGTCAGAATAAAGGGATGGTGCCAGGATTCTGTGGTCGCAGCTCTGCACCTGAAAGACCAGGTGAGCTTGGCCTAATGATGGGTCGGGCGTAGACTCAGGAAAGACCAGCGCCGCCTGACCCGCACTCCCGAGAAAATACGAGCCGTTGACGCCACGGTGTATGCCTCGGCGCAGTTCGTCGGCGACCCGATCGAACGCTCGCGGATTTCCTGCCCTCGCCCATGCGTCGGCCAGAATGCGCACACGATCATAGGCGATACCTGCGTGGGAGCGGCCAGGTTTCGTGCCAAACCGGCGGCTGTATCCCTCGGCAAAAGTCCGGCCTATCGCGTCGTTATATATGCCAGTTACTGTTGCCCAAAGAATTCCTTCAGCAGAAGGCCCAAGGTTGCTCAGAAAGGATGGAATGGAAGGGCCGTAGAGAGTGTAGATCAGCGAGTCGAGTGGATTCGCAAGAAAGGCACGCTGAAAGGCGGCGCTTTCTTCAGAAAAGTAGTATGCGAGAAACACGATCGAAGGGCTGAGCTCGTGGATTTTCGAGACGACAGGAGGCCAGTCGATGTTGCGCAGGGGCAGCCCGTCGATGATGTCTATCTTCCACCCGCTTTTTGACAGGATGCGTTCAAGGCCTGCAACCCCGACGTCCATCCCCGGCCAACGCGGCTGAACGACAACTATTCGGCGGTTGTGCGGCTTCCAACTGCCCGAAGCCTCCAGTTGCTGGACGAAGCGGCCAAAGGCAGGACCGTAGTGAACGTCGCTGGCACAGACCTGGAAGATATTGCCGAGCTTTTCAGGCTCCTGACGTACGCGTTCAACAACGCTGTCCATCGTTGCCGCATGGAGATAGGGCGCACGATAGTCTGCAATGATTTCGTGAAGCTCGACCTCGCAGGCCGAATAGCCAGCAACAATCGCATCAACCTCGGTATCGATCAAATGCCTATAGGCACCCTGCACCGATTGCGGGCTTGTGACGTCGCAGGCCACTGTGAGCAATTTCAGCTCACGGCCAAGCACTCCGCCTCGCGAGTTGATCTCAGCGACCGCCATCTCAGCGCCATTTGCCATCTCGATTGCATCATCTGAAGCCAGTTCGCACACGGGCAAGGGAGTGCCGATGACCACCGGCATGGCGGAACCGCCACGTCCTGCGGCAGAACGAACCGGTTTTGGCTTCAATCGATGCAGCCGTGCAAGCTGGTTCGACGCAGCCTGGAATGGCCCATCGTCGGTCTCTCCGGGAGGACGAAGAATTCCCAGCTCCAGAGAAAGCGCCGCAAGACCAGTGCGCGTCCATTGCCCTGTCTTTCGAAGGATGTTTTCAACATGCTTTGTGACAGTGCGCGGACTTATCTCCAGCATTGCAGCAATATTGCCGTTGCTCAAACCCGCAGCAACAAGCGAAACCACATCGAGTTCACGCGGCGACAATTCGAAGGGCGGTTTCTGCCTGATAGCAGTAACCAATACGCGCCTCGACTTCATGTGGTCCCAATGGACTTCCATCGTGACCATGAGCCAAGATTGCTGATCTTCAATTTCGCAAAAGCGGAGAAGATCGCCGCCGCTTTCGATGAGTGATTGGGCGTATCGGAGAAAGTGCGAACGGCTCT
>JAIUNP010000228.1 GCA_020161975.1 Pseudomonadota bacterium
CAACCGCTTCGGCGCCGGCATCATCACCACGTCCGGCGCGCTCGGCATCCTCATTCCACCGTCCATCGTGATGGTGATGTATGCGGTGGCGACCTCCGGCATGGTGGTGGAAGGGCCGACAGGCGAGAAGGTATCGTCCGCCTCGGTCGGGCAACTCTTCATGGCAGGCGTCATCCCGGGCCTGATGCTGGCGGCCAGCCTTGGCTTCACCACCTGGTGGCGCGCACGAAAGTTCGGCTATCCGCGAATGCCCAAAGCGAGCTGGAGCACGCGCTGGACGTCCCTGCGTGACAGTTTTTGGGGGCTGTTGCTCATCGTCATTGTGATCGGCGGCATCTACTCGGGCGTCTTCACGCCCACGGAAGCGGCGGCAATCAGCGCGGCCTATGCCTTCGTCATTGCCGTCTTCGTCTACAAGGACATGACACTGAAAGACGTGCCGAAGGTGCTTTTGTCCTCGGCGTCCATGTCGGCGATGCTGCTCTACATCATCACCAACGCAGTGCTGTTCTCCTTCCTGATGACGCACGAGAACATTCCGCAGGCCATGGCCAGCTGGATTTCGGGTGCGGGCGTCAACTGGATCGTCTTCCTGCTCCTGGTCAATCTGCTGCTGCTGCTGGCCGGCAATGTCATGGAGCCGTCCTCCATCGTGCTGATCATGGCGCCGATCCTGTTCCCGATGGCGGTGAAGCTCGGCATCGATCCGGTGCATTTCGGCATTCTGATCGTAGTTAACATGGAGGTTGGCATGTGCCACCCGCCGGTAGGCCTCAATCTCTATGTCGCTTCAGGCATCACCAAGATGGGTATCACGGAACTGACCGTGGCCGTTTGGCCGTGGCTGCTGACGATGCTGATCTTCCTTGCCCTCGTCACCTACGTGCCGGAAGTCTCGCTGTTCCTGCCCCGCATTCTGGGGATGTTGTAGGTGAATGGCGGCTCGCTGCCGTCAATCATCGTCTGCTGAATCATAAGGCTGGCGAGCCGCGAAACCGGCGCCCCTCAAGGTCATGGCGACAGCCACAGACCAATTCCACCGGACTGTCATTTTATAGAATGGCAGCCAAAAACAATCATTATATGACAATAACTTACAAGTTGAAGTTCATGGCGGAAGGGGTGGGATTCGAACCCACGGTGGGCTTCCACCCACGGCGGTTTTCAAGACCGCTGCCTTAAACCACTCGGCCACCCTTCCGGTGTGTGTTGGCTACAGCACTTGCAGGGGCGCTGGCAAGACCATTGCGCAGGAGTGCGGCACGCAAGTTGCCACCGGTGTCGGAATTGGCGGCGCCGGCAAGGCTTCGGCGGTGACAAATGCTGCAAGTTCAGCGTGTTCTGGCCTGGGTTAGTATCGACGAACGTGTTTGATCCATGTCCTTCCTTGGCCGACCGAGGCCGTGCGAACACGAAATTGCCGCAATTTTCCGGCTCCCCTCTCGCCGCCAGATGATTACTGTCGGCGGCGGGGGCGTATTTTAAACTGCCGTTAAACCTGATCAGTCCATTGTCCGGATTGATCAAATCGAGCGGTTTCGCGTAAAGAGCCGCATCGACGGAGTAGACATGACTGTCATGACATCGGGGGCGCTGGTGATCGGCGTGCCGCTCAAAAGCCGTTTTGCCATCCTTTTGCCCGCAGGGCGCCTTGCGCGGTTGACCGTGGTTACGGTGGTCGGTTTGACCGTCGCGAACTGCGCCAGCCAGCCCCAGCAGCGGTCCGCGAGCAACAGCCGCGAAATTGGCGCTTTCGCCGATGCCAAGAAATACGGCTATGCCAGCCCGCGTGTGGTGGCCGATGGCGAGCCGGTGCCGAAGGGCGGCGGTCGCTACCACGTCGGCAACACCTACCGCGTCGCGGGTCGTACCTATACCCCGTCCGAGCGCCCCGTCGGCCACAGCCAGACCGGTCTTGCCTCCTGGTACGGTGCTGCCTTCCACGGCCGCAAGACCGCAAACGGCGAGGTCTACGACCGGTCATCCTACACCGCCGCGCATCCGACCATGCCGATCCCAAGCTATGCGCGCGTCACCAACCTTCGCAATTCCCATTCGATCATCGTGCGCGTCAATGATCGCGGGCCGTTCCATGGCGGCCGCGTGATGGACGTGTCCGAGCGCGTGGCAAATGCGCTTGATTTCAAGGGGCAGGGCACAACCCGCGTCCGCATCGACTATCTCGGACGTGCGGGCCTGGGCGGCAGCGACGATATCCGCCTTGCCCAGTCGCTGCGCACGGATGGCACGGCTGCAAATTCCGACAGCATTCCGGCCTCCTTCGGTCGCGGCGGCGTGGTGCAGGTTGCCTCCGCCGATCCGGTACAGATGCGACCGGCTGTCTCTCGCGCGCCGGTCGTTGCGGCCTCGCGCGCCGCTCCCCAGGCCTCCGCTGTGCCGGAAACGGATGCGGATGACGATGCGACGCCAACGAATGCGGCTGTGCCGGCGGCGGCGATGCAAGCCGTGCGCGGCGTTCCCGTGCCGCAATCCCGCCCGTTCGACCTTGGCACGATTCCCGGCGCCTCGTCGCCGCTCCGGGCCACCAAGGCGCTGCCGGCCCCGGCGCGGCTGTCGCAGAACAGCCAGAAGGCTGTGAAGCTGGCGGCGGTTCATCATTGATCCGTTGATTTCAGTGTCAATTGGCGTCACAACGGCAGTGTGACCGGGGTGATGCAACGTTTGATGAGTCCACTGACCGGCGTGGTGATGACCGCGCTGCTTTGGCTCGCGCCGGGCGTTGCTGTTGCGCAGAACTTTCAGTCTGCGGCGCCGCAGATCGTCCTGATGGACGCGGAGACCGGCGGCATCCTGTTCGATGTCGGCGGCGATGTGCCGGTAACGCCCGCCAGTCTCGTCAAGCTGATGACGGCCGAAGTGATCTTCCGGGAAATCGACGCAGGCCGGCTGAAGCTGGACGATGAATTCGTCACGTCCGAGAATGCCTGGCGCCGGGGCGGAGCGCCGGCGGGCGGATCGGCCATGTTCCTTGCGCCTAATTCCCGTCCGAAGATCAGCGATCTTTTGCAGGGTCTGATCGTGGCTTCCGGCAATGATGCGGCCATCGTGCTGGCCGAAGGCATGTCCGGCAGCGAGGCGACATTTGCCAACCTCATGAACGAGCGGGCACAGGCGATCGGCCTCACGCGGTCGAGTTTCAGGAATGCAACGGGATGGTCTGATCCGGGACAGCGGGTCACGATGCGCGACATGGTGCGCCTCGCCGACCACATCATCCGCACCTATCCCGAGCACTACAAGATTTTCGCCCAGCGCGAGATGCTGTGGAACAAGGTCAGGCAGCAGAACCGCAATCCACTGCTCACCATGGACATGGGGGCTGACGGGCTGAAAACCGGTTATCTGGAGGAATCGGGCTATTCTCTGGTGGGGTCCGCCGTTCAGAATGGCCAGCGCCTGATCGTCGCGATGAGCGGTCTCAAGACCGCGCGGGATCGTCAGATTGAGGCCAAGAAGATCATCGACTGGGGCTTCCGCTCCTTCGAGATCAAGACGATTTTCAATGGCGGAGCCGAGGTGGGCGAGGCGAAAATCCATGGCGGCGCCCGTGACAGCGTACCCCTCGTGACAAAGGCGGATATCCGCCTGCCGGTGCCGCGCGGCGCTGCGGACCGCATGAGCGCCAGGATTACCTATCGTGGCCCGATCCTGGCGCCGGTTGCCACGGGCGCCGAGGTCGCGCGGATTCAGGTGTTTCGCGGTAACGCAAAGGTGCTGGAAGCGCCGCTCGTTACCGCAGCCGATGTGCCACGCGGAACCTTGACCCAGCGGGCGACCGATGGTGCGGTTGAACTTGGCCGCAGTCTGATCCGCAACGGTTTCCAGCGCCTCACCAAGAAAAGCGACGCAGCCCCGTGAGCGCGGGGACGTTTGTGACGCTGGAAGGCGGCGAGGGAGCGGGCAAATCCACGCTGATCCGTCGACTTGCCGCACTGTTCGCCGACCGGCATGGCCGCACGGTCGTGCAGACGCGCGAACCGGGCGGTTCGCCGGGGGCGGAGGCGATCCGTGCGGTTTTGCTGGGCGGTACCACCGGCGATTTTGACGCAACCACCGAGGCGCTGCTGTTCGCCGCTGCACGGCGCGATCATGTGCGCGCCACCATTCGTCCGGCGCTGAAAGCGGGCCGGCTGGTGCTGTGCGACCGGTTCATTGATTCCACAAGGGCGTATCAGGGCGCGGCGGGCGATTTGCCGGCCTCGGTCGTTCGCCGGCTGGAAACGCTGGCCATCGGGCGGCTGCGCCCGCATCTCACCCTTATTCTCGATCTTCCGCCCGAGATCGGCATGGCCCGCGCGGCTGACCGTCATGGAGCGACGCTGGCGACCAGCGACCGGTTCGAGGCGAAATCGCTGGCCTTCCACGAAAAGGTCCGCTCCGCATTCCTTGATATCGCGCGCGCCGAGCCGGCACGTTGTCGCGTGGTCGATGCGACCCAGCCACCAGACATCGTTCTGGCAGCAGCGGAAGCTGCCATTCTGGCGGCGGGAGGCGGGCGATGAGCCTCGAAATCCTGTCAGGACCGGTCTCGGATGTGCCGGAGGTTGATCGCCTCGCCAACGCGCCGCATCCGCGTGAGATGCTGTCCCTCATCGGCCACGAAGCGGCAGAGCGCGAGTTTCTTGATGCCTACCGCGCCGGGCGGCTGCATCACGCCTGGCTGATCGGCGGGCCGGAAGGCATCGGCAAGGCGACGCTGGCCTATCGCATCGCCCGCTTCCTGCTGGCCCATCCCGACCCTGGCCACCCGGATGTTCAGCGGGCAAGCTCGCTGCATGTGTCGGAACGGCATCCGGTTTCGCATCAGATTGCCGCCAGCGCCCATCCCGACCTGTCGGTGATCCGGCGCGCCTATGATCCGCAGCGCAAGTCGGTGCCGACCGAGATTTCGGCGGATTTCGCTCGCAAGGGCCTCGATGTCTTCAACAAGACTGCGGCTGGCGGGGGCTATCGCATAGCGATTGTTGATGCCTGCGACGACCTCAACAGCCACAGCGCCAATGCGCTTTTGAAAACGCTGGAAGAACCACCACAGCGTGGACTGTTCCTGCTGGTTGCGCATCAGCCGCGCCGGGTGATGGCAACAATCCGCTCGCGCTGCCGCACCCTGCCGGTCAGGGAACTCGCCAGCGACGAGGTTCTGACGATCACCAGGGCGCTGCCGGCGCTGGTTGACACCGCGCGGGATCTGCACGATCGGGCCGCGGCGCTGTCGGATGGTTCTGTGCGGCAGGCGCTGGCCATGCTGGACCCAAAGCGGCTTGCCTTCAACGACCGGCTGGTTGCGCTGCTGGCAGAGATGGACCGGGCCGAGCGCGGGGCCTTCGATCTGGTGGCCGAGGCGACGGCCGGGCGCGACGGGGAGGCGGCGTTCGAGCAGTTCTGCACGCTGCTCCAGCGCTGGCTGCACCAGCGGCTGCATCGCGAGGGCGGGCCGGGGGCAGGGGCTTTTGAAGTCGCCGAACTCTGGTCAGACTTCGAAGGGCAGCGACGCGAGGTGGACATCTACAACCTCGACCGTCGACCACTGGTGGTTGCGACGTTGCGCCGTTGCGCGGAAATCGCCAAGCTTCGTTAGGAAAGGCTTAATGGCTGCAGAATAGCGTTCACCGCGCAATATTGCGTGCTGTGATTCGAGGTTCTCGTCGATGTCCATGGGATCTGTTTCTATGAATCCCGGCACCCGGAGTGCCTCTTCCAGCCTCTTGCTGACGGCCTTCGTATCCGCAATCTTCACCTCGGCGTTCCTGCTCTTTGCGGTCCAGCCGATGTTCACCAAGATGGTGCTGCCACTCTTGGGCGGTTCGCCCGGTGTCTGGTCGGTGGCGATGGTGTTTTTCCAGACGCTGCTGCTGGCCGGCTATGGTTACGCCCATCTGTCGACGCGATTTCTGCCGCTTCCGGTTGCAATTCTCGTGCATGTGGGCCTGTTTGTCGCGACCGCGCTGGCGTTGCCCATCGGCATCAGCGCCACGCTGGGTGATCCGCCCGCTTCCGGGCAGGAGCTTTGGCTGATCGGCGTGTTCGCGGCCTCGGTAGGGCTGCCGTTTTTTGCGGTCTCCGCCAACGGACCGCTGCTTCAGGCCTGGTTTGCGAAGACCTCGCACCCCACTGCATCCGATCCCTATTACCTTTATGGAGCCTCCAACTTCGGCAGTTTTTCCGCGTTGCTGCTCTATCCGGTGCTGATCGAGCCGACGTTGACGCTGAAACAGCAGGCAGCGGCCTGGTCGGGCGGTTTCGTGCTGCTCGGCGCGCTGATTGCCTTGGCGGGCCTCATTGCGATCCGCAATCCCGGCAAGGCGGAGGCTGCTTCGGCAAGCGCTGCGGCGCCGGCTCCGACTGCGAAAACCATTGGCCTCTGGATCGTGCTGTCGATGATCCCGTCGGGCCTGCTCGTCGCCTCCACGGCCTACCTGTCCACTGATGTGGCGGCTTCGCCCTTCCTGTGGGTCATCCCGCTGGCGATCTTCCTCGGCACTTTCATCATCGTGTTTCGCGACCCGCTGCCC